>CACXHB010000072.1 GCA_902767315.1 uncultured Eubacteriales bacterium
CCGGGCGCAAAAACTGCAAGGGAACGATTTTTGCTCTGGAAAATGGGATTTTCCGCCGCAAAAATCCTCCCGTGCCCACCGTACATGCCGCTGGGTACGATTGAAATTCGAGAGGGCTTTGGCCCTCTCGAGCTCTCCAAGGGTTTTTCGACAGTCTGAGAGGTTCCCCTGGGGGGAGCCTTTTTTTTTACGGGGGCGGACGGAGGAATGCCACAATTGACTGCTATAATGAACAAAAATACGTCGGAAGGGAATGGAAGCGATGCGGAAAATTGGGAAACTGCTGCCGGGAGCGGCCATGGCGCTGGCGGTGGCGGCGGTAGCAAGGGCGTTAGAATATCTGGAGGGGCGATTGGGGCTGCACCTGATCGGCGCTTCGGTAATCGCGCTGTTTATCGGCATGATTCTCAATCATTTTTATAAGCCCAACGAGACCACGGCTCCGGGAATCCGGTTTACATCCAAGAAGATATTGAAATTTGCCATTATCCTGCTGGGGGCCAGCCTGAACATTACCACGGTTCTGACGGTAGGCCGGTTTTCCCTGACGGTAATGGTGTTTACCCTGGCCACCTGCTTTGGACTGGGGTATTTCATCGGCAGGGCGCTGGGGCTGAACTGGAAAACCAGCAGTCTGATTAACGCGGGCACGGGTATCTGCGGCGGCTCCGCCATTGCGGCCATCGCGCCGGTGATCGACGCCAGCGATATGGACGTGGCCTACGGCATGTCCGCCACGTTCCTGTTCGATATGGTGATGATTCTGGTGTTCCCGCTGCTGGGCCGGAAATTGGGGCTTTCCGACGCGGCCTTCGGGCTGTGGGCCGGCACCGCTGTGAACGATACTTCCAGCGTGGTGGCCACGGGCTACGCCTTCAGCGAGGCGGCGGGAGACTTTGCCGCCATGGTGAAGCTGACTCGGACCCTGGCGATCATCCCCACGGTGCTGGTATTCGCGGCCATCAGCATGCATTTGAAGAAGAAGGCCGCGGGCGCGGGCACGGTGCAGGTGCGGATGCGGTCGGTGTTTCCCTGGTTCATCCTGGGCTTTCTGGCCCTTTCCGGGCTGCGGAGCCTGGGGCTGATTCCCGCGGAGGTGGCCGGCGTGTTCAAGACGGTGAGCAAGTTTTTGATGGTGTGCGCCCTGGCGGCCATCGGGCTGAACACCAGCTTCGCCAAATTGTGCAAATCCGGCGCAAAGCCCATGCTGCACGGATTCATCATTTCGCTGCTGGTGGTGTTGGTGGCCATTGCGGTGGAATACGCCCTGGGCATTGCACCGGGAGGCGTGATTGGATAAAAGTACTCCGGAGAAGGCGAAAATGCTTTCTCCGGAGTAATTTTTATGCCTGAAGCACCAGTACGTCGTAGGGCTTCAAGTGAATTTTGCCCTGAAGCCTGCGGCCGGTGAGCAGGTCGGTCATGGGCGCGTCCAGGGTGACGGCGGCTTCCCCGCAGCCGTATTCCACCAGCACCAGGCCTTCGCCCGCCTCGCCCCGGCGGGGGCAGACCATCACGTCGCCCTCCACCTGGGGCAGCGCAACGCCGCTCTTTTCGCAGACCAGGCGCAGAATGCGGTCCATGTCCTTTTCGGAAGGCAGTGTGCCCAGCAGCAGCACCCAGCCCTTGCCCACGGGCTTCAGGGAGACCAGGGCCTTGCCTTCGATGGCGCTGTGCCCGCCGGTGACCTTCACCAGCGCGTCGTCGTCCGCGTCCCACATTTCGTACCAGGTGTTGCCCTGGAAGGCCTCGCCGTCCTGCCAGGCGGCCTGGATGCGGCTTTCCCGGTCGGGAGCGTTGTAGGCCCAGCGCGCCCCGGTGAGGGATTCCAGCATGCCGTGGAACCGGTCGCGATAGCGGGTGCCGTCGGCGCTGCGCACGTCCGTCAGGGGGCCGACCACCCACACGCCGCCGTCTTTGACCCACTGGGCCATGCGGGCGGAAAGATCCCGGTCGTCCAGCGACATGACCATGGGGGAGAAAATGAGCTTATACGAATCCAGCGCCGCGCCGGAATCGATCACGTCCGGGCGCAGGCCGCGGCGGGTCATGGGGCGATAGAAGGTATCCTGCACGGTGGGCATGTATTCCCAGCCTTCCACCACCTTCTGGCATTCGTGCATGTTCCAGGAAAGGGAGGTGAAGTGAATGGCCGCGTCGGGGCGAACCCGGGTGCCGGTGAGGAAGCGGGAGGCGGCGTGGAAGCCATGGGCCACGTCCTTCACTTCGCTCACAGTGTGCATATCCCGGCCGGAGGAATCGATGACGGCCCCGTGCACCAGTTCGTGCCCCGCCCAGTGGGTGCGCCAGAGCCAGTACATATTGGCATCGCCACCCAGGGCGATGGGCAGCCAGGAATTGGCCCGGCAATAGCCCTCGGGCTTGATGGACTGGGTAATGGCCGTGCTGCCGTTCCAGCAGGTGGCGGTTTCGGTGTTCCAGAAGGGATGTTCCTTCAGGGTGCGCAGATAATCGAACCAGAAGGCGCAGCAATAGAGATTTTCCGGCACGTTATAGTGATTGAACTGCACGATGTCCAGTTTTTCGGTGAGCTTGCGGTAATCCATGCCGTTAACGGGCATGGTGTCCGTGCCCACGGGAACCTTGACGTATTTGTGCAGAATTTCCGCCTGACGGTGCACGAATTCCACATGGGAATCGTTCTGGAAGATTTTCCATTCTTGAATCAGGTGGGGATTGTGCCACGCGTCCCGGGGCGCGGGAATTTCGGAAAAATCGTCGTACCACTGGCTGAAGAGATTCAAATTCCAGGCCTGATTCAGGCTGTCGATGGTCTTATACTTTTTCCGCAGGCGTTCCCGGAACTTGCCCTGGCAATTGGGGCAGAAGCAGCCGTTTTTGCCGACGGAATAGATTTCGTTGTCAATCTGCCAGCCGATGACGGCGGGATCGTCGGCAAATTCCTGAGCCATTTTTTCCACGATGCGCAGGCTGTAGGCGTCGTAATGGGGATTGTTGGAGCAGCAGTGCCGCCGGCCGCCGTGGGAGAATACCCGGCCGTTTTCGCCTTTCGCCATTACGTCGGGATAGAGCCGTTCCAGCCAGCGGGGCGGCGTGGCGGTGGGGGTGCCCAGCACCACGGCGATGCCGGCCGCGGCCAGCTTGTCCACGACCTGATGGAAATAGGAAAAGTCGAATTCGCCGGGATGGGGCTCCATGCGGTGCCAGGCAAATTCTGCGATGCGGGCGGTATTGACGCCGATTTCCTTCATGCGGGCAATGTCTTTGTCCATTTCCTCGTCGGGCCAGTCTTCGGGATAATACGCTACGCCGAGATAGGGCTTTTCAGGGGTCTGAAACATGCGCTGATTCTCCTTTTTTTGGGCCGCAAATAAGCGGCGGATTATGTCGCATTCAGTATAACACAGCCTCCTGAAAAAGGGAAGGCGGCTTTTGCGGAAAAAGCGTATTGACAACCGGCGGAGGGGCCGTTATAATAAAATACAGTTACAGGCAGAGAAAAAGAGAAGCCGTAACGAATGGAACTTCCCGCGGGAGGTCTGTTCGTTGCGGCTTTTTTGAATGTAAGGGGGATTTCTGGATGCGCGAATACGACGTGGCGGTAATCGGCGCAGGGGTGACCGGTTCGGCCATTGCACGGCAGCTTTCCCGATGGAAGATGAAGGTTGCGCTGATCGACGGGGCGGAGGACGTGGCCATGGGAGCTTCCCGGGCCAATTCCGCCATTGTGCACGCGGGGTACGATTGCCCGCCCGGTTCCCTGGAGGCGGAATTGAACGTGAAGGGCAACGCCCTGTACACCCGCTGGTGCGCCGAGCTGGACGTGCCGCTGCAGCGGACGGGCACGCTGGTGGCCGCCTTTGACGAAGAAGAAGCGGAAAACGTGCGGGCCCTGTATGAGCGGGGCCTGAAAAACGGTGTGCCGGAGATGAAGATTCTTTCCGGCGAGGAAGCCCGGGCCCTGGAGCCCATGCTGGCGGAAAACTGCGTGTGCGCGCTGCTTGCCGGCACCGGCGGGATTACCTGTCCCTACGAAATGACCATCGCCTGCGCGGAAAACGCCCGGAAAAACGGCGTGGACTGGCTGCTGGGCCGGAAGGTCAGCGCCATTCGGGGCACGGAGGCGGGCTTTGTGGTCACCGCGGGCTATGAGGACATCATCGCCCGGCGAGTAGTGAACGCCGCGGGGCTTTTCTCGGACGACGTGGCCCGGATGATCGGCGACGATTCCTTCACCGTGCGCCCCAGAAAGGGCGAATATCTGCTGATGGACCGCAGCGCCAAGGCCCCCAAATACGTGATTTTCCAGACCCCCTCCCGGCTGGGCAAGGGCATACTGGTTTCCCCCACGGTGGACGGCAACAGCTTTGTGGGCCCCACGGCGGTGGATCAGACGGATAAGACCGACACCTCCGTTTCTCAGGAGGGCATCGACCAGCTCAGGCGCATGGCGAAAAAATCTGCGCCGGAGATGGATTTCCGCAACGTGATTACTTCCTTTGCGGGGCTGCGGGCGCAGCCTTCCACGGGAGATTTCATCATTCGGCCCTCTGAAGCGGACGGGCGGATGATTCACGCCGCGGGCATCTGCTCTCCCGGCCTGACCAGCGCTCCCGCCGTGGCGGAGCTGGTGGAAAAACTGCTGATGGAATCCGGCCTGACCCTGACGGAGGATCCGGCCTATGATCCCCACCGCAGCCACATTCGCCGGTTCCGGGATATGACCCGGGAACAGAAGGAAGCCGCCATTGCGGAAAATCCCCTGTACGCCCGGGTGATCTGCCGGTGCGAGACCATTACCGAGGCGGAAATCGTGGAAGCGGTGAGCCGGGGCGCCCGCACCCTGGACGGCGTGAAGCGCCGCACCCGGGCGGGCATGGGGCGCTGCCAGGGCGGCTTCTGCAGCCCCCGGGTGATGGAAATCATTTCCCGGGAAACGGGCATTCCCATGGAGAAACTCACGAAATTCGGCGCGGGTTCGTATCTTGTGGCCGAAAAGACCCGTTCGGGGGAGGTTTAAAGATGGAATATCGTTATGATATCGTAATCATCGGCGGCGGCCCTGCGGGACTGGCGGCGGCGCTTTCCGCCCGGGAAACCGCGCCGGAGGCGAAGATTCTGATGCTGGAGCGGGACAAGAAGCTGGGCGGCATTTTGCAGCAGTGCATTCACAATGGCTTCGGCCTGCATTATTTCGGCCAGGAGCTTACCGGCCCGGAATACGCCCAGCGGTTTATCGACCAGCTGGAGGCGGCGAAGATCGAGGTCTGGACCGATACCATGGTGCTGGATTTTTCCAGCGAAAAGGTCGTGGATTGCGTCTGCGCGGCCCGGGGCTACGTTCAGGTGCAGGCGGGGGCCATCGTGCTGGCCATGGGCTGCCGGGAACGTACCCGGGGGGCCCTGAGCATTCCCGGCACCCGGCCCGCGGGCATTTACACCGCCGGCTGTGCCCAGCGGCTGAACAACATCGAAGGCTATCTGCCCGGCAAAAAGGTGGTCATTCTGGGCTCCGGCGACATCGGGCTGATTATGGCCCGGCGCATGACCTGGGAAGGGGCGCAGGTAAAGCTGGTGGCGGAAATCATGCCCTATTCCAGCGGCCTGAACCGGAACATCGTCCAGTGTCTGGTGGACAACGACATTCCCCTGAAGTTCAACCACACCGTGACCGCCGTGCATGGCCAGGAGCGGGTCACCGGCGTGACGGTGAGCGAGGTAGACCCCGCCACCCGCCGGCCCATTGCGGGAACGGAAGAATTTTATGAATGCGACACGCTGCTTCTGTCCGTGGGCCTGATTCCCGAAAACGAGCTGACCCGGGGGGCGGGGGTGGAAATGGACCGGATCACCAACGGCGCGGTGGTGGATCAGTTCCGGCAGACCTCCATGGAAGGCGTGTTCGCCTGCGGCAACGTGCTGCATGTGCACGATCTGGTGGACAACGTGTCCAACGAATCCGCCATCGCCGGCGCGGCGGCCGCCCGTTACGCCATGGGGCAGAAGGCCGCGGGCCAGGTTTACGCCGTAAAGGCGGAAAACGGCGTGCGCTACGCCCTGCCTCAGCGGATTGTCGCCGGGGACGCGGGCAAGCTGGACGTGTATTTCCGGGTGGACGCGGCTTATCGCAATCCGTCGGTGCAGGTGCTCTGCGGGGATAAGGTGCTTTATTCCCGGAAAAAGCAGATCATGACGCCCGGCGAAATGGAAAAAATGACCCTGGACCAGGGGCTGATCACGGGGGATATCACCGTGCGGCTGGACAAGTGAGGGGGAAGAGGATGGAACTGACTTGCATCGTATGTCCCATGGGCTGCCGCATTACCGTTGAAAAGGTGGACGGCCGGCTGCATGTTTCCGGAAACACCTGCAAGCGGGGCGAAAAATACGCCCTGCAGGAAAGCGTCTGCCCCATGCGCACGCTGACGACGCTGGTGCGGGTGCGGGGCGGGGAAGGCCCCCTGTGCCCGGTGAAGACCCGGGAAGCTATTCCCAAGGCCATGCTGGAGGAAGCCTTGGGCGTGGTCAAGGGCGTGTGCGTGGACGCGCCGGTGAAAATCGGCGACGTGGTGGTGAAAAATATCGCGGGCACCGGCGTGGATCTGGTGGCCACGGCCAATCGAGAGAGGAGATAATACAAAATGGCTGTTATTACAATTCTGGGTTCCGGCATGATGGGTTCCGCCATGAGCTACCCCGCCCGGGCCAACGGCAACGAGGTGCGGCTGGTGGGTTCCCCCCTGGACGGCGCGATTATCGAGGGCCTGAAGAAGGACGATTATCACATTACCCTGAAGCGCACCCTGCCCAAGGGCGTGAAGTATTATTACATCGACGAGCTTTCTCAGGCGCTGGAGGGCGCGGATCTTCTGATCAGCGGCGTTTCTTCCTTCGGCGTGGACTGGTTTGCCAATGAAATCCTGCCCATTCTGCCGGACAGCCTGCCTATTCTGGGCATTACCAAGGGCATGTTCGACATGGAAGACGGTTCTCTTGTGCCCTATCCGGTGTATTACAAGAGTCTGCCTCAGGGCAAAAACAAGCGTTTCTACGCCGTGGGCGGCCCCTGCACCAGTTACGAACTGGCCGATCTGGACCCCACGGAGGTGGCCTTCTGCGGCGACGACATCGAGACGCTGCGCTGGCTGAAGGGCCTGTTTGAAACGGATTTCTATCACATTTCTCCCTCTACGGACGTGATCGGCGTGGAATGCGCCGTGGCCATGAAAAACGCCTACGCCCTGGGCGTGACCCTGGCGGTGGGCCTGGCCCAGAAGCGGGAAGGCGTGGAAGGCAAGCAGCACTACAATTCTCAGGCGGCGCTGTTTGGCGAAAGCGTTCGGGAAATGCGGCGGCTTCTGAAGATGACCGGCGGCGGAGACGATAATATCGTTCTGGGCGCGGGGGATCTGTACGTCACCGTATTCGGCGGACGCACCCGGTTTATCGGCACGCTGCTGGGCCGTGGCCTGTCCTTTGAGGCGGCCATGGAGCAGCTCAAGGGCGTGACGCTGGAATCCATCGTCATTTCCACCCGTACCGCCCGGGCGGTGCGCCGGCTGATTGCCCTGGGCAAGGCCAAGGCGGAGGATTTCCCGCTGCTTTTGCACATTGACGACATCATCAACGGCGGCGCGGAGGTGAACATTCCCTGGGCGGCCTTTGAAACCGAAACGATTCTGTAAAAATATCAGGGGCGCGGCGTTTGCGATTGCGACGCTGCGCCCTTTTTATCAGGGGAAAGGAGACAGACCATGGCGGAAGAAAACAGGGGAATCGATCTGGAACAGCTTCGGCAGCAGCGAATCGTGTGGAAGGCCCGCAAGACCCTGGGCCGGCGGATTTCCATGGAACGGGAGGGGCTTCGGCCGGTGAACGCGATTTTGCACAGGCCCGATTTCGGCGAAAAGCTGCCGGTGATCTTCAACATGCACGGCGGCGCGTGGATTGGCGGCGACGCGGTTTTGATGGAGACCTTCTGCGAAAAGCTGGCCCGGGAAATTCCCGCGGTGGTGGTGAACGTCAATTATCAGAAGGCGGACGTGGAGCCGTTTCCGTATGCGATGGACGAGGTGGTATTCGCGGCGAAATATATGGCGGCCCATGCGGACGAATACGGCGTGGACCCGGAGAAGATGGCCGTGATGGGCCACAGCGCCGGGGCGCAGATTGCCGCGGGGGCGGCCATGAAGCTGAAGGAAGAGGGCATACGTCTGGCCTGTCAGGCGCTGATTTATCCCTGCACGGACATGCGGCCCCAGCCGGGACTGTTTGAAATGATCGCGCCCATGCTCTTCCCGGAAAAGAACTGGGAACACCGGTGGGCCTCGCCGGTGCTGGCCAGTCAGGAGGAGCTTTCCGGCCTTGCTCCGGCGATTTTCGTGGAATGCGGCCTGGACGAGCTGAAGCCCCAGGGAATCGCCTACGCCAGGCGGCTGATAGACGCGGGGGTACCGGTGAAGGTGAAGGAATACGCCCAGGCGCTGCATGGATTTCTGGAGGTGAACCGGCCGGATTATCCCGCGGAGGATCCCCGGCGCACCCCGGAACAGGACGCGTATCGGGCAGATTGCGAAAATTATCTGATCTGGGAATTGCGCGCCTGCTTTGCCGAGGGCTGAGCGGGCCCGTGGCGCAGGAGAATGTGAATTTCCGTGCCGGAAGCGGTTTCTGAAACGCTGGTTTCCGCCGGACAGCCCAGGGCGTTGATGCGCTTTACGGTGTCCATGACGGCGTTGACAAACAGCCGGGGATCCCGGGGAAAGCCCCTGGTCTTGCGGCGGGGCAGGGCGGCCTTGGCCACCGCGGCTTCCAACTGCCGCACGGTGAGGCGGCCTTCTCCCGCCCGCAGGGCCAGAGCCAGCTGTTTTTGGGGATCTGTTACCGCCAGCAGCGCCCGGGCGTGGCGTTCGGTAAGGCCCGTTTCCACCACGGCCTGTTGGGTTTCTGCCGTCAGGTGCAAAAGCCGCAGCCGGTTGGCCAGGGCGGAGGGACTGCGGCCCAATTGCCGGGCCAGCTCCTCCTGGGGCATGCCCTCGGAATCCAGAATGGCCCGGCACGCCCGGGCTTCTTCCAGAAAGTGCAGCTGTTCCCGCTGAATGTTTTCGATCAGGGCCAGAATGGCGCTTTGCATATCATAAGCGGCCACGATGATGGCCTCCGCCCGGGTTCGGCCCAGTTTTTTCAGGGCCCGCAGCCGCCGTTCTCCGGCGATGAGCTCGTATTTTCCCGGGCCCACCCGCCGAACCAGCAGCGGTGAAAGCAGCCCGTGTTCCCGGATGGATTCCGCCAGCGCGTCGATGGCCGCCTCCGAAAAGGTGCGCCGGGGCTGGGCCGGATTGGGGGAAAGGTCGCTGAGGCTGATCTGGGTCAGGGTGCGTACCGGCGATTTTAAAATTCTCATTTTTCCCATCACTCCAGGGTGTATATATTCGCCCGCCGCCCGGGCAATCAATGTTTTAAAAAATTTGCAGCGCAGGCAGGAAACAAAGTTCCGGCGTAGAATAATAAAATATGAGGTTAAGAAACCTCCTATCCCAAAATAAAGGAGCGATGATTATGAAGATTACGATGTCGGGAAAAGGCTTTGAAATCTCCGACAGCCTGCGGGAAAGAGTGGAGAAGAAACTGGCCAAGCTTGACAGGTACTTCCGCGAGGATGTGGAAGCCAACGTCCGGGTCGCACAGGAAAAGGGCAACCGGAACATCGTGGAAATCACCATCGCCGTAAACGGACTGATTCTTCGTGCCGAGGAAGTCAGCGGCGATATGTATGCTTCCATCGACGGCGCTGCGGACAAGCTGAACCGCCAGATTCGCCGTTATCGCACCAAGTTGGAAAAGCGCCTGCGGGAGACCGCCATGGAGGGATTGGACGCAGAGGCCGCTCAGGCCGAGGACGAGCCTGCCGCTTACAACGTGGTGCGCACCAAGAAGTTCCCGGTGAAGGCCATGGACGTGGACGACGCCATTGCCCAGATGGAATTGCTGGATCACGATTTCTTCCTGTTCCGGGACGAGGAGACCGACGGCATTTGCGTGATTTATCGCCGCAACGACGGCGCTTATGGACTGCTTCAGCCCGAATAAAATCAAAAACGTATTCCGCGGGGAGGGCCAAAGGCCTTCCCCGGATTTTTTATGGGAATTTACTTGCCCGGCGGGGTGTTTTCATTTATAATATAATGTGGATGTTTGGGTGGAGGTTGATGGCATGGAGCAGAGAAACGCCTGCAGGGCCATTGAGATGAAATTGCCGGCGGAAAAGGACATGCTGCTGGTGGTTCGGCTGACGGCGTCCGGGATACTAACCCGGTGCGGCGCGATGCTGGACGTGATGGACGATTTCAAAATTGCGGTGGAAGAGGCCTGCAGTTTGCTCATCGCCCAGACGGAATCCGGGGGAGAATTGCATTTACGGTTCGAAATGGCGCCGGGGCGGGCGAGCTTTGAAGCTCACTGTCAGGGGAAATGCGTTTCCGGCGCAGATCTTCGCCAGCAGGAGACAGCCCTGTGCATTCTGGAGGCGCTGGTGACCGAGGCCAGGCTGGAATGCGGGGACGAAGGGGTGCGGGGGGTATACCTTGCCGCGTCCTTGGGACGCTGAGGTGGCGGTATGCTGAATACGCACAAAAGTCCGGGGGCGGAAATGGAGCGGCTGTGCGCCCAGTATGCCCGAGGTCGGGATCCCGCACTGCGGGAACGGATTATCGCCGGTCATTTGAACATCGCCGCGGCGCTGGCGGCCCGATACAACGGCCGGGGCGTGGAATACGACGATTTATATCAGGTGGCTTCGCTGGCGCTGGTAAAGGCGCTGGATCGGTTTGATCCGGAAAAGGGCGTGAAGTTTTCCACCTTTGCCACGCCTACCATGATCGGGGAGATCAAGAATTATTTTCGGGATCGTTCCCGGAGCATCCGGCTGCCCCGCAATTCCGGGGCGATGCTGGCGGCGCTGGAAAAATGCGTGGACGAGTTGATGCAGGAGATGCACCGCGCCCCCACCGCCGAGGAATTGGCCAGGCGAATGGGCCTGGGCGTGGAACAGGTATTGGAACAATTGGAAATGCGGGGAGCGGTAAGGCCTGTTTCCCTGGATTATACCTCCCAGGAGGGGGAAAACGACGCGCCCATGGAGGCCTTTCTGGGCTTCGAGGAAAAGGGCTATTCGGAATTTGAAAATAACGAAACCATACAATCCGCCATGGCCGCGCTGGACGGGCAGGAGCGGGAATTGATACAGATGCGCTATTTTGAAGGGCTCAGCCAGCGACAGGCGGCGGAGCGCATGGGCGTATCCCAGATGAGCGTTTCGCGCATGGAACGCAGGGCGCTTTCGAAAATGCGCGGGCAGATGGAAGGAACGGACGGAGGAACGAGCAGTTGAAGTGGATTGCATCGGCGGCTTTCGGGCTGGAAGGCATAACGGGCCGGGATCTCAAGCGAATGGGCATGGAAAACGTGCGGGTGATGGACGTAGGCGGCGCGGAATTTGAGGGCGGCTTTGAGGACGCCTTCCGGGCGAATCTGTGGCTGCGCACCTGCGACCGGGTAATGTTGGTGATGGACCGGTTCGAGGCCAGGTCCTTCGAGGAGCTGTTTCAGGGTGTGAAAAAGTTGCCCTGGGAAAAGCTGATCCCTTCGGACGGGGCGTTTCCCGTGCGGGCCCGATGCGTGCGTTCCCAGATCATGAGCCCCTCCGACGTACAGAAGATTACCAAAAAGGCCATGGTGGAGCGGCTGAAGCAGGCTTATGGCGTGGACTGGTTCCGGGAAACCGGCGCGGTATTCCAGGTGGATGTGTCCATCCGCGGGGACGTGGTGACCGTGTGCGTGGATTCCTCCGGCGAGGCCCTTTCCAAGCGGGGATACCGCACATGGAACGGTGAAGCGCCCCTGCGGGAGACGCTGGCGGCGGCGCTGGTGCTGCAAAGCGGCTGGCATCCCAAGGAGCCGTTGTACGATCCCTGCTGCGGCACGGGTACCCTTCTGATCGAGGCGGCCTTTATCGCCCTGAACCGGGCCCCGGGGCTGTTGCGGAAATTCGCCATGGAGGCCTGGCCGGGGGTGGATCACGCCGCCTGCGAGGAAATTCGCCGGGAAGCCAAGAGCAAATACGACCAGTGCTATCAGCGGCCGCTGCACGTGGCGGGTTCAGACATTGACCCGGAGGCCATCGAGCTGGCCCGGCGGCATGTGCGTCAGGCGGGGCTGAACGGCCGGATCGAGCTGGAGGTCAAGGATTTGCGCGATGTAACCCGTCCGGGGGAGCCGGGGGTGTTCATCGCCAACCCGCCCTACGGCGAGCGTATCGACAACGTGCGGGCGGCCCACGCGGTGGCCCGGCAATTGGGGGCCCTGCAGGCCCGGAATCCCGGGTGGAGCCTGTGCGCGTTTTCCGCGGACATGGGCTTTGAAAGGGAATACGGACGCAGGGCGAGCCGCAGAAAGAGATTTTACAACGGGCCTATCGAATGCGAATATCACATCTTCGAGGCCGACAAGACAGATAAACGAGGTGTTATAAAGAAATGAAGCCGCTTTTCAATCGTGCGCCGCTGACGGCCAACAATCTGGCGGAACTGCCCCTGGGCGCCATCAAGCCCGAGGGCTGGCTGAAGGACCAATTGCGCACCCAGGCGGAGGGCCTGTCCGGACACCTGTTCGAGGTGTGGGAAGACGTGGGAGAAAACTGCGGCTGGCTGGGCGGCGACGGGGATTCCTGGGAACGGGCGCCCTATTATCTGGACGGACTGATTCCCCTGGCATGGGAACTGGACGACGAACGCCTGAAAAATCAGTGCATGAAATATATCGAATGGATGCTGGCCTCTCAGCGGGAGGACGGCTGGTTCGGCCCGGAAAAGAATCACGACTACTGGCCGCTGATGGTGGCGCTGAAGGCCCTGAAGCAGTATTTTACCGCCACGGGAGACAAGCGGGTGGTGGTGCTGATGGACAAATTCTTCCGGTATGAATACCGGAACCTGGCCCAGAAGCCCCTGCAGAACTGGGCCGTGGCCCGGGGCGGGGAAAACATGGCCCTGGCCCTGTGGCTTTACAACCTGACGGGGCAGAAGTACCTGCTGGAGCTTTGCAAAAAGCTGCGGGCGCAGACCCTGGACTGGGCGAATTTCTTCCACACCTTCCCGGTGACTCAGCCTCTGAGCCGTTCCCTGCGCTGGGAGCGGCTGCAGGAGGCCCTGGAGGAGGAAGGCGACGAAATTCTGGAAGGGGACAAGCGGCCCTATTTCCATACCCAGTATCACCTGACCCACGGCGTGAATATCGCCATGGGCCTGAAGACCCCCGGCGTGGTGAGCCTGTTCAAAAGCGGATTCAAGGAGCAGACCGGGTTCAGCGTGGGCTGGTCCAAATTGATGAAATATCACGGCGTGGGCTACGGGCTGTTCACCTGCGACGAGCACCTGAACGGCTCCAACCCCACCCAGGGCACTGAGCTGTGCACCGTGGTGGAGGCCATGTATTCGCTGGAAACCCTCATCGGCATGGGCTCCTTCGGAGACGATCTGCCGGATATTCTGGAAAAGCTGGCCTTCAACGCCCTGCCCGCGGCCTTCGACGCGGAAATGACGGCCCATCAGTACGATCAGCAGGCCAACCAGCTGCGGGCCTGCGTGGGCGAGCACAAGTGGTATAATAACGAGGCGGATTCCAACGTGTACGGCTTCGCACCCAATTTCGGCTGCTGCACCGCCAATTATCACCAGGGTTGGCCCAAGTTCGTGAGCTCTCTGTGGTACGCCACCAGGGACGACGGCCTTTCCGCGGTGAGTTACGCCCCCTGCACCGTGCGCACCCGGCTGGCGGACGTGCCGGTGCGGATGACGGTTTCCGGGAATTATCCCTTCTCCGACAGCGTGGAGATCGAGGTTTCCGTCAAGCAGAGCGTGGAATTCCCCCTGTATCTGCGCATTCCCTTCTGGGTCAGCCAGCCCATGATTTTCCTGCCCGACGGGGAAATCATGCAGGTGCGCTCGGGCGAAACCGCCTGCGTGCGCCGCAAGTGGAAAACCGGCGACCGGGTGCGGCTGGAGCTGCCCACGCAGCCCCGGGTGAAAAAGCACTGGTATCATCAGTCGCTGACCGTGGAATACGGCCCGCTGCTGATGGCCTATCAGCCCGCAGAGAAGTGGACCCGGCTGAACGACAAGGAATTTGCCGATTGGCAGGTGACCACCGACGAGGACTTTGGTTACGCCATTTTGGCCGACGAGCCCAAGAAGGTGGTGCTGAATCCCGAAAAGGCTTCTGCCTTCGGCAAGGGCGAACCGGCGGTGTGCGTTATGGCCAAGGCGGCGAAAATCGACTGGCCCATGGAGGGCGACGATTGCGCCAGCGTGCCCATTTTGCCCGCCGTGACTGAGGCGGACGTGACCACTGTGCGGCTGGTGCCCTACGGCGACACGGGGCTTAGGGTTTCCCAGTTCCCCATGGCCGTGGTGAAAACCAGGCCCGAATAAACCAAGTCGCCTGCGGCCGGAGTAAGCCGCAGGCGTATTTATGGGGTGAAATCATGCAGTGGCGAATCAGTCCGGCCCGAACCCCCGGCGGCAGCGTGATCTACTGCCTGGGCGAGGAGGATGGGATCCCTTCGGCGGAGACGCTGGTGCGGATTCCGGTGGAAGACTGGAACCGGCAGCTTTCCCCCTGGCCCGCGCCGGCGTGCTTTAAGGGCGGCGAGGCCTTCGGTGGCCGGGCGGAACGCTTTCTGGACGAGATCTGCCGGGAAATTCCCGCCTTTGAGGCGCGAAACGGCCTGCACCCGGCCCACCGGGGCATAGCGGGCTATTCCCTGGCGGGGCTGTGCGCGCTGTACGCCCTGTGCACCCGGGAAATTTTTGACGGCGCGGCCAGCGCTTCGGGCTCCTTCTGGTTTCCGGGATGGATGGAATTTCTGGAGACGCATCTGCCAAAACAGGGAAGCTGCGTCGCGCTTTCGGTGGGGGATCTGGAAAAGAACACCCGCAACCCCTTTCTGCAGCCGGTGGAGCGGCGCACCCGGGAGACGGCCACGGCGCTGGAACAGGCGGGCTATGCGGCGAAATTTTTTCTGAACCCCGGCAATCATTTTCGCGAACCGGCGGTGCGGCTGGGCCGAACCATCGACGCTCTGGCGGCGCTGTGGAACAAAGCTTCGGAGGGAAAAACATCCGTATGAAGGTTATTACCGACGAAAAGCAGTATACCGGCCCGGGAGCGGTGCTGGCGCTGGGCATGTTCGACGGCGTGCATCTGGGGCACCGGGCGCTGATTGCCCGGGCGCAGGAAATGGCCCGGGCGGAAAAGGCCGACGCCATGGCCTGCACCTTCGACGTGCACCCCTTAAGCGTGCTGGCCCCGGAAAAGGCCCCTGCGCCGCTGACGGACGTGGCCGGGCGGCTGGAAATCTTTCGCCAGCTGGGGCTGGACTGGGCGCTGGTGAAGCCCTTTACCCCCGATTTGGCGGCCCAGGAGCCGGAAATTTTTCTGGAAAGCCTGACCCGCTGCACCCGGGCCAGAGGCGTGGTCTGCGGGGAAAATTACACCTTTGGCCGGGGCGGCCGGGGAAACGCGGATCTGCTGCGCCGCCTGGGCCGGGAATGGGGATTTCAGGTGGAAATTGTGGAAAGCGTTACCGACGGGGGAGAGGTGGTTTCCTCCACGCTGATCCGCTCCCTTTTGAAAAACGGACAGCGGGAGCGGGCCCTGCGACTGTTGGGGCGGCGGGCCGAAGGATAAATTTCTGAAAAAGACGAAAACGGCGTTTACAAACATCGCCGCGTATGGTAAAATACATTTTGTGGCAGAATGAAATTGCCGCTATTCCGCGGGCTCAGTCATCCGAGTACTCCGACGGTGCGCTTGGCTTGCGGGCAAAAAGAAAGAGGAGGAACCCCACCATGACCAAACAGGAAATCATCAGCACCTATGGCCGCCACGAAGGCGACACCGGCTCTCCCGAGGTTCAGGTTGCCCTGCTCACCGAGCGCATCAACCACCTGAACGAGCATCTGAAGCTGAACAAGAACGACCATCACAGCCGCCGTGGCCTTTTGCTGATGGTTGGTCAGCGCCGTGGCCTTCTGGACTATCTGAAGAAGACCGACATCGAAGGCTACCGTGCCCTCATCGCCAAGCTGGGCCTGCGCAAGTAATGAGCGCATACCAGGCAGTGGCACAAAAGTGATCAATTGCGCGCCGTCGCCCGGTGTATCTGCCGAGCGACGGCGTTTCGCGCAGGTGAGCGCGCGGACGCTGGAATGCGGACGGGGAATCCGCGATCGTGCGTCTGCGCACACACAGGCGAAACAGCCGCGCTTTTTGATAGGTTTCAATAAAAATATCATAGATGAAAACTGTCCAAAGGAGGGACAAACCACATGTTCAAAAGCTACTCTATGGAACTGGGCGGACGCACGCTGACCCTGGAATTCGGCAAGTACGCCGAGCAGGCCAGCGGCGCGACCTTCATTCGCTACGGCGACACCGCCCTGCTGGTCACCGCCACCGTCGCCTCTACCCCCCGCCCGGGTATCGATTTCTTCCCCCTGAGCGTGGATTTTGAAGAAAAGCTGTATTCCGTGGGCCACATTCCCGGCTCCTGGAACCGCCGCGAAGGCCGTCCCGGCGAGAAGGCCATCCTGACCTCCCGCCTGATCGACCGCCCCCTGCGCCCCCTGTTCCCCAAGGGAATGCGCCATGACGTGAGCGTGGTCGCCACCGTCATGTCCTGCGATCAGAACAATATTCCCGACATCCCCGCCATGATCGGCGCTTCCGCCGCCATCGCCACTTCTCAGATTCCCTGGGCCGGCCCCATCGGCGCGGTGAACGTGGGCTACGTGGACGGCGAATATATCATCAACCCCAACATCGAGCAGCGGGAAAAGTCCAGCCTGAACCTCACCGTGGCCGGCACCTCCGAAGCCGTTCTGATGGTGGAAGCGGGCGCGAAGGAAGTTTCCGAAGAGGTCATGCTCTCCGGCATCCTGTTCGCTCACGAAGAGATCAAGAAGATCGTGGCCTTCCTCAACGGCATCGTGGCCGAAATCGGCAAGCCCAAGCAGGAATTCCCCCTGGTGCTGCCCGGCGAAGACGTGAAGGCCGCCGTGCGGGAATATGCCTATGACAAGGTGCAGTGGATGTTCGAGACCTTCGACCGTTCCGAGCGCAACGCCCGGGAGGAGCAGGTGAAGGCCGACGTGGCCGAGCACTTTGCCGAGCAGTTCGAAGGCCGTGAGACCGAGGTTGGCGACGCGCTGTACGCCATCCAGAAGGAAATCATGCGCCGGCATATCATCGACCAGGGCCTGCGTCCCGACGGCCGCAAGCTCACCGAGGTGCGCCCCATCTGGTGCGAAACCGGCGTGCTGCCCCGGGCTCATGGCTCCGGCGTGTTCACCCGCGGCCAGACTCAGGTCATGACCGTGGCTACCCTGGCCCCCGTTTCTGAAAAGCAGATTCTGGACGGCATCGGCGTGGAAGACAGCAAGCGTTATATGCATCATTACAACTTCCCCGGCTATTCCACCGGCGAAGCCAAGCCCCAGCGCAGCCCCGGCCGCCGGGAAATCGGCCACGGCGCACTGGCGGAGCGCGCTCTGGAGCCCATGATTCCCTCTGTGGATGAGTTCCCCTACTGCCTGCGGCTGGTTTCCGAGGTCATGTCCTCCAATGGTTCCACCTCTCAGGCTTCCGTGTGTGGCTCTACGCTGGCGCTGATGGACGCGGGCGTGCCCATCAAGCGTCCCGTGGCCGGCGTGGCCATGGGCCTGATCAAGGACACGGAGAACACCGGCAAGGTGGCCGTGCTCACCGACATCCAGGGTCTGGAAGACTTCCTGGGCGACATGGACTTCAAGGTGGCCGGCACCTCTCAGGGCATTACCGCCATCCAGATGGACATCAAGATTAAGGGCATCGACGAGGCCATTCTGCGCCAGGCGCTGGCCCAGGCTTACGACGGCCGTATGCACATCCTGGGTAAGATGCTGGAAGTGCTGCCCGCGCCTCGTGAGCATCTCAGCCCCTACGCCCCCAAGATCGTTCAGTTCCGCATCAATCCCGAGAAGATCGGCGAGGTGGTCGGCCCCCGCGGCAAGATGATCAACAAGATCATTGAGGAGACCGGCGTGAAGATCGACATCGAGGACGACGGCAGCGTGTATATCGCCACCAACGACGAGGAAGCGGCCAAGAAGGCCAAGTCCATCATCGAAGGCATTGCCAAGGACCTGCAGGTGGGCGATGTGTTCACCGGCAAGGTGGCCCGCATCATGTCCTTCGGCGCGTTTGTGGAATATGCGCCCGGCAAGGACGGCATGATCCACATCTCCAAGCTGGCCAACGGCCGGGTGGACAAGGTGGAAGACGTGGTGAAGATCGGCGACACACTGGAATGCCGCGTGGCGGAGATCGACAGCCAGGGCCGCATCAACCTGGTGCGCAACGACATCAAGTACGACGACGAGTCCATGCCCGTGCGTCGGCCCCCGCGCCGTGACGGCGACCGTGGAGATCGCGGCGGACGCGGCCCCCGCAGAGGTTAATTCACCTTCAACTTACGAAAGCTGCCGTGTGTAAAAAACGGCAGCTTTCTCTTCAGGGAGGAAACTATGGTTTTTGATCAGATTACGCTGCCCAACGGGCTGCGCATCGTGGGCGAGCGAATTCCCCATTTTCGCTCCGTTTCCGTGGGCCTGTGGGTCGGCGCGGGCTCTCAGTATGAAACCATTCCCGAAGCCGGCGTCAGCCATTATATCGAGCACATGGTCTTCAAGGGAACCACTTCCCGCTCCGCCCGGGACATTGCCGAGCAGATGGACGAGGTGGGGGGACAGCTGAACGCCTTTACCTCCAAGGAATGCACCTGTTTTTACGCCAAGGTGGTGGACGAACACGTGCGCCTGGCCCTGGACATCATCAGCGACCTGGCGGTGCGGCCGGTGTTCGACCCGGTAGAAATGGAAAAGGAAAAGGGAGTCGTGCTGGAAGAGATCGACATGGCGGAGGACACGCCGGAGGATCTGGTGCACGAAATGCTGATGCTGGCCCATTTCGGAGACCAGCCGGTCTCCCGGCCCATTTTGGGCACCGCCGATTCCGTGAAGGCGCTCACCCGGGAACAGGTGCTGGATTACTGGCGGCGGATGTATCGCCCGGAAAACGCCGTGCTGGCCGTGGCGGGCAGCTATGACTGGAACGCCATTGTGGGCCTGGCTCAGGAATTTTTGGGTTCCTGGGAAAAGGGCAG
>CACXHB010000073.1 GCA_902767315.1 uncultured Eubacteriales bacterium
CAAGGGCGTCCGGCGAAAGGGTCAGCGTGCGCTCTGCATCGGACAGGTTGAACAGCGCCACATAGCAGCCCTGCCCATCCCGGCGGGGCGCCATCCACGCGGCTTCCTCCTCCCGGGTATAGACCGGCCGGCCGCCGAAGGTGGCCTTCAGCATTTCCAGCACGGCCTCGTTGGTGATCAGCCGCCGGGTAAAATCGTCCAGCTTGGTCATCTCCCCGCCGAACATCAGCGGCGCGGGCATAATGCACCACAGGGTCATCATGGTGCGCAGCTCTTCCCGGGTAAAACGCGTCCAGTTTTCCGGCGATTCCACCTGGCGAACCGCGCCCGCGGGCAGCATGTCCAGATCCGGCCAGTGCCCCGGCCCGGCGTGAACGCACCATTTTTCTGCCCGCTCAAACATGGCCTTCAACAGCGGCCATCGATCCCAGAAATCGTCCGTCAGCCGCCACATATTGGCGTAACGCTTCAGATGCTCCGCCTGTTCCAGCGGCGCGGGCCCGGGGGAGAGGCTCAGCACCATGTCCCGCCCGCAGCCGCGGCAGGCTTCGGAGATGACCTCGATTTCCCGCCGGCAATGAGGATATTCCCGGGCGATGTCGTCCACCTTCACGTAATCCACGCCCCAGGCGGCGTACAGCGCAAAAATGCTGTCATAATACGCCCGGGCCTCCGGCAGCTCGCAGCGCAGGCCGTACATATCCGGGTTCCAGGCGCACACGGAATTGGGATTCGCCGCCTGGGCGCAGGTGGCCCGGCTGCCATAAATGGGCAGCCGCCTGTGAGCCGCCATCCGCGGCAATCCCCGCATGATATGAATGCCAAACTTCAGCCCGAGGCCGTGCACATACTCCGCCAGAGGCCCGAAGCCCGCGCCCCCCGCCGCGCTGGGGAAGCGGTTCACCGCCGGCAGCAGCCGGCCATAATCGTCCATGGTCAGTTCCGCGAAGGGCTGATATTCGTGGGAATCCGCCGTGGGCTGATACCACTGAATGTCCACCACAATATATTCCCAGCCGAATTTTTTCAGATGTTTCGCCATGTAATCCGCGTTTTGGCGAACGGTTTTCTCGTCCACCGCCGCACCGTAGCAATCCCAGCTGTTCCACCCCATGGGCGGCGTTTTCGCGACCATCTCTTTGCCTCCTGATTTGTCCGTGTTACAGCAGCGCCAGCAGGTTCGTCACCGTCAGGGAAATGCCGGAAAGCACCAGCAGAATCATGATGATCTTGCTCACCAGCTGGGGCTTCAGCTTTCCCGCCAGCAGGGTGCCCAGCCCCATGCCCGCCGCCATAAACGGCGCAAGCTTCAGGGCCGTCAGGAAAATTTCCGCGGTGAAAATGCCGGTGGTAATATACAGAATCGCCCGGAAAATATCCACCAAAATGAACACGAAGCACACGTTGGCCCGGAATTCCGTGGGGGATTTGGTGGTGCGGGTGACATAGGCCACCAGCAGCGCGCCGATGCCGTACATGCCGCACATGACGCCGGCGGTAATGCCGATGATTCCCAGCACCCATCGATTGGGCTTCAGCTTCAGCCGGTCGATAAGCAGGGTTTCCAGCCCCACCAGGGTCACGCCCACGCCGAAGAGCGTCTTAATCAGCGCGGGATTGCCGAATTTCAAAAACAGCGCCCCGGGGATGCAGCCAGCGATCATCAGCGCCGCCAGCGGGGCCACCACCCGCAGCCGGAAGCCCTTGCGCTCCCGTATGGCGATGAAGAAATTGGAGGGGGTGCCCAGCACCAGCTCCAGGGGCGTAATCTGCGCAAGATTATAGGGGAAAAAGCTCATGATGGTGGAAAACACCAGCGTATTGGCAAAGCCCGTCAGCCCCTTTACCGTATAAGCAATCAGTACGGCCAGGGCGCTGACCCAAAACAAATGCATTATCCCCACCTCCAGGCCAGATAAACCGCCGCGGCGTTTACCGCGCAGCACAGGGGCACCAGCACCCGAAACCGGGGGTGCTTTGTTTTATGCCGGAAAAATTCCATTCCCGCCCAGGCCCCCGGCCCGCCCATCAGAAGCGCCGAAAGCAGCAGGGTGCGCTCCGAAATGCGCCATGCCCCCCGCTTGGCCCGGGATTTGTCGATTCCATACAGCGCAAAGGCCACCAGGCTCATTGCCGCCCAGACCGCCAGCGCAATATCAAACGGCGTATTCAATCCTTTTCCCCCTTCATTTTTCCTTCCTCTGTGTAGTATAACATTTCGCCGGCCCGGGCGCAACGGCCAAAACGGCAAATCGCCCGGAGCCTTTGCGGCTCCGGGCGCGGAATCAGTCCTTAGTGCTGATCGGGATGGTGATAGAACAGCTGCTCCAGGCCGAAGTTCCAGCCGATGCCGACGCCGCCGGTGGGCACGTTACCGATGTCGGAATTGATGATAACGCACTGCATGACGTTGGTTTCGGGCTGCACGATGTACAGCATTTCGCCCATCTTTTTGGCCAGATCGGGCATAATGGTGTTCACCGCTTCTTCGGGGGACACGGTCATCAGGGACTGCACTTCCAGATAGAAATCCTGATAATCCTGGGCGGGGGTCAGGAAATCGGTGCTGCCTTCCAGCATGCCGGACAGGCCGCCCTTATCCACCCAGTCCTGCCACAGGGGCTGGCCACCCAGGCCCCAGTCCAGATTGTGCCACAGCTGCGTGGAATGGCACCAGGTGACGCGCATGGGCACTTCGTTGGCTTCCATGGAGGTGCTCATCAGGGAAGGCTCGGTGGTGTTTACGTCCGCCTTCAGGCCAATTTCGCTCCAGAATTCCACCAGCAGTTCGCAGAAGGGGATGAAGTCGTTGGCTTCTTCGTTGTTCCAGATCTTCCAGCTGAAGGGCAGGCCGGAGGGGGATTCCCGGTAGCCGTCGCCGTCGACGTCCTTCATGCCCAGTTCGTCCAGCAGGGCGTTGGCGGTTTCCAGGTCGTGATCGCAGGCGTAATCGGGGTTGACTTCGCCGAATCCCTTATACACGGATTCTACGATTTCCTCCGCGTCCACCGCGTGCATCAGCGCCTGACGGAAGCGCACGTCGTTTACCACTTCCTGCCATGCCTTGGAGGCGTCGTCGGCCTTCACGGTGCCGTCGGTGTTCAGGCCGTAGTTGGTGTTGATGTAGAAAACGGTGGGGTTGGTGTGGGTGGGGGTCACGTAGGCGGTGATGCCGGCCTTCTCTTCGTTTTCACGATAGAGGGAGATGTTGTCGATGGTGGCGGATTCGCGGCCGAAGTCAGCCTTGCCGCTCATGTACTCCATCTGCACCATTTCCATGTTCTCCACCAGGGTGGAGGTGAGGTAATCCACGTAAGGCAGCTGATTGCCGTCCGGGTCCACCTTGAAGTAGTAGGGGTTGCGCTCCCAGGTGGTCACGCCGTTCTCGCTGGAGATCATCACCCAGGGATACAGGTGGGGGAAGTTGGTCTCGATCAGGCCCTGGAAATATTCGCTGGTCAGCGCGTCCATGGGGTCGGTGCATTCCCAGTTGGTCATGTCCACCTGATTGAAGATGTAGGTCCAGGCGTCGTCCTGAGACACATCGTCATAGCCCATGATGGTGCCGAAGGGCTGCAGGAATTCATAATAGGCCTCCAGAGAGCCGTGGCATTCCTCGGCATAGCCCTTATGGAACTGCTTCAGGTAATGGGCGGGCTTGAGCAGGTCGGAATAGCCCTTCCATCCGGTGATGGAAAGATGCACCGCGAAGCCGCCGTAGGGCTGTTTGAAGATGAGCTTGAAGGTGGTATCGTCAATGATTTCGAAGGTGAAGGGGTCGCCGGCGGAGGTGCCGCCGTCGCGCATATAGGCCGCCACCACGGGGGTGAGCTCCTGATTCAGCACGAAATCCTCGACGCCGAAGCGATAGTCTTCCATGGTGACTTCTTCACCGTCGGACCACTTCAGGCCCTTGCGAATCGTAAAGGTAAACTCGGTCTGATCGTCGTTCACCTGATAATCCTCCACCACGTTGGGGGTCACGTCGCCGGAGTTGGCGGAAGCCATGGTCAGCAGGGCTTCGTCGTTGCCCACGAACACGTCCGCGTCCCAGTTCACGGCCTTGGTGATCAGCCGCATGGTGCCGCCGTAATTGCCGCATTCATAGTCCAGATATTCATCCAGAATTTCGTGGGCAATCCGGGGATTTTCGGGCAGGCGCTCTTCCACCGGGGGCAGCTCGCCGGCTTCCACCCGCTGGGCCAGCATGGGCGCTTCGTTGTAGGCGCCTTCCGCGGAGCCGGTAAAGGCGCACATGCTCAACAGCATCGCGAAGGTCAGTATCAGGGCCAGTTTCTTCATGAGGATAGCCTCCTTTTTTTGCCGCTCAAGCGCAGGGGCGGCTTTGATTTTCACATTATATCAAATTATGTGTTATTTTGCAACCTGTTTTAACAAATATTCGCCACATATTTTTTCAACAGAAAAACCATTCGAGAAGTTTTCCCGTTCCTCCCATGCCTTCCCCTCTGGGGAAGGTGGCTGAGCGGCGCGAAGCCGGATGAGGTCGTTCCCGGCAAAAGTTCGACCCGGCAGGGATTTCGCCCCACCGGGTCAAAGGTATTCCGTTTTCCAAAGGATTATGCCGCATCCGTCAGCCGGATCAGGATCACGGGGATTTCGTCCGCCGTGAAGTCCAGGGTGAAGGAAGCCTCCTCGCCGTCGATTTCGAAGGACACTTCCGTTTCCGTGCCGTCCAGGGCAATCGCCGTAAGCTTCTTGCCCGCCAACAGCTCCGCCGGCAGGGTGATCTTCACCTGGCCCGTGGGCTCCGCAACTTTCCCCGCGTATTCGAAGGCCAGGCTGAGATATGCTTCGTTCATCCGGGCAATCAGTTCCCCCGCGGGGAGTTTTTCGGTGACGGCAACGGCCATCGCCTTTTCGATTCGCTCCAGCCGGGTTCCGTTTTCCACTTCGCCGCACACCGGGCAGAAGATCAGGCTTTCGTTTTCCGCCACGATGAATTCGAACTTCTGGCAATCGGTCTTGCCCATATGCTTGCAGCCCTTCCGCAGGCAATTGGCGCTGTTGGCGCCGTCGCCATTGGGGGTCCATTCCCCGAACCAGTGGTACAGCTTCTTCACCGGATTCTCGGTGTAGGTATCCTCGCAGCGGGTGCAGGTGAACCGGGTATAGCCGTCCTTTTCGCAGGTGGGCTTCACCACGGTCTTCTGGTAATCATGGCCCAGGGCGGGGATTTCTACATAAGTAGTATAATCGCAGTTCTTGCAGGTGTCGTATTCGTTCCAGCCGACTTCCGTGCAGGTGGCCGCTTTGGCTTTGTGATGCTCCAGAGCGTGGCCGGGAGCGGGAATTTCTACATAAGTGGTGTAGTCGCAGTTCTTGCAGGTGTCGTAGGCTTCCCAGCCGATTTCCATACAGGTGGCCGCTTTGGCTTCGTGATGCACCAGCGCGTGGCCGGAAGCGGGGATTTCTACATAAGTGGTGTAGTCGCACTTTTTGCAGGTGTCGTAGGCTTCCCAGCCGATTTCGGTGCAGGTGGCCGCTTTGGCTTCGTGGTGCACCAGATCGTGGCCGGCAGCGGGGATTTCTACATAGGTGGTGTAATCGCACTTTTTGCAGGTATCGTAGGCTTCCCAGCCGATTTCCGTGCAGGTGGCCGCTTTGGCTTCGTGATGCACCAGCGCGTGGCCGGAAGCGGGGATTTCCGCATACGTGGTGTAGGTACAGCCCTCGCGCGTGCAAGCTTCGTACGCATCCCAGCCGATTTCCGTGCAGGTGGGCGTCTTTGCCGCGTGTTTCTCAATGTCGTGATTCAGCGCGGGGATTTCCTTTTTGGTGGTGTAGGTACAACCCTCGCGCGTGCAAGCTTCATACGCATCCCAGCCTATCTCAAGGCAGGTGGCCGCCTTCGCATCGTGGTGTACCTTGTTGTGGTTGAGCGCAGGCAGTTCCCGATAGGTAGTATAGCTGCACCTGGTGCAGGCGTTGTACGCGTCCCAGCCCTTTTCAGTGCAGGTGGGCGCTTTGGCGGCACTGGGCTTCAGATCATGGTTGTTAGGATCGATTTCGCCGGTTTGCAGTTTGCATACTGTGCAGGTGGCTTTTGCAACGCAAGTCGCCGTGCTGAACTTGTGCTCACCGAAAGGGCCAAATTTTACACCACAAAGACCACAGCGCACCTGCTTTTTGCAGGTAGGTTCATCCTTGGGATCTCTCCAATGGTTTTCCCACATGATCTCATAGCATGTTATGCACTGCATTCTATGCTGCGTCTCAGTTTGGTTTTCTGAGCCCAGTAAGCTATTGTAGCCTTCCGACTGACACTTAGTACCGTCTGCTTTGATATGAGCAAACGCAGGGGTTGTCATAAAGAGCAGTACCAGCAGACACCCGATCAGACACCCAGTCAGCTTCTTTTTCATTCCCTTTCCCTCCCTAAAATCGAATTTCATTTTTCTTCCAGTTCGAACTGCACGGACAGCGATGCAAACAGCGCGTCCATCACCTGTTTCGCCGCGGCGCGCACGTCCAGCGCCGCCGCGTAGGCCTGAATCTGTTCCGCTTCCCCTTCCGGAACCCGGAACACCCGCAGGCTCATTTCCAGAAAGCGATGAATCTTCTTCTCCAGGGTGAAATACTGGTCGCACCTGCGGGCCATGAATCCTCGCATCATGCCGCCGGTGCCCAGGTCCGTTTCGTAAAAA
>CACXHB010000074.1 GCA_902767315.1 uncultured Eubacteriales bacterium
ATGGGCCCGGGCACCTTTACCCAGCAGGGGCATTACATCCTTTTGCGGGGCCTGGACGAGGACGGCAAGGTGGTGCTCAACGACCCCAACAGCGAAAAACACACCTATCACACCTACGATCTTTCTCTGATTCTGGAGGAATCAAAAGGAGACACGCCCTTTAAAATTTGCAGCAGGGCGGCCTCCTGATGGGTCAGACGTAGCCTTTGTCGATGGTGAGAATGGCGTTATAATGAGGATCCAGGGCGGAAACGATGGCTTCCGCCTGTTTTTTTGCCGCTTCCTCGGTGAGGGGGCTGTCCATGGGCAGCAGCAAATCGAAGATGAGATTGGTGTGGGTGGGACCGGTCACCATGCGGAAATCGTGAATACTTACGGCGGAATCCATTTGGGCGTGCAGGGCTTCCAGCACCCGCTGCCGGACGGCGTTGACGGCGGCGTTATCCGTTTCAACGGGGTCCATATGGATGACGGCGTGACAGTTCAGTTCGTCGTGGAGCCGGCGTTCGACGAGGTCGATGGCGTCGTGGGTGGCCAGGATGTCGCCGTTTGCGGGCACCTCCGCGTGCAGAGAGATCATCCGCCGGCCTGCGCCGTAATCGTGAATTACCAGATCGTGCATGCCGGTAACCACGGGGCAGGAGCGGACGATGGACTGGATCTTTTTGACAAATTCCGGATCCGGCGCGGTGCCCAGCAGGGGAGAGATGGTGTCCCGGGCCGCGCCGAAGCCCCCCCAGAGGATCATCAGCGCCACCAAAATGCCGGCATAACCGTCGATTCGCAGGCCGGTAAGGTGGGAAATTATCATGGAAATCAGCACCGCCAGGGTGGCGCAGGCGTCCGAAAGGGAGTCGGTGGCGGTGGCCTTCAGCGTGGAGGAATTCAACTTTTTGGACAGGGCGCGATTATAGCTGTACATATACAGCTTCACCAAAATCGACGCGGCCAGAATGCCCGCGGAAAGCAGGCTGAAGGTCACGTCCTGAGGATGCAGCATTTTGTCCAGGGATTCCCGGGCCAATGTCACGCCCATGAGAATAATCAGCAGGGAAACAATGAGCCCCGCCACGTATTCGATGCGTCCATGGCCAAAGGGATGGTCGGAATGGGGGCGCTTTCCCGCCAGCCGAAAGCCGAACAGGGTGATCAGGGAAGACCCTGCGTCGGACAGGTTATTAAAAGCGTCTGCGGTTACGGCAATGGAACCCACGATGGAGCCCGCCACGAATTTACCGATAAACAGAAGCACATTCAGGCAAATTCCCACGCAGCCCGCCAGGGTGCCGTAGGCCTCCCGCACGGCGGGGTCGCCGGTCTGGTCGGAATGGGGGATCAGATGCTTGATTAAAAAGTTCACCATGAGTAACTCATCTCCTGCTTCTATTTTAGCATGGATTCTCAAAAAAGGCTTGCATTCACCCTCAGGATATTGTAAAATATTTGTAGACTGATTTCACAGGAGGAGGAAAACACCTATGGATATGGTCAAAATTGGTATTATCGGCTGCGGCGGCATCGCCAACGGCAAGCACATGCCCGCCCTGAAGAAGCTGAAGGACGTTGAAATGGTCGCGTTCTGCGACATCATCGAAGAGCGCGCTCAGAAGGCCGCCAAGGAATACGGCGTGCCCGGCGCGAAGGTCTTTACCGATTATAAGGAACTGCTGAAGCTGGATCTGGACGTGGTGCACGTGCTGACCCCCAACAAGCAGCATTCTTTCATCACCGTGGACGCCCTGGAAGCCGGCAAGCACGTTATGTGCGAAAAGCCCATGGCCATCAACACCGTTGAGGCCCAGAAGATGCTGGACGCCGCCAAGCGCACCGGCAAGAAGCTGACCATCGGCTATCAGAACCGCTTCCGTCCCGAGTGCCAGTACCTGAAGAAGGTCGTGGAAGCCGGCGATCTGGGCGATATTTACTACGCCCGCGCACAGGCCATCCGTCGCCGCGCCGTGCCCACCTGGGGCGTGTTCCTTGATGCGGAGAACCAGGGCGGCGGCCCCCTCATCGACATCGGTACCCATGCGCTGGACCTGACCCTGTGGGAGATGGACAATTACGAACCCGCCATGGTGGTGGGCAGCGTCTTCCGCAAGCTGGCGGACAACGAAAACGCCGCCAACGCCTGGGGCAGCTGGGATCCCAAGAAGTTCACCGTGGAAGATTCCGCCTTCGGTTTCATCAAGATGAAGAACGGCGCGACCATCGTGCTGGAGTCCTCCTGGGCGCTGAACACCCTGCTGGTGGACGAGGCCAAGACCATCCTGTGCGGCGACAAGGCCGGCGCGGATATGCTGGGCCCGGATGACAACCCCCTGCGCATCAACGGCGAGCGCTTCTCCAAGCTGTACACCACTGAGCCCGATCTGAAGTCCGCGTCCGTGGCCTTCTTCGATGGCGAAATGGGCGGCAGCCCCGCGGAGATGGAAGCCCGTCAGTGGATCAATCACGTAAAGTATGACACTCCCTTGACCACGAAGCCCGAACAGGCCATCGTCGTGACCAAGATCCTGGAGGCCATTTACGAATCCAACAAGACCGGCAAGCCCGTGTTCTTCGACTAAGTTTCCTTTAAAACGTCAAATATGGGGCTGTCTCAACATTTTGAGACAGCCCCGTATTTTTTGAATTCAGATCAGTCCGCGTAGGGCACAATTTCAAAAACATCGTTTTCGGAAACGCCGTTTACCAGCCAGCCCCAGCCCTGCTCCGCGTTGGGCGCGATTTCCAGATAGCCCTGACGGCCGTCCTGGGTCTCGAAATAGGCCCGGGTGGCTTTATCGGAAGCGGTAATGACCAGCTTGTCGCCCACCTGCAGGGCGCCTTCGGATTCCTTGCCTTCGTTCTGGAACGTGGCCTTTGCTTCCTGCTTCACAGTCAGGCAACCCCAATCCCAGGTGTCCGCATCTTCCAGATCCCGGTCAAAGTGCCACAGTCCGTCGTCGCAGGTTTCGAACCGGCCGTCCTTCAGGGTGAAGGCCCGCCAGCCGAAGTATGTGCCCAGCACGTCCTGAGAGCCGTTCAGATACAGGGCGTTTTCGCCCAGGCCGGTGATGTAGCCGTAGCCATAATCGTGATAACCGGTGTTTTCGTCGCCCCGGTCCACGTTGGCGAAGTCCAGCTTGGTCAGCTGACCGTCCGCGTAATGTAGGGCCACGGTGAAGTAATCGCTGCTCATTTCGTCGCCGGTAATGAAAATTTCAAAGGTTCCGTCGCCGTCCAGATCGTATACGGCCACGCCCTCCATGAAGATCATGCCGGAACGGTATTCCGCCTTCGCGCCGTCCTTTTCCACGGTGAGCACCACTTCGTTGTCATATTCGTCCACGGCCTCTTCCTTCCAGGAAACGGTTTCCATGGTGCCGTCGCCGTCCAGGTCGTATTCGGTGGCGGTGTTCATTTCCAGTTTGCCGGTGGGGAACCAGTTATCTTCCGCAAAGAAGGTATTTTCATCGGGGGTTACCGCCGTTTCCTCCGCAAAGGCCGCGGAGCAGAGCACCAGCATCAAAGAAAGCATCCAAACCAGCGTCTTTTTCATTTTAATCACCTCGCTTATTCAGACGCATCCCCTGGAAAAAAGTTTCCGGAATTCGGGGAAAAATTTCACTACACCAGATTTCCCAATATAGCGGCGGCGGCCACGGTGAGCACTCCGGAAACGGCGATGGACAGGCCGCTGACCGCGCCGGTAACGTCGTCCATTTCCATGGCCCGGGCGGTGCCGATGGCGTGGGAGGAAGTGCCGATGGCCACGCCCCGGGCTACGGGGTCGGTGAGGCGAAACAACCGGCACAGGGGCGAAGCCATGAGGTTTCCAAACACGCCGGTAAGCACGATCACCGCCACGGTGATGTTTTCCACCCCGCCCTGTTCCCGGCTGACCACCATGCCGATGGCGGTGGTGATGCTTTTGGGCAGCAGGGTGACATAGCCCGCGTGGTCCATTTCAAAAATCAGGGCGATGACCAGCACGGACAGAATACTGGCGGCGACGCCCGCGGCAATGCCCGCCAGCAGGGACAGGGCATATTTGCGAACCAGCCGCACCTGCCGGTACAGGGGAATCGCCAGGCACACGGTGGCCGGGGTCAGAAGCCAGGACAGGGGCTGGGCCGCCCGGGCGAAGGATGTGCTGTCCACCCGCAGAAGCAGCAGCACACCTACCCCGCCTGCGATGGAAACCAGCAGCGGGTTGAGGAAGGCCAGTCCGGTTTTCTTTTTCAGCCAGGCCCCCGCCTGATACAGCCCCAAACAGGCCAGCACCGCGAAATAAGCGGCGTTTCCGAAAAATTCCGTCATTTTCCATTTCCTCCCCGGAGCCGTTCCCGGCGAATCAGCGCCTGCGTGGCGCAGCCGGAGACCCCGAACACCAGGCAGGTGACCAGCGTAACGCAGAGAACCGCCGGCAGCAGCATGGCCTTTAATTCTCCCCAGCAGCCCAGCACCCCCACCCCTGCGGGAATAAACAGCACGGGCATGATTTCAATGAGAAAATCTCCCGTATCCTCCACGGCGGAAAGGGGCATGCCCGCCGCAAGGGCCAGAAACAGCAGCGCCATGCCGTAAATGCTGGCGGGCACCGGCAAGGGAATCAGCGCCCGAAGGGCTTCCCCCAGAAAGGAAAACAGCAGAATCAGTCCAAACTGTCTCAGGTATTTCACAAAAATTCCTCCCCCATCGTTTTTTCAAAAACAGCCCATTGGATTTGCTGATAAGCGGCGGAAGCGTCCGTTCCATGGCCGCATTCATAGGCGCAGCCGACGCGGCCCCCGGGCAGCGCCGCCAGGTCGCTGTAGGCCGCGGGGCCCGGATGGATCACCGCCGCGGCGGACCAGGTTTTTCCCAGATCCCGGCTTTGCTTCAGGGTCAGGTTTTCTCTGCGCAGGGCGCTGGCCGGGTTGGTAAACAGAAGCCTTTCGCCCATTGCCAGCACGCTTCCCTGGCAGACCGGGTCGGGCAGCAGCCGTTCCGGAGAAATTTCGCCCCAGGTTTCCCCGCCGTCGGAGGAAATCGCCGAAGTGCGGCAGCCCTCGCCCCGATAGCTGCGCATGTTGATGTAAACGCGGCCGTCCGGCAATTCCGCCAGAGAACATTCGTTGGTATCCGGCCCCACGTCCGCCCCAACCTTCCACGTCTTTCCATGGTCGTCGGAATACATGGCGTGGGAAACATACCGAACGCGCGGGTCCACATCCCGGCTCAGGGCGTGATTGCAGGGCATGAGCAGCCGTCCGGTTCGCAATTGCAGCCCGTGCCCGGGGCCCATGGCGTGCCACGTCCAATTCGGCGCTTTTGCGGCTCCGGTCAGATCCCGCAGGGGAAGCCAGGTTGCGCCCCCGTCCTCGCTGCAGGTGGAAAACACCCTGCGCGGGGCGCGTCCTGCCAGAATCTCAGCCTCGCCGCCGTCTTTCAAATTTCCGTTCAGCAGAAGGTGGAGAACTCCGGTTTCTCTGTCAAAAACCGGGCAGGGATTGCCCACGGTGTTTTCGCCGTCCGCCGCCACCAGAAAGACCCGGCCGAAGGTCTCGCCGCCGTCGGTGCTGACGCGGGCCAGAATATGGATGGTGCCATAATCGCTCAATCCGCCCAGCCGGCCCTCGCAGAAGACGACGACCCGATTGCCCGGCAGGGCGATTGCCGCCGGAATGCGATAGCCGGCATAGCCGCCTTCTTCGGCGACAAACAACGTCTGTTTTTTCATAAGGCCTCCCGCCTTTGTCAATAGAGGGCGTATTTTTCCAGGGTGGGGCGGAAGGCTTCCGCCTCCCGGGCCCAGGCCCGGCAGATTTCCTCCGCGGACATTTCACCCCGGCGCAGCTGATCGGTTCCGGAAGCGATGTCGATATGCCAGCGGCCGTCGGGGCCGGGGGCGCGGAAGGCGAATTCCGGGAAAAGCTCCCGTACGGCGCAGAGGAGATGTACTCCCGTATTTACTCCATGCACGGCCCGCGCGTCGGTGACATGAATGCGCACGCCGCCGCAGGGAACGTTCTGATATTTGGAAAACTGGGGGGTGAACCAGGCCTCGGCAAACCGCAGCCCCGGAAGGCCGACGTCGTTCATGCGCCGGGCCAGCCGTCCGCCGTCGATCCAGGGCGCACCCACCAGGGTAAAGGGCTCGGTGGTGCCCCGGCCCTCGGAAACGTTGGTGCCGGCGAAAAGGCAGGTGCCGTTATACAGAGAAAGGGAGGTCAGCGTGGGCAGGTTTGGGCTGGGCGGCGTGAAAAACAGCCCGGTATCTTCGAAATACATCTCCCTTTTCCAGCCCTCCATGGACACCACCTGCAGCGGGCACTCCGGGTGAAAACGATCCTTGAAAAACCGGGCCATTTCGCCCAGAGTCATGCCGTGGCGGATGGGCACGGGCGTTCTGCCGATAAAGGAGAAGTTCTCCGGGCGATGGGTATTGCCCTCCAGCAGAAGGCCGCCCAGGGGATTGGGCCGGTCCAGCACCACCACTTCTTTTCCCCGGCGGGCGCAGGCCTGCATCAGGTAAAACAGGGTGGAAGCATAGGTATAATACCGGGAACCCGCGTCCTGAATATCAAACACCACCGCGTCCAGCTTTTCCAGGGCCCCCTCGGCCGCCGCCGCGCCGCCCTCTTCGTTGAAGCCGCCGCCGAACAGGCTGACGCAGGGCAGGCCCGTGCGCACATCTACAAAGCTTTCCGCCGTCTGGCCCGGCTGCATCTCTCCCCGCAGTCCGTGTTCCGGCGAAAACAGCAGCGTCAGTCCCCATGCGTCGTTCAGCGCCTCCACGCTGCCGATCAATTGGGAATTCAGCCCAGAAGCGCCGGTAACCAGTCCCAGCCGGCGTCCCCGAAAAAGGGCGGGGAATTCCCGGATACGGTCGATGCCAAGACGTACCATTTCAAACAAAACCTCCCGGATTTCATTCTTCATTTTCTATTTTACGACAAAATTCGGCGAGATTTGTTGCGGGCAGGATAAAGTTAAGATATAATAAAGGCGCAATATTTCCAGACAGGGAGGAGACATCGATTCATGGGCAAAAAATTCGTTCTCATCGGCGCGGGCAGCTACGTCTTTACCCGCAATCTGGTGCGGGACATTCTGACTTATCCCGCCTTTCGGGACGCGGAGCTGCACCTGGTAGACATTAACCCGGTCAATCTGGAAAACGCCAGAAAGGCCGTTATGCACATCGTGGAAGCGGGACAGTATCCCGCAAAGGTTTTCTGCACCACGGACCGCCGGGAGGCCCTGAAGGGGGCGGACGGCGTGCTGAGCATGCTGATGGCCCAGCCGCTGGAGGTATTCCAGAACGATCTGTATATCTGCGAAAAGTACGGCGTGAAGATCAACGTGGGCGACACCCGGAATCCCGCGGGCATTTTCCGCTTCCTGCGCACGATTCCGGTGATGCTGGACATTCTCCGGGACGTGCGGGAGCTCTGCCCCGGGGCGGTTTTCCTGAATTACACCAACCCCATGGCCATGCTCTGCCGGGCCATGCAGGAGGCCGCGCCGGAGGTGCTGACCACGGGGCTTTGCCATTCTGTGCAGGGAGGAATCCGGCGATTCGCGGAAATTCTGAACCTGCCCAAAGAAGAAATCACCTACACCTGCGCGGGCATCAACCACATGGCCTATTATCTGCGGCTGGAGCATGAGGGGAAAAGTCTCTATCCCGACCTGCGGCGGGCCATTGAAACCGACCCGGCGGTTTATGAAAGCGACATCGTGCGCAACGAGATGTTCCTGGCCACCGGTTATTACGTCACCGAATCCAGCGGACATTTTTCCGAATACTCTCCCTGGTTCCGCAAGCGGCAGGATACCCTCGAGAAATACTGCTACCGGGGCACCAGCTGGAACACCGGGCGCACCAATTTCACCATTGAAACCCGTCAGGAACGGGCCCGCACCTTTGACCGGGATCTGGAAACCTTCATGAACGAACCGGTGAGTCTGGAGCGGGGCGACGAATACGCCTCCCGGATCTTCAACGCCATCTTCGGCGATCACGAGCTGTTCCAATTCAACGGAAACGTGCGCAACTGGGGTCTGGTGGACAACCTGCCCGTGGGCGCCTGCGTAGAGGTGCCTGTGCTGGCCAGCCGCGCCGGACTTTCCCCCATGCATGTGGGCGCCATTCCCGACGCGGTGCTGCCGCTGATGAGCCTGAGCAGCCAGATCGAAGAAATGGCCGTAAAGGGCAGCTTCGCCGGCGACCGGGAAATGATCTATCTGGCCTGCTGCTACGATCCGCTGACCAGCGCCGTACTGGATCTCAGAGAGATCCGCGCCATGGTGGACGAACTGTTCGAGTTTTCCAAGCCCTGGCTGCCCCAGTTCAAGTTCTGATTTTAGCAGGCTGTCTCAATTCAGTCAGTCCGCGAAATTCTCATATGGGGAACGCAACAGCCGCCCGGCCTTCGGCCGGGCGGCTGTTTGGTGGTCTATGAAATTAGGCCTCCAGGATCTTGGTCACAACGCCGGATCC
>CACXHB010000075.1 GCA_902767315.1 uncultured Eubacteriales bacterium
TGCCCACCGTACATGCCGCTGGGCACGATTGAAATTCGAGAGGGCTTTGGCCCTCTCGAGCTCTCCGAGGGTTTTTCGACAGTCTGAAATCCGGAGCGTCGCCGCCCCGGATTCGCTTTTTATACCCGCTTGTACATCCATTTGGTGCCGTGATAGCGCCACAGACCCGTGGCGGCCCGCACCGCAAGGGAGATGATATTGGCCCAGTATATGCCGATAATTCCCATGCCCAATTTGTAGCCCAGCAGCCACGAAAGGGGCAGCCGCACCAGCCACACGCCAATGACCGTTTCCGCCAGAACGAACTTCACGTCGCCGCCGGCCCGCAGGGCGGAATCGATGGTGTTGATGGATTGCCCGGGCAGGGAGAAGGCCATCAGTACCCACAGGCAGGTGACCGCCCCAGCGGCCACTTCCGGGTCGGAGGTGTATAGCGGGGTAAGCTTCGGCCCCAGCAGCGCGATGACCAGATACAGCGTCAGCGAAATGGGCAGCGAAACGAACAGATTCTTATAGCCAAACTTTTTCGCCCCCGCGTAATCCTTCGCCCCCAGATACTGCCCCACGAAGGTCGTAGAAACGGAACTGCAAATGCCCTGGGGCATACTGCTGAAAGACTGCAGAGCGTTGGCCACCTGATACATGGCCGCCTGCTGCGTGCCCAGGCCCATCACCAGGGAATTGGCCAGCAGATAGCCGAATTGTACGATGCAGGATTCCAGACAGGCCGGCATGCCCAGCCGGATCAGCCGCTTAATCACCGCCGGAACGGGCTTCAGCAGATTCCGGGGGGAGATGAAAAAGGCGTCATGGCTGCGCAGAGTAATGCAGACAGCCAATGTGCCGCCGAAAAACCTGCAGAAGGAGGTGGCGATGCCAGCCCCCACTTCCTGTAGGGGAATCAGCTTCATAAACACAAAGCCCACTAAAATTTGGCAGATATTCTGAAGGGTGGTGGTCATCATGGGGGCCCGGGAATCGCCGCTGGCCCGCAATACGCTCATCAGCACCGTGTAAAGCATCATGGGAATGATGGCCAGGGCACATACCCGGAAATATCGCACCGCTTCCCGCATCAGTGCCGGCTCCGCCGTGGGCATCACCAGATGCAGAATGGGCTGGGTAAAGCACAGGGAAACCACCGTCAACAGTGCGGATATCGCCACCGTCATGAAGATGGTCTGCTCCACCACCCGGGAAGCCCCCGCGTGATCGTGAGCGCCCACCAGCCGCGCGGTGAGAATGGCCGCGCCGCCGGAAAGCAGCGAAAAAAAGGCGGTATAAAAGGAAAGAATGATGTTCACCGTGCCGATGGCCGCCAGTGCGCTGCGGGAAATGCCGCCCACCAGCCACGAAAAGACCAGGCCGATCAGCACCGTACCGATGTTTTCCAGGGTGACAGGCAGCACAAAGCGCCTGACGGAGTGTCTGCTGTCCAGTTCCACAGTGGAACCCCTCCTGTTTCGCCGCTAGACGATTTTGTCGTCAATACCCGCTTTTTTGCATAGGGTTTTGGAAAGGAGGGCGACGACGCATAAAATGGCGCACACGGCGGCCACCAGCGTGCTCAGTGCGCCCAGGGGCTTCCCGCGATTGACCGCCACGGAGCACAGGGCGATAAAGCCGATGAGCATGGGGTAATAGGCATACTTGGCGATGGTTTTGGAAAAACGCGCCAGAGCTTTCATGAGCCGGCACCTCCCTTTCGAAACTGCGGTTTTGCAATGCGGGTATTATAGCACACCCCCGCCTGCAGAATGTTAAGAAACGGGTTCTTTTCGCCGCAAAAATCAATTTTTTTAACGATACATCCGGGCGGTCTCCCGATATTCCCGAATGATCTCCTGCATAATGTCCATGTGGGAAAAATCCCCGTTGTAGACGATGCGGGTTTCCCGCACCATGCTCAAATTCTCGATGGGCAGCGCCGCCAGTTTGCCCTTGCTCAGTTCGTCCATGCAGGCGCTGCGGGGCAGTATGGAGACCCCCAGCTCCTTGCGCACCAGGTCTTTGATGGTGGCGATGTTGTCCACCTGAATGATGACGTTGAAGGCGTCGATGGATTCGTTGATGCTTAGCAGCGCGGATTCAAAGAGCATCCGGGTGGCCGAGGAGGGCAGGCGCAGAATCATCTGCTGCTTTTTCAAATCCGCCAGGGTCACCAGGGCTTTTTTCGCCAGGGGATTGTCCACCGCCATGACGCATACCAGAAAGTCCGTGTCCAGCATCAGCGACCGAAAGCCGGCATGGATCCCGGGCCCTTCCACAAAGGCCAGGTCCAATTCATAATTCCCCAGCATGGTATAAAGATTATTTATCGTGTCTGTGGTTATGGTAATGCTCAGCCCCGGGTGGGAACTGCTGCATTTGGCCAGGGCCTGCGTGGTGATGTTGCTTTCGGAGGTGTGGGTAATGCCCACCCGCAGGCTGGTCAGGTGCCTGTCCGCATTCTGAAGCTCCAGAAACATCTTCTGCTCCATGGCCTTCAGCCGCCGGGCGTATTTCACGGCGATTTCTCCCTTGTCCGTAAGCTTCAGGGCCCCTTTTCCCCGGATAAAGATGGGAATGTTCAGATCCTGCTCCAGCTGGCGGATGTGATGGCTCACGGCGGGCTGCGTCAGGGAAAGGGCCTCCGCCGCCCGGGTGAAACTGCCCTGCTCCACCACGCTCAACAGGGTCTCCATCTGTGTGCTCAGCATACTTCCTCCATAAAACGGATTTATTGAGATAAAAAATAAAATAATTTGATTTTATCCGAAAATAGTATATCATAAGAAGCATTCCCTGGCAAGGATTGTTTTCAAATGCAAAGAAAGGGGGGAAGGATATGCCGCTGTTTAACCATCTTCAAAGCCTGATGCAGTCGGCCTCGGGGTCTGCCGCCACGATTATTTCGGTTTCCCTGATGCTCTTTGCGGGCTTTGCCATGACTCGGATTACCCGCCTGGCGAAATTGCCCAACGTAACGGCGTATATTGTGGCGGGCATTCTCATCGGTCCTTATTGCCTGAACGCCATTCCTGGAGAAATCGTCTCCGGCATGGACTTCCTGTCGGATATCGCCCTGGCCTTTATCGCCTTTTCTACGGGGGAATTTTTCCGAGTGTCGGTGCTGAAGAAAAACGGCCTGAAGGTTATTGTCATTACCGTGCTGGAGGCCTGCATGGCCTCGGTGCTGGTGTATCTTCTGATGAAGTGCGTCCTGGGGCTGGATGGGGCGATCTCCATCGTGCTGGCGGCGCTGGCGGCGGCCACGGCCCCGGCCTCCACCATGATGACCATCCGGCAGACGGGTGCGCACGGAGATTTCGTGAACACCCTGGTACAGGTGGTAGCGCTGGACGACGTGGTGGGCCTGCTGGAATACAGCGTGGCCATTTCCGTGGCTATGGTGCTGGTGGGCGGCGGCGCGTTTCAGGCGTCGAACGTGCTTCGGCCCATTGTTACCAACCTGGGCGTGTTGGGCATCGGCAGCCTGTTTGGGCTTCTGATGAAGTGGATGATGAAGCATCGCTCCACGGACAATCGGCTGATTATCTCCATCGCCTGCCTGTTTACCTTCTGCGGCGCCTGTGCGCTGCTGGATGTCTCGCCCCTGCTGGGCTGCATGTCCATGGGTATGGTGTATATCAATCTCACCGGCGATGATAAGCTGTTTAAGCAGCTGAATTACTTCAGCCCGCCGATTTTGCTCCTGTTTTTTGTTCGCTCGGGCCTGTCCTTCCGGCTGGATATTCTCACCCGCTCCTCCGCGGCCGTGGGGGCCGTTCCCCTGATCTGGGTGGGAATCGGCTATTTCCTCGTCCGCATACTGGGCAAATATCTGGGGGCCTTCCTGGGCTGCATGGCGGTGGGGAAACCCGCGAAGGTGCGAAATTATCTGGGCCTGGCGCTGATTCCCCAGGCAGGGGTGGCCATTGGTCTGGCGGCCCTGGGGGCGCGTACCCTGGGGGGCGAAGCCGGGCAGGCCATGCAGACCATTATCCTGGCCTCCAGCGTGCTCTATGAGCTCATCGGCCCGGCCTGCGCCAAGCTGTCGTTGTACCTTTCCGGCGCTTATGCGGATCCTTCGCCCGTGGAGGAAACCGAAACCGAGGCCAAAGTCAGCGAAATGGAGCGGCTCATCGCGCAGATTCAGCAGATTCAGAAGGAATTGCCCGCCCATGTGGACGTGATTTCTGAAGAGGAACGCGCCTTCGACGAGGCGGCGGAGGAACAATACGCAACCCTGGGCCATCGTCGGCCCAATCTCAGATTCAGGAGGTTTTAATCATGTTTGAACAGGACGCCATCGCCGCATTTCTGGGAAACTGGTCGGCACAGTTGAACTTTTCTTCGGTGGTATTGCGCATGGCCCTGGCGGTGGTCATGGGCGCGATTATCGGCTGCGAACGCTCCAGCAAGCGCCATTCCGCCGGCTTGCGCACTTTTATTCTGGTGGCCATGGCCGCCACCACCGCCATGCTCATCGATCAGGTGCTCTTTGCCGTCACCGGCGCGAATATTCCGGTGATTTCCGCGGCGGCGGTGATCTCCGTGGCGCTGATCAGTGGAAATTCCATTCTGTTCAGTTCCCGAAACCAGATTAAGGGCCTTACCACCTCCGCCGGGCTCTGGGCCTGCGGCATCATCGGCCTGACGGCGGGCGCGGGCATGTATACGGTGACCCTGGCGGCCTTTTTTGCCATGCTGGTGATCATTTCGCTGTTCCCGGCGCTGGAACGCTTTCTGAAGGATAAATCCAACCACTTCGAGGTGCACTTGGAGCTGACCAACCGCAGTAATCTGCAGGAATTCGTCACCACCATCCGCCGCCTGGGCATTCGCATTGATGATATCGAATCCAATCCGGCGTATTTGAATTCCGGCCTCAGCGTGTATTCCGTTTCCCTGACCATCCTCAGTAAGGAGCTGAAAAAGTATAAGCGCCACGATGAGATCATTCAGGCCATGCGCTCGCTGGACTACGTTTATCACATTGAGGAAATGAACTGAAACCGAACCGAAATAAAAAGCGAATACGCGCCGTATCCGTCATTTTGGATATGGCGCGTCAGGCTGTCGAAAAACCCTTGGAGAGCTCGAGAGGGCCAAAGCCCTCTCGAATTTCCATCGTGCCCAGCGGCATGTACGGTGGGCACGGGAGGATTTTTGCGGCGGAAAATCCCATTTTCCAGAGCAAA
>CACXHB010000076.1 GCA_902767315.1 uncultured Eubacteriales bacterium
ACTGACGCTTCTGGACGCAGCCCGAAACCGGCTGAGAAAGGAAGAAACCATGAATTACGATGTGACCATCAAAACCATTCCCGAACGATACGCCGCCACCCTTCAGATGACGATTCCCCGCTATGAACAGGAGGGCATGATCTGGAGCACGCTGGTCAGCGAAACCGCTCCTTTGCACCTGGCGGAGGCGGATCCCTGTCTGTGCGCCGTGACCTTCCTGGACGGCGAATACAAGGAAAAGGACGTGGAAATGCTGGCCTGGAAGACCGTGAAGGGCGCTTATCCTGACACGGAACACGTGAAGTTCCGCACCCTGCCGGCGGTTACCGTGGCCAGCTGCACCTTCAAGGGCAGCTATGGGCAGATCACCGACGTTTACGCGGCCATCGTCTCCTGGATCGAGGCCAACGGCTACGAAATGGACGGCCCCATGTTCAACATCTACCACGTCAGCCCCCACGAAACCTCCAATCCCGACGAATTTGTCACCGAAGCCTGTTATCCGGTGAAAAAGAAATAATAAATGCGTTTGCAGCGGCCGGTCTCCTTTGAGTCCGGCCGCAATGTTCGTGTTTTATGCTAATTTTTAGTTGCATCGCGTATTTTAATTCGCATTCTTCGTATTTTTACGAACTATATTTGCTTTTGACATTCTTTCGGTCGCATATTTTCTTGACGCGTTTCCGGCGCAATGCTATAATGAAGGCGAAACCTCACCCGGGAATTTTCCCGGCAGCCGATCAGGACATGCGCCGGCAATTGGGCGCGGGAGTGACATTTATGAGCAATCTTCACGAGGAATGCGGCGTGTTCGGCGTATACAGTCCGGACGTTTTCGACATTGCGCCGGTGTGTTATCACGGCCTTTTTGCCCTGCAGCACCGGGGCCAGGAGAGCGCGGGCATTGTGGTCAATCAAAACGGGCTCATGCGCTGTCACAAGGACGCGGGCCTGGTCAACGACGTATTCACCCCGGAAAATCTTCGCAGCCTGGGCCAGGGGAATCTGGCCGTCGCCCACGTGCGATACGGCACCACCGGCCTCAATCCCCGGCAGAACGCCCAGCCCATTGTGGTCAATCACGTCAAGGGGCTCATGGCCATGGCCCACAACGGCGCGCTGACCAACGCCGGCGAATTGCGGGAAGAGCTGGAATTGGCGGGAGCGATTTTCCACATGACCAGCGATTCGGAAATCATTACCCACTGCATCATTCGGGAACGGCTGAAGTCCGCTTCCATCGAAGAGGCCGTTTCCCGGGCCATGGACCGGCTGGAGGGCGCGTATTCTCTGGTGATTCTTTCCTCCACCAAGCTTATCGCCGTGCGGGATCCTCACGGCTTCCGTCCCCTGTGCATGGGCCAAATGGATAGCGGCCGCATCGTCTTTGCTTCCGAAACCTGCGCCCTGGACAGTGTAGGCGCCACCTTCGTGCGGGACGTAGAACCCGGCGAAATCGTGGTGGTGGACAAAAACGGCGTGCATTCCGACAAAAGCCACGTGGGCAAATGTCCCAAAACCCTGTGCGCCTTTGAATTCATCTATATTTCCCGACCCGATTCCATTCTGGACGGCTCCAGCGTACACTGGGCGCGGCAGCGGGCCGGGAGTTTTCTCGCCCTGGAGCATCCGGTGCAGGCGGACGTGGTGGTGGGCGTGCCGGACAGCGGCATTGACGCGGCCATTGGCTACGCCCGCACCTCCGGCATTCCCTACGGCATCGGCTTTCTGAAAAACAAATACATCGGCCGCACCTTCATTCAGCCCACCCAGGAAGGCCGCGAAATGCAGGTGCGCATCAAATTGAACCCCATTTCCGCCACGGTAAAGGGCAAACGCGTGGTGCTGGTGGACGATTCCATCGTTCGGGGCACCACCTCCATGCGCATCGTGCAGCTTCTGCGAAAGGCCGGCGCGGCGGAGGTTCACATGCGCTCCTCTGCCCCGCCCTTCCGCCATCCCTGTTATTTCGGCATCGACGTGGACAGTGAAGAAAACCTCATCGCCGCCAAATATTCCCTGGAGGAAATCCGCGAAAAACTGGGAGTCGATTCCCTGGGCTATCTCTCCGTGGAAAATGCCCGACTGCTGGCGGACAATACCCGGGGCTTCTGCACCGCCTGCTTCGATGGGAATTACCCCTGCAAGCCCCCGGCCTGCCGGCAGAAGAGTCTTTTCGAACGCAGCATCGACGAGCGCTGATTTCTCAAAGAATATCAATCGATACAAAAGCGGGACCGCCGAAATTTCTCGGCAGTCCCGTTTTCTTTTGCGGCACGTTACGCCAGCAGCTGGGCCGTGGCCTCGTCCTCATACTGACGGGTATACAGTTCGTAATAATATCCCCGCATGCGGATGAGCTCCTTGTGGGTGCCCTGTTCCACAATTTTGCCGTTGCGCACCACCAGAATCAGGTCCGCGTTGCGCACGGTGGACAGGCGGTGGGCAATCATCAGAGACGTGCGCCCCTGGGTCACGGAATCCAGCGCCGCCTGAATCTTGGCCTCGGTAATGGTATCCACCGAAGCGGTGGCTTCGTCCAGAATGAGAATTCTGGGATCCGCCAGCACCGCCCGGGCAAAGGAGATCAGCTGCTTTTCACCCGTAGACAACAGATCGCCGCCCTCGCCCACGTCGGTATCCAGTCCGTTTTCCAGATGGGCGATGACCTCGTCGGCAGACACGGCCTTCACCGCCGCCCAGATTTCTTCCTCCGTGGCGTCGGGCTTTCCCATCAGCAAATTTTCCCGAATGGTGCCGGAGAACAGATGGGGGGTCTGCAGCACATAGCCGATGGAAGAATGCAGCCACAGCTGAGAACGTTCCCGGGCGTCCCGCCCGTCGATGAGCAGCTGGCCCGTGGTGGGCTCGTAGAACCGGCAGACCAGATTGACCAGCGTGGATTTGCCCGCGCCGGTTTCGCCCACGATGGCGATATGGCTGCCGAAGGGAATCTTCAGGGAGAAATGCTCCAGCACGTCCTCGTCGCCGTCGGGATAGCGGAAGGTCACGTCCTTGAATTCGATGTCGCCCCGGATAGGCTCCCAGTTTTCCTTCTTGGGCTCCAGAATGTCGCCGTACTTGGCGATGACCTGGGGGGTATCGATGACGTCGGACTGCACCGCCAGCAGGTTGGAAAAGCGTTCGATGTTGACCTGGGTAGTGATCAGGTCGGAAATCGCGTCGATAATCCAGCGCACCGGCTCCATCATGCCCTGGGCATAGGACATGAAGGCAGAGAAGGTACCCACTTCGGATTCGGCGATGTAGCCGCCCTTCCACAGCACGATGGCCAGGGCAATGGACGCGGCGAAGTTCATGGTGGCGGCAAACACGCCCCGGAGCCGGGAAGCGCTGATGCTGCGCCTGCGCATATTGGAGGTTTCCGCCATGAAGCGCTGGGACATTTCGTCCTCAATGGCCAGGGATTTAATGGTCTTTGCGCCGGTAATGCCCTCGTTGAAGTTGCCGGTAATCCGGGAATTGATTTCGCGCACTTCCCGGTTCACGCGAATGAGCTTTTTCTGGAAAAAGGAGAACAGCACCACCAGCACCGGCAGAATCAGCAGCACCAGTCCCGCCAGGCGGGCGTTCAGGGAAATCATCACCGCCGCGGAACCCACCAGATAGGAAATGTGCCACACGCTGTCCATCAGCGTCCAGGAGGCCAGCGAGCCGATGCGGGAGGTATCGCTCATAACCCGGGCGTGGATGTAGCCCACGCTGTTCTGGTTAAAGTAGGAAAAGGACAGGGTCTGCAAATGCCGGAAGGCGGTTTCCCGCAGATCCCGGTTGACGCTGACCTCCGTAATGGTGGCCAGGGAACAGGAAATGTAATTGGCGATTCCCGCAAAGACCACCGTGACGGCGTAGAGAATGACGAAGAGGAAAATGGTGTCCATGGTCTGGTTGCCCACATAATGATCCAGCGCGTAACGCCTAAAAAGCGGCAGGATAATATCCACCAGACTGCCCATGAGGCCGCAGGTCACCATCAGTATCAGGTTCCGCCGAAACTTTTTCAGAAAGGGCAGGATCTTGCCGATGCCGAAAAAGGGCAGTCCCTTTTTGTGCTCCTGCTGGTTCATGCGTCAATCGCCTCCTCCGTGTTGGTCTGGGTTTCATAAATCTTCTGATAGATGCCGCCGGCGCACTTCAATTCGTCGTGAGTGCCCTCCTCGGCGATGCGGCCGTGATCCAGCACCAGAATCTTGTCCGCAGAGGACAGGGTGGTGATTCGGTGGGAAATGAGAATCACGCTGGCCTTGCCAAAGCGCTGGGAAATGGCGTGGCGAATGCGGGCGTCGGTTTCGGTATCCACCGCGGAAAGGGAATCGTCGAAGATCATGATGGGCACGTCCTGGGTCAGCATCCGGGCAATGGCCGCCCGCTGCTTCTGGCCGCCGGAGAGGGTCACGCCCCGCTCGCCCACCATGGTGTCATATCCCTGGGTGAAGGAAACGATGGTATCGTCCAGCGCCGCCGCCCGGGCCGCCTCGCGAATGTCTTCCAATTCCATGGAAGGCGAGGTGATGCCGATATTTTCCCCAATGGTGCGGGAAAACAGGAAGGGCTCCTGCAGCACCATGCCGATGTTCCGGCGCAGGTGCTCCGTGCGGATTTTGCGAATGTCCGTGCCGCCGATGGTAATGCGGCCGCAGTTTTCCTCCAGGGGATACAGCTTGTCCAGCAGAAGCATCATGGTGGATTTGCCGCTGCCGGTGCCGCCGAGAATGCCCAGGGTGGTGCCGGCCTTCATGGTGAAGGAAATGTCCTTGAGCATCTGGGGGGCGTTGTCATAGGCGAAGGACACGTGCTCAAAGGCGATGTCTCCGTCCATGGGCGCGTCGATGGCGTCGGGTGCATCCTGCTCCTCGGGGGCGTTCATGATGTAAAACACGCGGTCGATGGACACGCCCGCCTTGCTCAGTTCGGAAATCATGCGTCCCAGCATACGGATGGGCCACACCAGCATGGAATTGTAGGAAATAAAGGCGATGTATTCGCCGTCGGTCATGCGGCCTTCCACGCAGAACCACGCGCCGAAGACCACGATCAGCATGATCTGAAGGCCCGAAAGAATATCGGAAGTGCTCCAGAACCGGCTCATGACCTTGGCCATTTTCACCCACAGGTTGGTGTAGTGCTCATTCTGGCGATGGAACTTGTCGATTTCAGACCGCTCCCGGCCGAAGGCGCGCACCACCCGCACGCCGGTGAGGTTTTCCTGGGCCATGGCGGAAAGCTTGCCCTCGTTCTCATCGCAGTCGGTGAAGCCCTGGTGAATCTTCTTGTGGAAAATCAGGGAATACAAAAGCACCACCGGCATGGGAATCAGCGCGATCAGCGTCAGAAGGGGGTTCATGGACAGCATGAAGATCATGGACAGCACCAGCAGAATCAGAATCCGGAAGATGGAGGTCATCTGCTCGGAGAGGAAATTGCGGGTGGTGTCGATGTCGGAGGTACAGCGCTGAATGATGTCGCCGGTCCGGTTTTTCATGTGCCAGGAGAAGGGCAGGCGCTCAATGTGATTGAACAGCTTGTCCCGCATGCTCTTGACCAGGGTTTCGGAGGCCTTGGTGTTGCTGACCCGGAAGCAGTACTGGCTGGCCACCTGCACCGCCGCCACGATCACAATGGCCAGACCCATGATCCACAGATGCTTTCCCAGGTACGCAAAGCCTCCCGCCGCGTCTACCAGGCGCATGACGGGCGCGGAGAAGGTGGAAGGCTTGCCGCCGATGGCGTTGTCCACCGCCGCACGGATGATCTGGGGCTGAATCATGTCCGCCAAAGCCGTAATGGCCGCGGAAAGGATGCTCAACGCAAAAAAACGCTTGGAGCCTTCCAGGAAATGCCACAGAAGCTCCGTCTTTTCGCGTTTTTCAGTTTTGGGTTTGGATGGATTGTGTTTCAGCATGTTTCATTCTCCGGTTCTTTTCTTCTGACGCAGCTCAACCCGTTTCCCCGGTCATTAAGCTGCCAAACTATTTTAATTATAATACGAAATCCCAACAAATGCAATTGCCTGCCAGTATAACTGTATTAAGAATTGGCGGCGAACAGTCCGAAACATTACATAATGTCAACACGTGCAAAAAAGAGCGGGCAAGTTAGCGCCCGCTCTCTGGAACGAAGGGAAAGGAATCGTTTAATTTTCTCCAAACAGCGCCTTCCAGGTGTCCGGCCCACAGATGCCGTCCGCCGTCAGTCCCGCGCTTTTCTGGAAGTCCATCACGGCCTGCTTGGTGACCTTGCCGTAATAGCCGTTGTATTCCGCCGTGAGGAATCCCCGCTTGGTCAGCTCCTCCTGCACCAGATATACGTCCCGCAGATAGTCCCCGGGATTCAGCGTCTGTTCCATGCGGGTGTAAGGCGCAAGGACCGGGGCCTGGGTCTTTTCGGTCAGGGGCGCGGTTTCGTTGGCGGGCAGGCCGTAAAGCTCGTTCAGGGTAACCATGGTATAGCCCGCCTCGTGCAGCCGGGGCACCAGTTCGGAAAGCTGCGCCAGATCCTCGTCGGTGGTGTGGTAAAGGAAGATATTGCCCGGGGCCAGATGCTGCATCAGGCTGTCCGTGGAGGAATGAATGCCCACCTGAGTCCAGTAGGCCAGGCCGTAGTAACCCATCTGCCGCATATAGGCGTGGGTGCGCTGGTCGTAGCGGTTATCGCCGCCCCTGGGTCGGAGGAAGTGCATCTGATAATCCACCCCCAGAATCTGGCTCACCTTGGCGTTCTGACTCCAGATTTCCTTGGCCAGCATGTCGTCGTCCACGTTGTACAGGCCGCAGTGATCCCAGGTATGGTTTTCGATTTCAAAACCGCTTTCCCAGGCCGCCTTGAGAATCTCTCCGCACTTTTCAACGTTCTGGCCAATGGGGAAAATCGTGGCCTTGCCGCCGTAGCTGTTGATGATTTTCAGAATTTGCTTCAGATTTTCCGGCTGATTGCAGTCGTCGATGGTGATGGCCACTACCTTCTGGTCGGTCTTCAGGCCGTAGCACACCGGCAGAAAGCCCTCCACCACGTCCGGGCGCACTTCGTTTGCCAGCTTTTGGGCATTTTCCGCGGAAGGCGCAGCCACCATAGCGTCCGCGCCGTCAGCACGGGCCTCCCGGGTCGCCTCCGGTGCAAGCGCGGGCTCCTCCACGGCGGGAACCGCCTCCGTCGCCGCTGCAAGGGCCGGAGCCGCCTCCGGCTCGGCCGTGGGCTCGACGATTTCCTGAGTGGCCTCGGGTTCCGGGCTGGCGGCCTGGGCCAGCGCCGGCGCTACCGGGTCGGGCTGGCTGGCGTGCTTTTTGTGCACCACCACGCCCACGATCACACAGCAGACGATCAGCGCCGCCAGTACGCCGCAAAGCATCACAAAGGAACGATTCCTCCGCTGCCGGCGATGATAACGATTATTGGCCATATCTGCATCCCTCTTTGCACATCATTTGTACTTATTAGACGCGCAAAACCGACTTGTGTTTCGGTAAATGTGTTAACAAATTTCGACAAAATTTGACATTATTTCTCATTCGCCGGCAAAAAACGCCGGAACGCCGTGGGCAAGGAATACCGCGTCTTCATCTCTTCCTGCGTCGCCCAGACAAATTCCGCCGGGGCCTGGGCGCAATGGATTTCATAGCCCGTCATTTCCCAGGTCACGTGGGTAAAAACGTGCTTTTCCTGCCGCACCGCCACCTCGCCCCAGGGCCCGCAGCCCCACCGGGCGGCCTGCTCCAGCGCCTGACTTGCTTCCAGATTTCCCGCCACGTTGGGAAATTCCCACATGCCGGCCAACAGTCCCTTCCCCGGCCGCTTCCGCAGGGCCAGCGCATCCCCCGCCCGCAAAAGGAACACCGTGCGGGCTTCCGTGCGATGGGCCGCCTTTTTGCCGCAGACGGGCAATTCCTTCTGCCGCCCGTTTTCCCGGGCCAGGCAGTCCTTTTTCAGGGGACAGTCCTCGCACCGGGGCGCGCCCGCCGGCCCGCAGACCGTGGCCCCGGCTTCCATCAACGCCTGGGTAAAATCTCCGCACCGGCCCGGGGGATAGATTTCTTCCAGCTCCCGGCGCAGCGTTTCTCCCAATTTGTCCTTGGGCGTTTCGTCGCACAGGTATCGGGACAGCAGCCGAACCACATTGCCGTCCACCGCGGGGGCGGGCTGTTCAAAGGCGATGGAGGCCACCGCTCCGGCGGTATAGGGCCCAATTCCAGGCAGCGCCTTGAGCTCCTCGCAGGCCTGCGGGAATTGGCCCGCCCGTTCCCGGCAAATCTGCCGGGCGGCCTTTTGCAAATTTCGCGCCCGGGAATAATACCCCAGCCCTTCCCACAGCTTCAGAAGGCGTTCTTCTTCCGCCTCCGCCAGCGCCTGCACGTCCGGCAGCGCCTGCAGAAAACGGGCGTAATAGCCCTTCACCGTCTCCGCCCGGGTCTGCTGCAGCATGGTTTCCGAAATCCAGATGCGATAAGGGTCTCTCTCCCCCCGCCAGGGCAGCGGCCGGGCGCAGCGGTCATACCAGGGCAAAAGCAGCGCCGGAAGTTTCCCCAGCCGTGCCTTGCGCAAAAACTCCATATACATCACCGCAGCGTATCTTACCACAAAAATGCGTGCTCCGTCAAATCCCTCCTTGACAGGCAATTGTCCTCCGTGGTAGACTCAACCCAATGAAATATATAAGAAGGAATTCCGCCATGAAGCTCATCGCCCACCGGAACGAAACTCCGAATTGCCCGGAAAATTCCATCGCCAGCCTGGAATACAGCGCCCAGGAGGGCATCTACGCCGTGGAATGCGACCTGCGCCGCACCGGAGACGGTCAGTATGTCATCTATCACGACGAAGACCTGCGGCGGCTGTGCGGCGATCCCCGACCTGTCAACCAGCTAACTCTGGAACAGATGCAGTCGGCGCTGGCCCGGGCAAACCGCCGCGTCATCACCTTTTCGCAGCTGATTGCGGGCTATCAGAAGCAGACGCCCATTCTTCTGCACGTAAAGGAGCGCGTTCCCCGGCCCGATCTGCTGGCGCTGTTTCGCCGGGGACGGGAATCTGTCGAACTGATTTTCGGGGTGGAATCCCTGGAAATGCTCCGGGCGGTAAAGGCCTTCACCCCGGCGGATCATCTGCTGGCCTTTCTGCCGGAAAAGGAGCTGTATCCCGAGTTTATCGCGGAAGGCGCGGGGATCATCCGCCTGTGGGAGCAGTGGCTTGCGGAAATCACGCCGGATCAGGTGCACGCCGCCGGCGCGGACCAGGTGTGGATCATGTGCAATGCCCTCGAAACGGGCATGGACGGCTCCCCGGAATCTCTGGATCGGTTTGTTCAATTGCACGCGGACGGCGCGCTGGTCAGCGACGTGGCCATGGGCCTTGCGTGGCTGAAGCGGCACTCCTTTGGTTCGAAAGATCCGTCCGAAGGGCCTCGGGCATGATTCTGCACACCGGACTGCGCACGGACATTCCCGGCTTTTACGCTCCGTGGCTGGTTCAGCGCCTGCGGGAGGGCGTGGTCATGGCCCGCAATCCCTACGCTCCCCGGCGAATCCTGCGCTACCGGCTGGATCCCCGGGTGGTGGATCTCATCTGCTTTTGCAGCAAAAATCCCGGGCCCATGCTGCCCCATTTGCCGCTTCTGTCCCCCTTCGGGCAGTTGTGGTATGTCACCATCACCCCATACGGCCGGGATCTGGAACCCTTCGTGCCGGAAAAGGAGCGGGTGCTGGCGGATTTTCAGGCGCTTTCCCGATTTCTCGGCTCCCGGCGGATCATCTGGCGCTACGACCCCATCGTGCTCACGGAAAAATACACTCCGGAATATCACCTGCGGGCCTTCCGCGCCATGGCCCGGGCGCTGCGGGGAAGCACGGAAACCTGCGTGATCAGCTTTATTGATCTCTATCAGAAGGTGCGCCGGAATTTTCCTGAGGCCCGGGAAGTGCCCCCGGAAATCCGCCGGGAACTCTGCCGGGAAATGGTTCAAATCGCCCGGGAAAACCAGATGCAGCTGAGAACCTGCCACGAGGGAGATTCCTATGCCGCCCTGGGCGCGGAGGTTTCCGGCTGCATGACCGGCGAACTGTTTGAACGCGCCCTGGGCATGCCCCTGACGCTGCCCGGCGGAAAGCGTTCCCGGGAAGGCTGCGCCTGTTATCTGGGGGCGGACGTGGGCGCATACGACACCTGCGGCCATCTGTGCAAATATTGCTACGCCAACGCAAGCCCCGCCGCCGTGGCCCGGAATCGTCGGCTGCACGACCCGGAATCCCCCCTGCTGGTGGGCCGCCCCGGCCCGGAGGACCTGATTTCCGACGCAAAACAGGTTTCCTGGCGAAGCGGGCAAATTCGGCTGGATTTCTGATCTTATGACTTCTTTACAGGAGGTTTTCTCATGGAATATCGCTTCAAAATGCTTCCTTCCGAGTCCTGGTGGGGCGGAACCGCCGCCAGCGACCAGTGCCCCCTTACCGACCGGAGCGATTATCATCAGGATTTCACCCGGGAATGCGGCAATCAGACCATGCCCTTCTTCGTCTCGTCCCTGGGGCGCTATCTCTGGAGCGATCATCCCTTCCAGGTAGACGTATCCGGCGGCGAATTTGTCATTCACGGCGAGGACGTGCGGCTGTATCAGGCGGGCTCCACCCTGCGGGAGGCCTATCTGGCCGCCATGCAGGCCCATTTCCCCAGCAATCACAAGCGCCTGCCCGAGGCCTTTTTCAAAACCGCGCAATACAATACCTGGATGGAATTTACCTATTATCCCACCCAGGAGGGCGTTTTGAAATTCGCCCGGAAATATCTGGAACACGGCTTTGCCCCGGGGATTTTCATCATCGACGAGGGCTGGCACGGCCGCTATGGAGACTGGGAATTCGACTTTGCCCGGTTCCCCAACCCCAAAAAGATGGTGGACGAACTGCATGAAATGGGCTTCACCGTGCTTTTGTGGGTGGTGCCCTATGTTTGCGCCGACGGCGTGAAATTCGTGCGTTCCCTCCGGCCGCTGGTGGGCACGGACCCGGAAATGGCCAAAACCCTGTACATGCGCAACCAGCAGAACGACGTGGCCATTATTCAATGGTGGAACGGCTACAGCGCCATTCTGAACCTGGCCAATCCCAGCGACGCCAAATTCCTGGATCGCCAGCTGCAGCACCTGATGAAGGCCTACGGCGTGGACGGCTTCAAGTTCGACGGTGGCACCCCCGCCGCTTATGACAGCTCCAACGTCATCAACGGCCGCTTCGCCACCTCCATGACGCCCCACGAGCTGAATATCGCCTGGAACGAATTCGGCGCGCGTTATCCCTTCCATGAATACAAGGATACCTATCTGGGCGGCGGCAAAAACGCCATTCAACGGCTGCGGGATAAAGGCCACCGCTGGGACGGCGACGGCATCAATCAGCTGATTCCCTGCGCCCTCACTTGCTCTCTCATCGGCCATCCCTTTGTCTGCCCGGACATGATCGGTGGCGGCGAGTGGAGCTACAACTTCCTGCCGGGCTTCACCATCGATCAGGAACTGTTCGTGCGCATGGCTCAGTGCTCCGCGCTGTTCCCCATGATGCAGTTCTCCTGGGCCCCCTGGAAGGCCCTTTCCCCGGAAAATCTGGAGCTGTGCCGCCAGGCCGCCCAGCTGCACCGGCAGCTTTCCGGTGAAATTCTGGCGCTGGTGCACGAAGCAGAGGATTCCGGAGAGCCCATTCTCCGGCCCCTGGAATACAACGATCCCCACCGGGGCTATGCAGGGATTATCGACCAGTTCATGCTGGGCCGGGATCTGCTGGTTGCCCCCGTGGTCACCAAAGGAACCCGCCAGCGCAAGGTGGTTTTCCCCGCAGGAACCTGGCGGGATGAGGACGGAACCGAATATGCCGGCGGCACGGAACAGCTGCTTCCCGCTCCGCTGGAAAAGCTGCTCTGGTTCCGCCGTGTCCGATGATTTTCATCCAAAATGCGCCCAAAATCCCCGTCCTAAGCCTTCCCCTTTGGGGAAGGTGGCCGAGCATCGCGAGGTCGGATGAGGTCAACCCCCACTATCAAAAACGCCCGCAGCCGAAAAAGCTGCGAGCGTTTTTAAATATTCAGGGTTCGATGGTCAGATGTTCCACCTGGGAAGCGTCCACGATCTTTGCGCAATGGAGGAACTGATTGCCCTTCAGGCGAATGTTCCGGTGCCGACGGATGCGGCCGCTTTCCCCGTCCACATAGATGGTAATCGCCGCCCGGCCGGGTACGCACAGGTCGTTGTCGAAGACGTTGTCCGCCAGCGTCACGTCCTCCACCGGCCCGGCCTCGTACCAGTATTGCATGCCGTCGATGATGCTCAACCCCGCCTCCAGACGGAAGAAATTATTCCGAATCCGAGTGGGCTTAGAAGAGGAGATCAGCACCCGGGGACAGGCCTCGAAGGCGCAGCCCTCTATTGTGATTTCCGGCATGCGGTCGGGATTTTCCAGATAATCCCCCTTTTCGCCCGGGCAGTCGTTGGCGAATGTCAGTTCAATGCCCATGCCGTCGCATGTCAATTGAGCGCTTTCCACTACCCAGCGGCCTTCCCGCGCCTCCCCGTCCGGGCGAATCAGCCGCAGGGCGTCCCCGGGGCGATAGGGCAGAAAGCCATACTGTTCGTGATGGCCGATTTTGGCCCGCGCCCGACGGCCCTCCGTCCATTCCAGGCAGGTATAAATTCCGTGAATGTTCACCGCGTCATCCAGCGTGTTCCGGGCGGTACAGTTTTTCAGGGAAAGCGCGCCGTCGCAATGGACAAAGTGATACGCGTCGGCGGTAATGGAGCGCATTTCCCGCCGGCCGGGCCGCACGCCGATGCGCACCTTTTCCAGGCTCACATCCCGGCACATCTGGCCAATGACCCCCATGCCCGCGCCTCGGAAGATTTCGATGTTTTCCAGCCGCACCTGACTGCTGTCTTCCAGAAAGAACACGTCGTTTTCCCGGTTTTCATCGTGACTGACCAAAATCACGTCGCCGGGGGCGTATGGCTTCTTCAAGCTGCCTGGGCGATACCGGAAAAACACCCGCCTGTTTCCGGCAGGCTCCGCGTCGCAGCGAATGACGCCCACCGGCAGGTTGGTCAGCGGATCCTGAGTTTCCCCCGCCACGAAGAAGCACACGCCGTTTTTCCCGGTGGGATCCCACAGGAAAAACTTCACCTGCGCCGTGGTGCGCCACTGACTGCCGGCGCGGAAGGCCAGACAGCCCTTTTCCAGGGAAAAATCTCCCTGATCTTCATCAAATTCCAGGCCGAAGCCGTCTTCTCCCCCGGCCCATACCGTTCCCACCGCGTACCGGGGAAAGGCAAAATCCACGGAAAAATTCCGCAGCGTAATGCCCTCACAGCCGGAAACCACCCCGGGGAACAGCCGGTCGTGGAACAGAAGCTCCGCGCCGTTGCCCTCCAGAGTAACGTTTTTCTTGCCAAAGAAGGGCAGTGCGATGGCCTTTACGCCGTTGTGATTGTTGGTGGGCGCAAGGTACTGTTCCCACGCGCCCTCCCTGTAAAAATGATACACGCCTTTTTCCAGCGTCACACAGCCGCCCTCCGGAACCTCCCGCAGGGCCTTCACCAGCGCGGGCGTGGCGTTTTCCAATCCCGCCGGTACAAAAATAAGCTGATTCATGCGCCTTTTCCTTTCGTCATCTGCCGCAAAAGCTGGGCCGGGTTCATGGGTTTCCCCCGATAAAACGCCGTCATGGCATAGGCCTTGCCCCCAAGGAGCATCAGCCCCAGGGCAAATCCGCCGGTGATCAGCGTGGCCATAAGCCCCTGCGCCAGCGTCGCCTGCCCCGCAAGAATTCGCCCCGGCAGCACCAGCACCGCCGTGAAGGGCACCACGCCCAACCATCCCGCCTGGGAAATCTGCCCCGCCTGGTCCCCCGAGAACAGGCAGATCAGGAAGCTGGCCACCAGCGCCAGGGTAAAGAAATAATTGGTGACGGACAAATCCTCCGGCTTGGAGGCTAACGCGCCGCCCAGCCCGGAAAGGGCGCAATACATCAGGAAGCCCGCCGTCAAAAGAAGCGCGATCACCGCCGCCTGTCCCGGCGAAACCAGTCCCTTCAGCCCGCCCATAGCGTCGATCAGCTGCAAAAAGCCCAGGCTCGTGTCCGGATGTATGGCCCGCACCAGATGGCAGCCCAGCCATACGCCGCCGTACGCGCCGCCCAGCCAGATCGCCGTCTGAATCAGTCCCGCCGCAGCCGCTGCCAACACCTTGCCCATCAATACCGCCTGAGGCCGCAGGCTCACCAGAAACAGATCCATCAGCTTGTTGTTTTTTTCCAATATGGCGAAATTCGCCACGCTCTGCCCGTAAATCAAGATCATGAAATACAACAGCAGCACCATCACATACGGCGCGGCCACGGAGAGAATTTCCTTCAAAAGGCTCGTTTCCTCTCCCGCCGCCGATTCCTCCTGGGCGGAAATCCGCACCGGCGTGGCCATTTCCACCTGCTTCTGGGGGTCTGCCATGGCTTCCTGAATCAGGATGCCCTGCGCCAGAACATCCGCAAAGGCCTCCGCGTCGGAGGCGCTCACGCCTTCGTCCGTCAGCGCCGTAATCCGGCCCGCTTCCCGCACCAGAACCACCGCGCCCTTTTGGCCCGTTATCGCCTGGGCCGCGGTTTCCAGGCTCTGGGTCTGTTCAAACGTCACCTGGGCATACGGCGTGCTTTCCGCCGCCAGACGGCATTCCGCCGCAAAATCCCCCACGCAATAGGCCCGGGTAATATCCGTACCCCCGCCCCCCGAGGAATCCCCCAGGGCATCCGCCAGCAAAAGCGCCCCGGGGATCAGCGTCAGAAGCAGCAGCGCCACAATCAGTGTTGCGGAAAGATAGCCCCGGGAAAGGGCCTGATGTCGAAAGGTAAACACAAAAACCTTCGTCCAATGCCGCGTCATGCCCCTTCGCCCCCTTTCGCCATTTTGATCAGCTGCGTCCATTTCACCCGGGCGCCGTTTTGCAAAATCAGCCGGGGATACACCCGCCGGCACAATAGCGCCAGCCCCGCCGCCACGGCCGCCTGCAACACCCAGGAAGCCCCGACGATCCAGAAGGAAATTTCTCCCCCCAGGAATTTCACCGGCGCGGTAAACACGCTGACAAAGGGAATCAGAGAACAGACCACCACCGGCACGCCCTCAAAGGCCGAGGCCAGCACCGAGGCCAGATACGCCGCAAGGGTGATAAACACCACCGCGGTATTGGCGCTGCCCATGTCCTCCATCCGGGAACAGCACGCCCCGGACAGCCCGCCCAGCAGCGCAAAGGAGAAAAATCCCAGCAGCATGGAAACCGCAAACACCCCGATGGCGCCCGCGTTCAGATGGCTCAGGGCGGAAAGCACGCCGGTCTGCGCCAGCATCCGCGCCAGATCCGTGTGCCCCAGAAAGACCTTCGCCAGATTCAGCGCGCCCCAGCCCCCCAGGGCCAGCAGGCACACCTGCCCGACCACCAGACACATCCCCGCCAGCACCTTGCCCAGAATCAGCGCCATGGGCCGGACGCTTACCAGCAGCGTCTCCACCAGCCGGCTGGCCTTTTCCTCCAGAACCGAGCGAATGATGTATCCGGAGGAGAACATCACCAGCATCATCAGCACCATGGCGTACACATACGCCAGCGTAAACCGGGCGCTGAATTGGGTCGGCTCCTTTTGCGTATCGGGGTTGAGATATTCCGTCAGCGTCATGGCCCTGCCGGAAAAGCCGCGGCTGCCCAGCCGGGCGGCGTTGAAGGCCGTCATTGCCGCCGTTTCCAGGGCGGTCTGGTCGTCAGAAGAAAGGCCCTCTCCCCGGGCGGAAATCCAGTATCCCGCCGCGTCCTTTCCCAGGGTAATCACCGCCTGCGCCTGGTCAAGGCCGGTCTCCGTCAGGCCCTGCAGCCCTTCGTCCGCCGCGGCGATTTCCTCCACAGACACGGGAATCCCCGTGCGGTTTACCAGGGCCACCTGCTGCACCGACAAATCTCCCGTGCCGCCCTGGGTGCTGTAGGCCGCGATAAACACCGCGCCCATCAGCCCGATGAGCAGCACGATCATGGATACAAGGGTGCTTTTGGCCTTAAGATACTGTTTCAGGGTGAACCGGAACACCTCGCCGGTTCCCGCGAACTCACGCCCGTTCATCCTGCCGGCCCACCTTTTCCACAAAAATCTCGTTGAGGGAAGGCTCCCGCAGATCAAAGGCCACCAGATGCACCCCCGCGTCGATCAGCTGCCGCAAAAGGGCGTTGGCCTGTTTCTCGCCGGTAACCTTGATTTCGTATTCCCATTCCTTCCGGCTGACGATGCGCGCCCCCGCCTGCTCAATCCACCGGGAAACGTCCTGCTCTGCCTTCAGCCGCAGATTTACCCGGCCGTAGGATTTTTTGATGTCGTTCAAATGCCCCTGCAATACGGTCTTGCTCCGGTCCAGAATGGTAATATCCGTACAGAATTCCTCCACCGTGGCCATCTGGTGGCTGGACATGATGATATACTTTCCCTTTTCCACTTCCCGGCGGATGATCTTCTTAAACAATTCCGCGTTCACTGGGTCCAGGCCGGAGAGGGGCTCGTCCAGCACAATCAGCTCCGGGTCGGAAATCAGTGCCGCCATCAGCTGAATCTTCTGCTGGTTGCCCTTGGAAAGCTGGTCCGCCTTCAGGGACTTGCCCACCAGTTTGCCGACTGGCTGAGCCGCCGGCGCGGGGCCCCGCCGCTTTTCCAGCACCAGATCCAGCCGGCTGGGCTTTTTGGGGGGATACAGATATTCCTCCACCGCCAGATACCCCGCCAGTTCGCCGATGCGCCGACGGGCCACATCCCGGGGCACGCCCCGCAGCGCGGCGAAATACATCAACTGGTCCATCAGCGGATATTTGGGATACAGCCCCCGCTCCTCCGCCAGATACCCCACGTTGCAATTGGCCGTAGTCAGTTCCTTGCCGTTCCAGAGCACCTGTCCCCCGTCCCGGGCCAACATGCCCAGTATCATTCGGATAGACGTGGTTTTGCCCGCGCCATTGGTGCCCAACAGCGCGTATACCCCGCCCTGATGCATTTCAAAGGAAAGGTGATCCACCACCTGTTTTTCGCCGTAATATTTCGTCAGTCCGGAAACCTTCAGACTCATGTGCATCGCTCGCTTTTCTCAATTTTTCTCTTCTGCATTCATTATAGCCTGCCTTGCCGCCGCGGGTCAACACCCTATTTTCTCTGCAGCCATTTTTTGCAAATCTCCCACCGGAATTTTGCCCGCTGCCCCCTCAGCAGGGGATTTCTCCTTTGAAATGAGGTTAATCGAAATTTATCATCTCAAAGGTATATTCGCTCATTGCGCATCTATTGGTGCGATCCAATGTATCAGGAACCCTAAATCTTCTGCAGTTACGTGTTCACATTCAACGCAAAACGGAATCTTGTTTCCAAAATAGAATACAGCGCACAACACTGCCGTCGATACAGCAAACACAAAAGTCAAGCATTTATTATATGACTTATTTTTCAGCCAAATAATCAGAGAAACAATGAACATGAACACAGAATATAAGCACACAAAAAAACCGCTATCATTGTGAACAATGGAATTATATGTTTCCAGACAATAGAACAGAAAT
>CACXHB010000077.1 GCA_902767315.1 uncultured Eubacteriales bacterium
CCCATGTTCTCCTTCCCCCAGGAACTGGTAGACCGCATTGAAAAGCGCCTGCTGGCCCTGAACTAAATTCCAACGAAAATAGCCCTGACGTGAAAAAATCCACGTCAGGGCTTCTTTTTGCGCAATGCTTATTTAATTTCCAATACCTTCAGCCTTTCTCCCGCCACCTGAAAGCGCACGTTTTTCCCGGCGAACTCCAGGCCGTAAATCCGCGCGGGATCCTCCTGATAGGAAGGCCGGGGGTCCTTGGACAAAATGCCGATCAGCGCTTCCCGCTTTTCCGGCGGCATGTTTTCCAAAATTTCCGGAGCGATCTCCACCGCCAGCGCGTCCTCCCGGTGCTCCTGGGCAAAGCCTCCCCGGGCCTCCGGGCGGCAATCCGCATAGGGAATGTAAGGCTTGATGTCGTAAATGGGCGTTCCGTCCAGCATGTCCACGCCGGATACTGTCAATACCGTTCCCAGCTCCGCGTCCTCCGTCACCTTCTCCAGCCTGACGCAGGAAAGCCCCAGGGGATTGGGGCGAAAGGGCGACCGGGTGGCGAAAACCCCCACCCGGGTATTTCCCCCCAGCCGGGGCGGACGCACCGTGGCGCTCCAGGTATCCCGCCGGGCCCGGCTGAATTCCCAGATAAGCCAGAGATGGGAAAAATCGCAAATCCCCCGCAGCGCGTCGGGATTGCGATATTTCTTTTCAAAGATAATGGTGCCCGTTAATTCCGGCACCAGCCCGCTTTGCCGGGGAATGCCGAATTTCTCCGGAAAATCCGTGCGAATCCGGGCGATGATTTCTATCTCCATATCGACCTCTTAAAACGTCATGTGCCCCTGCAGCGTGTCCACCGTCACGCCGAAAAATTCCCGCACCATGTAGTGCAGCACCGTCAGCTTATTGGAATGCATCACCACGCCGTACACGTTGCCGGCAAATTCGCTTCGGGCCAGGGCCATGCCCCGGAAAAGGTGATAATCGTTGGACACCACCGCCACGCTGGCGGAAGCGTCGCTTACCAGCTGCCGGCTGAACTTCAGGTTTTCATAGGTGTTGCGGGATTTGCTCTCCACCAGAATCCGCTCCGGCGTGATGCCCCGGGCAATCAGCCCCTGGCGCATGTATTCGCCTTCGCTCATTTCCTCATCCCTGCCCTGACCGCCGCTGACGATCGCCCGGGTCTCCGGGTTTTCCTTCAGATAAGCCGCCGCGGTATTGATGCGCCCTTCGATGGAAACGCTTCCGGTTTTGGCCCCCAGCACAATCAGATAATCCACATTGGCCGGACACTTGGCGAAAAATCCGGAAATCACAAAGCCCTCCACCGTCACGAACACCGCCAGCAGCATGCAGCACAGAATCCGGAAGGAGCGAATCAGCCAAACCGGATAGGGCAGCGCCACGCCCCAGGAGATGGACACCTGTACCACCGCGAAACGAAGCAGGCAAAGCGCCCCCATCACCGGCCAGATCCATAGCATGGACTGTCCAAACCGCACCTCGATGCCACAGGCGACATAATACAGGATACAGCCAATTCCCAATATCAAAAACAGTGTATTCACAAATTTCCTCATTGCGTCATAAGTCCCGCCATTCCTGTGTTTTCTCTTATGACGGGATTTTTCCTCAGATAGTTCCTTTTTTCAGGCACTTTGGCAACCAATAGATGCAAACGCCCACCGGCAAAGCCACCACCGCCCCCCAGATTACGTCCAGGAAGGAATGCTGCTTTACAAACACCGTGGAAGCGCAGATGAGCAGCCCCATGACCACCATGGGCCAGCGCCATTTCCGCAGCCGGCGGCTGTCGAAGGCCGCCATGCAGGCGCCCGCGCAGCCTACCACGTGCATGCTGGGCAGCACATTGGTGTTGGTGTCCGCCGCGTAAATCTTCCCCAGAATCCATCCGGAAGGCCCGCGCCCCGGGTCTGCCGGCCGCAGATTCTGGGCGTTGGGGAACACGCAGCAGATCAAAAGGCTGATGGAAAGCGCGAAAATGAGATACAGCCCGTAGCGCACAAACGCCCGGGGTTCTTTGCGATAAGTAACCGCCAGGGGCAGAAGCAGATAGGGATACCACAACACGTAAAAAAATACAAACTGGGGCACAAAGGGAATCTTGTCGTCCAGGGGCATGTAACTGATGTAATAAGGCCCTTTTACCAGGCGCTCCGCCAGAAAAAACCACAGAAGATACACGGGGATGTACACAAGCAACCACGTTCTGGGATTTTCCCGCAGATAGCGCCGCGCGCGTCCTTTGTCCATCTTGCAAAAACCTCGCTCGTCAGAAAAATCTCGAAATTCGGGGGTGCTATCATGATAAACGCAAAGCGCCGTTTTGTCAAGAAATCGCCAACGGTTTTCCCGGCGAGGTTGCGAAAATCAGGAATCTGCGCTATAATAGACGAGATAAGAAAATTCTTATCGGCGGCTTTTCCGCCCATCCTCGCCAAAGGAGATCGCAATGGGAACGATACTGTTGATTGTAAATCCCGTGGCCGGCAAACTGCGGGCCCGGGGCGCTCTGATGGACATCGTGGAAGTTTACAGTGCCGCTGGCCTGGATCTCAATTTGAAATTGACGCAAAAGCGCGGCCACGCCAGAGAACTGGCCCGCGGCGCTAAAAAAGAGCAATACGAACGCGTGGTCTGCGTCGGCGGCGACGGCACGCTGAACGAAGTCATCACCGGGCTGATCGAATCCGGGGAAAACATCCCCCTGGGCTATATTCCCCTGGGCAGCACCAATGATTTCGCCGCCTCCATGAACCTCTCCCGGGACGTGGTGCAGGCCGCCCGGGCCACCCTGGAGGGCACGCCCTGTCCCCTGGACGTGGGCGATTTCGGCGGATTGCGGAATTTCTCCTATGTGGCTTCCTTCGGCCTTTTCACCGCCGCTTCCTATTCCGCCCCCCAGGCCACCAAAAATGTGCTGGGTCACCTGGCCTACATTTTGGAAGGCATCAAGGACATTGTGAACATCAAGTCCTTTCATATGCGGGTAGAAGCCGGCGACGAGTGCTACGAGGACGATTACATGTTCGGCGCGGTGGCCAATTCCACCTCCATCGGCGGCATCGTGCGGCTGGATAAGGACATCGTGGATATGTCCGACGGCCTGTTCGAAATCATGCTCATTAAAAAAATCCGCACCCCGGCGGATCTGAACACGGCCCTGGTGTCCATCATGAATTCAGACTTCAATAATAAGATGTTCGATTTCATTCACGCCCCCGCCGCCACCTTCACCTCGGATCAGCCCATGAGCTGGTCTCTGGACGGCGAGGAGACCAATGCCGATTCCAGCATCCGCATCACCAACCTGCATAACGCCATTACCCTGATGAAATAATCGCAAAACCCGGCCAGTGTCTCAGGACGCTGGTCTTTTTGCGTTCCGTCCCATAAATGAAAGCTGCCCCTTTTTAACCCAAAGCCGCGACAGTTTCCATGCTCGGAAGCCGCCGCGGCCCTTTTTATTGCAATAAATTTTGAAGCTCCTCCGGCAGAGGAGAAGTGATTTCCAATACCTCCCCCGTCATGGGGTGCGTCAGTCGAATCCGGGCCGAATGCAGGGCAAACCGCCCCGGCAGACAGGCCAGTTCCGTGCCATAGAGAAAATCTCCCGCCACGGGATGGCCCAGATGGGCCATGTGCACCCGAATCTGATGGGTGCGCCCGGTCTCCAGCGTCAGCCGCACCAGGCTGTACTCTCCAAAAACCCCCTGACTCTCCCACCGGGTCACTGCGGGCTTGCCCTTTTCATAATCCACCACCCGGCGCACGGTGGCGGCGTCCTCCTTGGCAATGGGCGCGTCCACCACGCCGCTTCCCTCCAGCCGCCCGCAGACCACCGCCAGATATTGCCGCAGGTAATCCCCCGTGTGCAGCGTCTTCTGCATCAATTGATAGGCGTGGGCGTTTTTCGCCGCACACATCAGCCCGCTGGTTCCCTTGTCCAATCGGTTCAGGGGCCGGAACACAAACCCCGCTCCGTACCTGGCCATCAGAAAATTCTCCAGCGCCGGGGCCGCGTTTCGGGAAGAGGACTGGCAGGCCAGGGGCGCGGGCTTGTTGAGGATCATCAGCATATCGTCCTCGTAGCGCACGTCCACCTCCCCCGCCACCGGTTCCGCCAGGGAACTTCCGGTTTCCTCAATCGCCACTTCCACCCGGTCGCCCGTGCGCAGGATGTGATTGGCATGCACGGGCACGCCGTTGACCCGCATGCCCTCCCGCATTTTCAGGGAAGCAAATTGCCCGTAGGAAACGCCCATCGCTCCCCGGACGTAAAACTTGATCTTCCGGCCGTCGTCCGCCGGCAAAACTACGCTTTCCAATATCATTTCATCACGATCCCGTCGATTGATAATGCCGTACCCCCATACGCCAGATCAGCGCCGCCAACCCCAGAAAGCCCACGCTCATCAGGGGCGAAAGCCACGCCGCCCAATCCGGCACGTAATGCCTGCCTAATAAATAAGAAAGTGGCAGATAATTCACCGCCGCCAGAGGCACGCCGTAAGTAAACAGGTTCCGCAGCCATCCGGCATAAATGTCCATGGGGTGCGCACTTAATTCTACACCGCCATAGCTGAACACATTGAAAATTTCCAGCGATTCTACGGTAAAAAAACTCACCCCCGCCTGAATCATGGAAACCCCCGCATAGGTCAGCGACCCAAACAGTACCGCCGCCACCGCCAGCGCCCATTCCGCCGGGCTCCAGACAATCCCCAGCTTTTTCAGCCCCCACAAAAAGGGAATCAGCCCGTTCAAAAAGCCGCCCATCCGGAAAAACTGAAATTCGCCCCCCAATATCTGCAAAAAGATTCGCCGGGGCCGCAGCATCAGCCGGTCAAAATCCCCGGAACGCACGAATCGAGCCATGGCGTGAAAGCCGTGGCTGTAGCTTTCTGCCAACCCCATGGCCATGTAAGTCATGCCGTAAAACAGCATCACCTCATACAGCGACCATCCCCCAAGGGAATCAAACCGGGTAAACAGCGCCAGTATGCCCAAAAGATGAATGCCGTCCACAAAAAATTTTGTGGTGACCAATAATATAAACTGACCCCGATATTGAGCCTGTACCCGAAATCCCGTCATCAGGTATCGAAAAAACAGCTTGATTCCGCCCATGTCAACCTCCCGCCAGCACCACCCGGCGCAGACCCTTTTTCACCGTCAGCCGCCCGGCCAGCACGAACACCCCAATCCAGAACCCCTGCAATAACAGCACCTGCCAGCAGTTTTCCGGGGCAATGCTGCCGCAGAACAGCTGGGCCGGCAGATCTACCACCCCGGCAAAAGGCTGCAGCTGCAGCGCCCGGGCGATTCCCTCCGGCATCAGCTTCAGGGGAATGATCTCTCCGGAGAGCACCTCCGCCAGCACCGTCACCGTGCGCACCAGCCCGTCGCTTTTCTGCAAAATCAGAATCAGCGCGTGCACCAGATTCAATATCGCCGCCGAAAGCGCCGCGGCCAGCATCAGCGAAGCCAGATAGGCCGCCGCCGCTGCCGGCGCGGGGGGCTTCATGCCATATCCCCCGGGCAGAATCAGCAGCGCAATGAAAAATTGCGGCACACTTTTCAGCAGCGTCGGCGCGCACAGATTGGCCAGCGTTCGGGCGTACCACATGGAATACAGGTCGATGGGCCGCACCATTTCATAGGCCACCTTGCCCGACAGCACCGAATCCGCGATTTCCGGCTCCACCCGCCAGGGCAGCAGCCCCAGGGTAGCCTGTCCCAGCCAAACATAAGTAACGGCCTGAGAAAGGGCCATGGGCTGATTCCCGCTGCCGGAGGCGTAGAAGGCCATGAGCACCATCACCCGCATCAGCCCGAACATCATCTGGCAGACGATGCCCGCCCAGGCCGCCGTTCGATATTGAATCAGCGTAAGAAACCGCATGCGGAAAAAAGAAACGTACGTCTTCATGCTTCCCCGCCTCCGGCCAATTCCGCGTACATGTCAGCCACCACCCGGTCGATGGGCGTGCGCTCCAGGGTCATGTCCAAAATGCCGTATTTTTCGCTGATTTCGCCAATGAGCCGCGCCGCCGGCGTGTTTTCTGGGGAAAACTGCACCTCCAGCCGGTTCTGCTTCAGGGAAATTTCCAGTCCCGGTTCCGCCAGCTCCACCTGAAGGGGCGGCCTGTCCAGGGTGCAGACCAGCTTCCGTTTCTCCCGCCCCTTGCGCAAAAGGGAAATGTCTCCGTCCAGCAGCTTTTTCCCGCCGCCAATGAGCATCACCCGGCTGCACAGGCTTTCGATGTCGGCCATGTCGTGGGTGGTAAGAATCATGGTCACTCCCTGCTCCCGGTTGATGCGCCGGATGAATTCCCGCACCGCCAGCCGGGTGCCCGCGTCCAGGCCAATGGTGGGCTCGTCCAGAAACAGCACGCTGGGCCGGTGCAGCAGGGACGCCGCCAGTTCGCAGCGCATCCGCTGCCCCAGGCTCAATTGCCGCACGGGCCGGTCCAGCAGATTGCCCAGGTCCAATTCCTCCGTCAATTCCTTCATCGTTGGCCGGAATTCCTCCTGAGGCACCTTGTAAATATCCCGCAGAAGCAGGAAGGAATCCTCCACCGGCAAATCCCACCAGAGCTGACTGCGCTGGCCGAATACCACGCCGATGTTCCCCGCGTGCTTCATGCGCTGCTGCCACGGGCACAGGCCCAGCACCCGGCAATTCCCCGCGTCCGGCTGCAATATGCCGGAAAGAATCTTCACCGTGGTGGATTTTCCCGCGCCGTTGGGGCCGATGTAGCCTACCAGTTCTCCCGGCTGTATTTCAAAGGAAACCCCCTGCAGCGCCTGAATTTTCTTGACGTTTCGTGTAAACAGGCCCTTTTTCGTGCGCAAAACGTAGGTTTTCGTCAGATTTTCCGCTGAAATCACCCTGCGCCACCCCCTTCTCGTCCACTTCTGTAGAAATTTGCAGAAATAAATTTTACCAAAGCACTCTATTAATGTCAAGCAAATAAATCTTGACAGAATGTGACAAAACATCTATAATGATATTTCTCATGAACCTGCAAAGGAGTCGTTTGTATGGAACGCTTCGATATTTTGGATATCTGCCGCCGTCCCCTGGGATATACCCGGGCCCGGGGCGAAAAACTGGCCCCGGGAGAATATCGCAACGGCGCGCAGATCATCCTCACCCGAAAGGACGGCCGGGTGATGATTACCCGCCGCTGCCTGGAAAAATCCAGCTACCCCGGCATGTGGGAATTCACCGGCGGGCTGGTGCGCACCGGGGAAACCACCCGGCAGACCATTTTGCGGGAAACCGGCGAAGAAATCGGCCTTTCCCTCCCTTCGGAAAAGGTGCGCCTGGCGGGGACGCTGTTGAACGGCGGCGAATATCTGGACAATTACACCGCCCGGGTGGAGGTGGAAATTTCCCAACTGACCTTCCAGCGGGAGGAAGTCATGGACGCCCGCTGGGTCTTCCCCGAAGAAATTGCCCGCATGGTAAAATCCGGCGAATTCGTGCCGGGCATCTGGCGGGATTACGAAAAACTGAAGCACCTCCTGTAATGTGAAAAACGCCCGGAGACCGGACAGAAATTTGTCCAGTCCCCGGGCATTTTTTATCGATAGGCCGCCAGTTTTTCCACAAAGGAACCATTCGTTCCATGGGCCTGCATATAGGAAAAGGCGTTTGCAAAATGCAGCGCCCGCCGCACCAGCGCGGGGTCCATCCGTTCCACCGCCTGCCCAAAGTCCACCCGGCAGGCCCGGGCCATGCCCCGCAGACGGTCCATGTCCCGCCGTTTTCGGGACGCGTCTCCCGGCGGATAGCCCTCGCCGAAGGGCCCGTCGAAAAGCGCCCGCATGGTGGCATTGAAGTTCAACTCCCCATTCCAGCCCCAGCCCAATCCCAGCGGACAGGAAACCGCGTTGCCGCCGTTAATCCTGCCGAAGAGAAAGGCGTCCGCCGGGGTGGGCGTATATCCGCAGACCACCCCGGGCAGGCTGTTCAGCGCCAGCGCCATCCCCTGACCGGAGGAGCAGCCGGTGACGATGAAATCCACCGCCCCGCTTTCCAGCAGAAGCCCGGCGCATAGCGCGACTTCTACATAGGAAATATCGCTTTCCTCTTCCGGAAACACGCCGAAATTGACCACTTCCCAGTCGTCGGGCACGGCCCCGCGCACGCCTTTTTCCAAGAAGGGATTTTTCCCCTTTTGCGAAGCCGCCTGCATTACGCCCACGCGCATCTTCAGTCCTCGATCCGCAGCGCCGCGCCGTCGAATTCGCCCATGCCGGTGATCACCAGTTCGCCGCCGGAAATTTCCGCCTTCACGCCCTGAGCGGCGTAAATCGCCTCAATGCTTCCGGTGCAGGGAATGCGAATTTCCGCCGGCGCACCGGGGAAGGAGTGCACCACCAGCAGCTTTTTCCCGGGCAGTGTGCGCTCCACCGCCTGCCAGCCCCGGGGCGTACGGGCGGAGACGATTCCCGGGCCGTAGAACCGGGTTTTCGCGCCGGTCATAAACGCCCGGGACTGTTCCTGGAAGGCCAGGCCCTGGTCGATGGCCTGCCATTGTTCCCCGGTGAGCTCCGTCACGTCGCCGGAGATGCAGATGCGCCCCAGCATGCCGCCGGTGAGCTTGTAAATAATCTGGCGCAGGGTCTGCTCCTTGTGAATCACGGCCCAGATCTGGCTTTTGCGCATTTCCGCCAGCCGCAGCACGTTTTTCGCCACCACGGGAATCTCCGGGCATTCATGGGCGTCGGAGAAGCTGGCCATATCGCCGATTTCCAGGAAGGAGGTCACCAGCCGATGTCCGCCGGAGGAGCAGATTTCGATGGTCAAATCCGGCAATTCCCGGCGCATTTCCGCAAAGAAATCCTGCACGGCCTCGATATGCCGGCGCAGCTTTTCCCCCTGAGATTCGCAGCCGTCCGCGCCCATGCCGATGGTTTCGTTGTAGTCTACCTTGATATAGCCGATTTCGTGCCTGCGCAAAAATTCAATGACCTTTTCCCGCATCCGGGCGCGCACGTCCGGCCGGGTAAAGTCCAAAAAACGCCGCTGGCCCACGGTGATGGGATAGCCGTCCCGCTTCAGCATCATTTCTTCCCGCTTGAATTCGTCCGAATGATCGGAAGCCACTTCCAGTTCAAACCAGATGCCGGGAATCATGCCGTTTTTGCGAATCTCCGCCAGCGCTGCGTCCAGTCCCTGGGGGAACAGATAGTCGCTGACCTCCCAGTCTCCCGCGGAATTGTACCAGTTGCGCCCCTGCTGGGCATACCAGCCCGCGTCGATGACGAAATAGCGGAAGCCGTGGCCCCGAATGGCTTTGGCGATTTTCGCGATGTTCTCCGCGGAGGGCACGCCCCAGGTGGTGCAATATTCGTTGAACAGACTGGGCAGATCCCGCTCGTTCACCGGCGCGGGACGATCCGGCACCCGGATGGTGCGGAAGCAGGCCTCGTCAAAACCTTCGTCGGTAACGGTGAGCAGCGCCTCGGGGGTTTCAAAGACCTCGCCCGGCGCAAGCTTTTTCAGGAAATGTCCAAATTCCCGGTCCGCAATGCCGCCGGTGAGGCACAGCCCGTCGTCCTGCCGGGCCATTTCCATCTGCCAGGAATAGGCGTGGGTCAGCCGGCAGCCCCAGGTGACCCCCGCGTCCTGATCCGTCACCGCCGCCACCGGCGCCCAGCCCCGCACGGGCATGCTGCCCACCTGGCCAAAGCGCATCACGCTCACCAGCGCGGGGGCCCAGGCGGGCTCGATCTGCATTTCCTCGGCGCTCTGAGAAAGCACCTGGCCCTCGTTGGACCAGCAGCTCAACAGCCGCGTCAGCTGCAAATGCCCCTTGTCCGCCGCAAAGGGCGTAATGTCCCCCAGGGTGAAGGAGGTAAGCAGCTCCAGGGCGATTTCCCGGGACATGCCGTTGGTCAGCGCGGTATGTACGGAAATAAAACGGTTCCCCGCCCGGTAATTCACCACGTGCGCCGCTTCCAGTCCCCGTTCGTCCCGCAGAAGGGTGATAACCCGCGTGGTTTCCCCCGCCTGTTCCACCTTCTGGGAAACAAACTTCAGGCCCTGGGTGGTCTGGCCGCCCCGGAGGGAACGCCCCTGGGTGAAGCCCGCGCCGTAAATATCCCCCGCAATGTGGGCCTGCACCAGCGGCTCACCCGCGCAATTGGGCTTTTCCACCATTTTTTCCTCATAACCCGCAGGCACCAGCGTCATGGTCATCACTTCGTCCCGCAGAAAATACAAAAGGCGCATGTCGCCGAATTCAAACCGGGAATACAACTTTTTCTCCAAAATGCATCGCTCCTTTGTCCCTGGATTTGCCCCTTTCATCATATCCGCAACCCGGGCTTCTGTCAATGCCGGGGCGATATTTTTCCCGGATGAACATCGGGTTAAATACCGCCCCGCCTCCCCAAGGTTTATATTCAATTCACATTGCCGGGGTAAGATGAATGCAACATCAAAAAGAAGGAGGCGCCTGCTTTGCTGACACTTCGCGGCATCAAAAAAAATTATACCGTGGGCGACCAGGAAATTCCGGCGCTGAAGGGCGTAGACATCGCCTTCCGGCGCAGTGAGTTCGTTTCCATTCTGGGGCCTTCCGGCTGCGGCAAAACCACCCTTTTGAACATCATCGGCGGCCTGGATCGTTACACCGAGGGAGACATGACCATCAATTCCGTCTCCACCAAAAAGTATACCGACGCGGACTGGGATTCCTATCGAAACCATTCCGTGGGCTTTGTGTTTCAAAATTACAACCTGATTCCCCATCAGACGGTGCTTTCCAACGTGGAACTGGCGCTGACCCTCTCCGGCGTGTCCAAGGCCCAGCGGCGCAAGCGGGCCGTTGCCGCGCTGGAACAGGTGGGGCTGGGGGATCAATTGAGCAAAAAGCCCAACCAGATGTCCGGCGGACAGATGCAGCGGGTGGCCATCGCCCGGGCCCTGGTGAACGACCCGGAAATTCTGCTGGCCGACGAGCCCACCGGCGCGCTGGATTCCGCCACCAGCGTGCAGGTCATGGACCTGATGCGGGAAATTTCCAGGGATCGCCTGGTCATCATGGTCACCCACAATCCGGATCTGGCCAAACAATATTCCACCCGAATCGTGCGACTGCTGGACGGGCGCATCATCGACGACAGCGACCCCTATACTCCCAAAGACGAGCCCGTTCGGGAGGAAAAGACCAAAAAGACCTCCATGGGCTTTCTGACGGCCCTCTCCCTAAGCCTGAATAACCTGATGACCAAAAAGGCCCGCACGCTGCTGACGGCCTTCGCCGGTTCCATCGGCATCATCGGCATCGCGCTGATCCTCTCCCTTTCCAATGGCATTTCCAATTACATCAGCCGGGTGGAGGAGGACACCCTCTCCAGTTATCCCCTGATGATTCAGCAGCAGACCGTGGACATGACCAGCATGCTCACCTCCATGATGGGCACGGAGCCCGCCGACGGAGAAACCCACGAGGACGGCCGGGTGTATTCCATGAACGTCATGAGTGACATGTTCAATTCCATGATTTCCCAGGTGACCACCAACGACACCGCCTCCTTCCGGGAATTTCTGGAAAACAACGACCGCATCGCCGAACTGGTCAGCGACGTCAAATACACCTATCCCACCCAGATGTACATCTACGGCACGGACGTAAACGGCAACACCCTACAGGTAAACCCCACCACGGTGTTTGAATCCATCGGCGTGACCGGGGAACTGGGTAACTATTATTCCACCATGGGCGGCATGACCGTGTGGAACGAGCTCATCGGCAACGACGAACTGCTGCATTCTCAGTACGACGTGGTAGCCGGGCGCATGCCGGAAAATTACGATGAGATCGTGCTCATCGTCAGCAAATACAACACCATCGACGATTTCACCCTCTACGCCCTGGGCCTGAAGGATCAGTCCGAACTGGCGGGCCTGCTCTCCAGCGCCATGAACGCGGAAGCCGCCGAGACCCAGGATGTGAGCTATTCCTACGACGAGCTGCTGGGGCTGGAATACACCCTGGTGGTCAACACGGATTTCTATCAGCAGCAGGACGGCGTATGGAAGGATATGCGGGGCGACAGCGCCTATCTAGAAAGCCTTTTGCCCAATTCCACCAAACTGAAGGTGGTGGGTATTCTGCGGCCCAATGAGGAAGCGGTGAACACCTCCGCCCAGGGCGCGGTGGGCTACACGCCGGAACTGACCCAGTATCTGCTCAATCAGATCAATTCCTCCCCCATCGTTGCGCAGCAGAAGGCCGACCCGGATACCGACGTATTCACCGGCCTGCCCTTCTCCGGCGCGGGCAATCTCTCCAGCCAGGCGGAACAGACTCCCGAATATAACCAGGCCCAGGCGGAATATTACGCCTCCCTGACAGAAGAAGAAAAACAGGCGCTGGCCGAAAGCTACGCCCAGGAGGGCGGCGCGGTTTCCACCTCCACCTACGAGGGCAATCTTTCCGCCATGGGCGCCTGCGACGCGGGCACGCCCTCCGCCATCAGCATCTATCCCCGGGATTTCGAGGCCAAGGAAGAGATCACTTCCATCATCGAGGACTACAACCGGCGCATGACGCAGGAGGGCCGGGAGGAATCCGTCATTCAGTATACGGATTATGTGGAAATCATCATGTCCTCGGTGAACACCATCATCAACGCCATCAGTTATGTGCTCATCGCCTTTGTGGCCATTTCTCTGGTGGTTTCCTCCATCATGATCGGCATCATCACCTATATCTCCGTGCTGGAACGCACCAAGGAAATCGGCATTCTCCGGGCCATGGGTGCCTCCAAGCGGGATATTGCCAACGTGTTCAATGCCGAAACCCTCATCGTGGGCTTCACCGCCGGCATGCTGGGCATTCTGGTATCGGCGCTTCTGACCATCCCCATCAACATCCTCATCAAGCACCTGGCCAACATCTCCGGCGTGGCCCAGCTGCCTGTGGCGGGCGCGGTGATTCTGGTGGTCATCTCCATGGCGCTGACCTGGATCGCCGGCCTGATTCCTTCCAAAATCGCCTCCCGGAAGGATCCCGTGGTGGCCCTGCGCACCGAATAAAACCCAACACAAAAGGCGACCGGAAAATCCACAGATTTTCCGGTCGCCTGTCTTTTGGTTTTTCAGGAAAGCAGCAGGGAATCCGTTTCCTCGTCCACGCCGGTGGATACGGCAAAACGTTCCAGCAATTCCGCTTTGGTGATTTTTTTCTTTTCCTCGCCGGCGATGTCCAGCACGATATGCCCTTCGTTCATCATAATCAGCCGGTTGCCATGGCGGATGGCGTCGGTCATGTTGTGGGTAATCATCATGGCGGTCAGGTGGTTTTCCTGAATCAGCCGGTCGGTGACTTCCAGCACCTTGGCGGCGGTGGCGGGGTCCAGGGCGGCGGTGTGCTCGTCCAGCAAAAGCAGCTTGGGCTTTTGCAGCGAAGCCATCAGAAGGGTCAGCGCCTGCCGCTGGCCGCCGGAGAGCAGCCCGGTTTTGGCGGTGAGCCGGTTTTCCAGGCCCAGGCCCAAAATGCTCAGCCGCTCCTTATACATTTCCCGCTCGCTGCGGCGAATGCCCCAGCGCAGGCCGCGGTGCTTGCCCCGGCGCAGGGCCAGCGCCAGATTTTCTTCGATCTGCATGTTGGGCGCGGTGCCCATCATGGGATCCTGAAACACCCTGCCGATGACGGCGGCGCGCTTGTACTCGGGCTTGGCGGTCACGTCCTTACCATCGATGATGATTTCGCCCTCGTCCACGCTCCACACGCCGGCCACGGCGTTGAGCATGGTGGATTTCCCCGCGCCGTTACCGCCGATGACGGTGACGAAGTCCCCTTCGTTCAGGTGCAGGTTCAGATCCGCCAGCGCCACCTTTTCATTGATGGTTCGGGGATTGAAGGTCTTGTAGACATGGCGGATATCAAGCATTGTGATCGCCTCCCCGGGAAGAAGTGTGCTGCGGATGTTTATGAGTACGGGTGCGCTTTGCCCGGGACTGCAGGTAAGGCACGCTCAGGAAGATGGCCACGATCAGCGCCGTGAACAGCTTCAGGTCGTTGAGGTCCAGCTTCAGCCAGAGGATGATGGTCATGGCCGCGTAATAGATCACGCCGCCCAGGGCCACAAAGCCCAGCCGCACACCGAAGTTGCAGCCCTTATGGAAGATGGCGTCGCAGAGCACCTCGCCGATGATGATGGCCGCCAGACCGATGACGATGGCTCCGCGGCCCATGGATACGTCCGCAGTGCCGGTGTACTGAGTCATAAGCCCGCCGGACAGGGCCACCAGGCCATTGGAAATGCCCAGGCCGATGACCTTCATGGTGTCGGTGTTAATGCCCTGGGCCCGGCTCATGTTGGGGTTGGAACCGGTGGCCCGCAGGGCGGAACCCTGCTCGGTGCCGAAATACCAGTAAAGAATCAGGATCACCAGTACCACCAGGAAAAGTCCCACCCCGATGGCCTGGGGAACGTACTTCACGTTCGAAGTAAGCAGAAGGCCCTTTCCATTGCGGCCGGCTTCCCAGAACAGCCCGAATTTTTTCAGGCTGGCGGTCTGGTTGGCCTTGCCCATGATGCGCAGATTAATGGAATACAGCGCAAACTGGGTCAGAATACCGGCCAGGATGGCGGGAATGCCCAATTTGGTGTGCAATACGCCCGTGCAAAGCCCGGTGAGCACCCCCGCGACCAGCGCGATAAGCAGCGACGCCCAGGCGGGCCATCCGGCCAGCAGCAGCATTACCGTAACCGCGCCGCCTGTGGCAAAGGAACCGTCCACCGTCAGATCGGCAATATCCAGCAGCCGGAAGGTGATATAAACCCCCAGCGCCATCAGGCCCCAGATCAGCCCCTGCGCCGCTGCGGCGGGCATACGGGAGAAAAGGTTCAGTATGTCCAGGGAAGCGAAATACGATGCTACACTCATGGAAAGAGCCTCATTTCTTTAGCGTGGATTAGTCTTCAATGGCCACGTAATCTTCCGGAACGGTGATGCCCAGAGATTCGCACAGGGTGGGATTGTACTTCTTCACGGGGTTGGGGAAGTATTCGATGGGCATTTCGGAAATGTCGCTTTCGCCGGTGAGGATCTTCACGGCCATCTGACCGGTGGTGTAGCCCAGATCATAGTAGTTGATGCTCAAAGTCGCGATGCCGCAGCCCTTGCAGATGCCCTCTTCGCCGGCCACAATGGGTACGCCCGCGGGCTCGGCCACGTTGTTAATGGCCTCGGCGCAGGAAGCGGCGGTGTTGTCGGTGGGAATGTACAGCGCGTCGCACTCGTCGCAGGCGGTGGCGGTAACGGTGGAAACGTCGTTGGAATCGGCAAAGGTGTAAATCTTCACCTCAACGCCCGCCTCCTCCAGGCAGGACTGCACCACCTGAGCCTGATAGACGGAATTGGCCTCGGCGGAGCAATAGAGAATGCCCACGGTCTTGGCTTCCGGCAGAAGCTCCAGCAGCATGGCGGCCTGCTGATCCAGGGGCGCCAGGTCGGAGGTACCGGAAATGTTGCCGCCTACGGTGCCGTCGAAGTTTTCAATGTCCAGCGCCACGCCATATTCGGTCACGGCCGTGCCCAGGATGGGAATGGTATCCGTTGCCGTAGCGGCCGCCTGCAGGGCAGGGGTCGCGTTGGCCAGAATCAGATCTACGTCTTCCGCCACCAGACCGCTGCAGATGGTAGCGCAGGTGGGAATGTCGTTGGAGGCGTTCTGTTCGATGAAGGTGACCTTGTCGCCCAAAGCGTCGGTCAGCGCATCGCAAAAGCCCTTGGTGGCGGCGTCCAGCGCCTCATGCTGCACCAATTGGCAAATACCCACGGTATAGGTCTCTTCCGCAAAGGCGGGGAGGGCGCAACAGCCAAGCATTGCGACAGCCAGAAGGATGGAAAGCAGTTTCCTTGTCATGGGTCATACGCTCCTTTTCGGAAATAATATAAAAAAGCGGTTCAGGCGTAACCTGCACCGCTTTTTCTCGAACCTTTTACCGTCCGCTTTTGCACGACAGATTACCCTTGCTTTTTACGCATGGGAAAGTAATAATAAAAATATGCAATGCCAAAAGAACGGTTCATGCAAATTTTCCCCTTTCCCTGCGCCGAAGCCTCCGCCGCCTATTCGCGTGCGGCTCTTCGGACAAGCGATTTTGCCGGTCAAACCGGAACACCAGGTACCAGATTCCCTTTGATGCAACGATTATAGCATTGCATTCCACGATTGTCAATTGCAATTCAGGAAATGCGACATCTTTTTACAAAAGCGGCGCCATGCAGCTTTTGTGTTGCGTTCCTGCAAAAACGTTTCAGGCCTTTTCCGGAATCCGCACGGTGAAGCAGGTGCCCTTTCCAAGAGCGCTGCTCACTTCCACGCTGCCGCCGTGATACTGCACGGCGTGCTTCACGATGGAAAGTCCCAATCCCGTGCCGCCGGAGGCCTTGGAATGGCTCTTGTCCACCCGGAAGAAGCGTTCGAACACCCGGCTCTGGTCTTCCGCGGGAATACCGATGCCCGTGTCTTCCACCCGAATCCGGGCCTGACCCTGATCCGTATCCAACGTCAGCTTCACCGTTCCGCCCGGCCGGTTGTACTTCACGCCGTTGTCCAGCAGGTTATAAATCACCTCGTACAGCAGCCTGCGCACGCCTTCCACATGCACCGTATCGCCCTGAACGAAGATCGTCACTTCTTTCTTGGCCGCCGCGTCTTTCAGATTATCCGCCGCTTCCCGGGCTACGTCCAGAAGATTCACGGTTTCCCGGGGCATTTCCTGACCCTCGTCCAGCTGAGAAAGGCGGATAATATCGCTGATGAGCGTCACCATCCGGGATGCCTCGGTGTGAATGTGTCCCACGAACCGGGGCATGTCTTCGGGCTTCACCATGCCCTGTTCCATGAGCTCGGCGCTGCCGATGATTCCCTGCAGAGGAGTCTTCAGCTCGTGAGAAACGTTGGCGGTAAACTCCCGGCGATTGCGCTCGGCCATTTCCCGGTCGGTAATGTCAAAGGCCAGCAGCACCGCGCCGATGACCGCGCCTTCGGAATCGATGCGGCTTACGTCGAATTGATAGATGCGTCCGCCCAGGGTGCCCCGCACCTCGCTGTGGCCGGTTTCAAAGGCCCGGTGAATGGCCTGGCTCATGTCGTGCCGGCGATCCACCGTGAGGAAGTCCGCGCCCACGCATTCTCCGCTTACCCCGAACATGCTCCGGGCCGCGTCGTTGATGCTGAGAATGCATCCGGTTTCGTCCAGCAGCACCAAACCCTCCCGCATGTTACGAATGGTCTGGTCGAATTCGTCGGTCTTTTTCCGCAACTTGCGAAGCTGCAGGGAAATTTCCATATGCTGGCGGTTGATGCGCCGCAGAAGGGGCGCAAGCTCCGCGTACGCGGCGTTGTTGTCCAGAGGATGATCCAGATCCAGCTGGTTCAGAGGCTCCACGATCTTCCGGGAAAGCCGCCTGGCCAGCACGCCGGAAAGAATCAGCGCCAGTATAATCACCGCCAGAATGGGCTGCAGCATACCCAGGGCCAGCACCGCCGCCGTGGCGTGGCCGGAGGAAATGCGCAAAACGGAACCGTCCGTCAGCCGCATGGCGAAGTAGCTGGTCTTTTCCGTCAGGGTGGCGGAATAGCGATAGCTCTTGCCTGTGCCGGTTTCCAACGCCTGACGCACCTCCGTGCGGTTTCCGTGGTTTTCCATCTGGGAAGCGTCGGCCTGGGTGTCATAAAGGACGCTGCCGTCCGGGGCAATCCAGGTGAGCCGGTACCGCTCGGAATGAATCTTCTCCAGATAGATAAGGCCGTCCTCCTCTACCCCGGCCGCCGCCAGAGCCGCCTCATCCGTCAGCTGTTTTTCCTGCAATGTGCCAAAATAATCGTACAGGCAGCCCATGATGATGACGATGCTGGCCAGCAGCACCACCCCCGCCACCAGAAAAACGGAACGAAAAATCTTACGACTCATGTGTTTTCCCCTCCAAACGGTAGCCCACGTTGCGCACGGTTTTGATGCAGTCACCATAGGGCCCAAGCTTCTGGCGCAGTGTCAGAATATGGGTGTCGATGGTGCGGCTTTCCCCAAAATAGGTTTCGCCCCAGACCTTGCTGAACAGCTGGTCTCGGGTAAAGGCAATGCCCGGATTGGCCAGGAACAGGTGCAGAAGCTCGAATTCCTTGTAGGTGAGCACGATCTCCCGGCCGTCGGCGGTAACGGTGTGCTTTTCCTGATCCAGCGCAAGCCCGCCCAGCTTCAGCACCTTCTCTTCCTTCTTGGGGGCGCACCGGCGAAGCACCGCCCGCACGCAGGAAACCAATTCCATCACCCCGAAGGGCTTGGCCAGGTAGTAATCCGCCCCCAGG
>CACXHB010000078.1 GCA_902767315.1 uncultured Eubacteriales bacterium
CGCCGTGCTGGCCGTGGCGGGCAGCTATGACTGGAACGCCATTGTGGGCCTGGCTCAGGAATTTTTGGGTTCCTGGGAAAAGGGCAGCTTCCTGCGTCCGGAATTCCACACCAATCTGGTGGAACCCACCTTCCTGCGCCGGGAAAAGGACATCGAACAGGCCAACATCTGCCTGGGCTTCCCGGGGCTGGCCACCGGCGACGAAATGGGATACGAATGCTCGCTGTTTTCCAGCGTGTACGGCGGCGCTATGTCTTCCCGGCTGTTTCAGAAGATTCGGGAGGAAAAGGGGCTGGCCTATTCCGTATACAGCTATCCCAATGCCTACACCGATTGCGGCATGCTTTCCGTTTACGCCGCCACCAACCCGGAAAATGCCCAGGACGTGTGCGACATGATTCGGGAAGAAACCGCCCGGCTGGTGCGGGACGGCCTGACCCGGGAGGAATTCACCAAGGCCCGGGAACAGCTGAAAAGCGGCTTTATCCTGGGCCAGGAATCCACCTCCGCCCGGATGCATGCCATGGGCCGGCGAATGCTGCTGCTGGGCGGCACCCGTTCCGAAGACGAGGTCATCGCCCGGGTCAACGCCATGGATTACGACCGCACCAATCAGCTGATGCGCCGGCTGCTGGGGGCGAAGCCCTCCTGCGCGGTGGTCTCTCGAGGCGCGGATCAGATGCAGCTGATCTGAAACGAAAAAGGAGTCCGTTTTCAATGGAAAGCGGGCTCCTTTTGGCTGATATGGTACAGGGAAACTTTGATTCGCTTCTCCTTATTGAACGCATATCCGAACAAAGAAATAGAGGTTGAAGTATGAATGATTTTTTTTCTCGAGTATTCCATGGAATGTAGTTTGTCCAGACGTCAGAGCATATACAACACATTACACATTGGAGGACTGTATAGGATTGCTTGGCAGGAAGAATGTGCATGATACGTTTGAATACAAGTTCTATTGGGAAAATGCGTATTTCATTCTGTTTGATGAGCCGTTGATTCCACGCACACTAGATCTGCGATTTTGTAAAGGCTCTGTTTTTTCGATCGAGTTTGAACAACAAGAAAACAGAACGAGATTTGTCGTTCGGTTTCACCACGTAGAGGGACAAGCAAATGGTACTCCTTATATCAGTCAGTCACACCGCGATCAGTTTTTTAGAATCAAATTGGATGCGAAGCCTTGGTGGCCGGAATACTGATTCACCATGTCTATGGGGCAAGCGGATTTTTTTACTTGCTTCATTTTGTCTTTCGAGAAATACGGGCAGTAGATGGAACATCCACTGAGACATGAGAAACGCTCTATACTTACGACGGGATGACTGGGTGACGGCGGCTATCATCTATGTATGGAGAGAAGGCTCACCCGAGAGCCACGTCCAGAACCATCATCAGGCTGAAGCCCACGGCGAAGAATACCGTGCCGATGTTGGAATGGGTTCCCTGAGACATTTCGGGGATGAGTTCCTCCACCACCACGTAAAGCATGGCCCCGGCGGCAAAGCTGAGCAGGTACGGCAGGGCGGGCACGACGAACTGCGCGGCCAGCAGGGTGCAGACGGCCCCTATCGGTTCCACCACGCCCGAGAGCACGCCCCCGGCGAAGGCCCGTCCCTTGCCGGCGCCCTCCGCCCGCAGGGGCAGGGAGATGATGGCCCCCTCGGGGAAATTCTGGATGGCGATGCCCAGGGACAGCGCCAGCGCTCCGGCGGCGGAAATCTGTGCGCTGCCGGAGAGATAGCCCGCGTATACCACGCCCACGGCCATGCCTTCGGGAATGTTGTGCAGGGTTACGGCCAGCACCATCATGGTGGTGCGCTGCAGCCGGCTCTTCGGGCCTTCGGCGCTGGCGCTGTTCTGGTGCAGGTGGGGAATCAGATGATCCAGCCCCAGCAGAAACAGTACGCCGATCCAGAACCCCGCCACCGCCGGAACAAAGGCCCATTTGCCCAGGGAATCCGCCTGCTGAATGGCGGGAATCAGCAAACTCCACACGGAGGCCGCCACCATCACCCCGGCGGCGAAGCCCGTCAGAGACCGCTGCACTTTGTCGCTGAGGGCTTTTTTCATGAAGAACACGCACGCCGCGCCCAGGGACGTGCCCAAAAACGGAATCAATATGCCGTAGAAAATTTCCATTGCAAAGCCTCTTTCTTCTGAATATGTGATTAAATGCATTTAACCACACGCTATTATTGTACCGTATTCCGGCGCGCTTTGCAAGTCGAAAATTTCACAATCACATTTGGACGATTTTGCGAAGGGTGTTTGCCGTGCGAATGGTCAATTTGCCGCCGACGGGCAGGCTGGCCGTTTTCGGCCACCAGTTTGTTTTCTGATATGCTGTTCGGCAGAAGGACCAGAATACCGCCGACTGATAGGCCTGAATCTGTTCCAGCCCTTCCTTCGGCGCGCCGATTTCGCGGTAGACCTCCGCAAACGTAGCGGGCGGCAGGATGAAAATCAGGTTGTCGTAAATTGCCTTATTTCCCGTTCCCCACCAATTGGGCGCATGGGTCAGAATATCCGCGAGATTTTCCTGCGGGAGGACGAAAACGGGAATCTCCAGGCCGAATTGACGCTGCAGCATCCCTTCAATTCGGTCGGTCATCGCCGCGGCGTCGGTTTCTGCGCTGGAAAAAATCACGTTGCCGCTGTTCAGATAAGTTCTGATTTTCACAAAATTCAGGGCTTC
>CACXHB010000079.1 GCA_902767315.1 uncultured Eubacteriales bacterium
CGGTCGGTATCGCAGGCCATGCCCAGGTGCACGCCCTTGAAGTACTTCATGGTCTTGCCGTCGTCGATCAGGTTGGCGTTCAGGGCCTTGTGATCGGGGTTGGCCAGCGTGCGGGCCACGGCGTACATCACGATGTCGTTCAGGGTGATCTTGTTCATGCCCATGGCTTCGCCGTTTTCCTTCAGGTTCTTGCGCAGCGCCTGAATTTCGGTGCAGTCGAAGGAGATGGTGTGGGTCAGCTGCGCCATGGTGGACAGAGAAGTCATCATGGTGCGGGCGATGACCTTGCGCATGTTGGTCATGGGCTCGGTGTAGCTGTCGTCCACGGGCGCGCCCAGCTCCACGGCGGGAGCGACTGCGGCGGCGGGAGCCGCGGCGGCAGTTTCGGGCTTCTTCTCCAGGTCGGCCAGGGTGACCTTGCCGCCGATACCGGTGCCGTTCAGGCCGCCGGCGTAAGCGCCCTGGGCCGCCTTGGACACGGTGCGTCCGGCGTCGATGAGGGCCTGCACGTCGCGCTCGATCACGCGGCCGTCGGGACCGGTGGGATTGACAAAGGACAGATCCGCGCCGCTTTTTTCGGCCAGAGCCTTGGCGCGGGGAGAAATCTTCATTTCGCCCACGAATACGGTGGGTTCGGCTTCTTCCGCAACCGCAGCGGCGGCGGGAGTCTCGGCGGCAGGAGCGGCTTCCTCAGCGGCGGGAGCGGCGTCGCCGGCCTCGGTGGGACGGAACGCGTCGACGCTTTCGCCGGGATTGCCGATGACGCAGACGTTGGTCAGGCAGGGAACGTCGTCGCCTTCGTTGAAGAAGACTTCCAGCATGGTGCCGGCTTCCTTGGCTTCTTCGTCAAAAGCGGCCTTATCGGTTTCGTAGGAGAACAGGATATCGCCGACAGCGACGGTATCACCCTTTTTCTTGTTCCACTTGGTGATGATACAGCTTTCCACTGTATTGCCCTGACGGGGCATAATGACTGCAACTGCCATAAGTTTCCTCCTGTGTTCGCGCATGCTTCCGCATGTACGTAATTACCCTTATACTTATTGTAGCAATTTCCGCGTCCCGGTTCAATCAATACACGATATTTTCTCATATTATTAATGATTATTAACAAAGAATTCGGCCCTTTCCGCGCCCATGGGCGGAATTGTGGCAAAAGGCCCGTCAGGCGCTTGTAAAGCGATGGAAAAGCGTGTATAATAGTTATAATCCATCCTTGGAGGTGGCGAAATGGCCATCCGAAATTCCGCAAAAGCGATTGTCATCAATCATGGAAAGATCCTTTTGAACCGGTGTACCTCCCGGTTCGGGGAATATTACGCCCTGCCCGGCGGCGGCCAGAATCCCGGCGAAACCCTGCAGGAGGCCGTGCAGCGGGAATTATTGGAGGAAACCGGTTACCGGGTAAAGCCCCTGCGGCTTTCCGGCATATACGAAAGCGTGGCGGATCGCACCGGCACGGAAGACGGCTGCCTGTGCCACAAGATTTATTTCATTTTCGTCTGCCGCCTGATGGATCCCCATCCCGCCCGGCCCACCGAGCACGATAAATTCCAGATCGGCCTGGATTGGGTGGATTTGCAGAAAATCCGCGCGGGAAATCTGTTTCCCCACGCCATTCGAGACAATCTGACGGCGCTTTTGAATACCGAGGACGCCATCTACATCGGTTCTGAAAAGGAAAGAATCTGAATTTTCAGTGGAATCGTCCGAATTTGCGGGCGGTTCCATTTTTATGGAGCGAATCATGACCTTGCGAGAGATTGCCATACAGTTGATCGGCTTTTCCGGCACGCTTTTGTTCTTTTTCTCTTATCAGTGCAAAAATAACCGCAATTTGTTCCGGGTGCAGCTGGTCTCGTATGTGTTTTATACGGCGCACCTGATGCTTTTAGGGGCGTTTACCGGCGGCGTCAGCTATATGATTAACACCCTTCGCTCTCTGTGCCTGAGCAGCAGATGGAAATTCGCCCGAAGCCGGGGTGCGTGCGCGGTTCTGTGCCTGATGCAATTGGCGGCGCTGGCCCTTACCTGGAACGGCTGGATCTCCCTTCTGCCGGTGGCGGCCAATATCGCCACCACCCTGGCGGGTTATACAAACAATCCCCGAAAGATTCGCCTGGCCGGTATGCTGATCAATTCGCCCCTCTGGATCGTTTACAGCGTTTTTGCCGGCTCCCTGGCGGGGATTCTGGACGAGGTGGTTACGGAAATTTCTATGGCGGTATCCATCGTCCGCTTCGGCTGGAAGGCGCTGGATCGGGTGGAAAAGTAGCGGGGGGGAAAGGAGTCGTTTGCTTTTGATGGAAAAAGAACTTCAGCGGCTTTTGCGGGAAAAATACGGTGTTTGCGCGGAACGCATCCTCCCTGCTCAGCGGGGATTTTATGGGGAAACCTGGCGCGCGGAAGGGCCGGAGTGCGCATATTTTATCAAGTGCGATTTCTGGGATCATCATCAGGACGCCTATCGCGTCAGTCTTGCGGCGGTGGATTTTCTGACGGCGCATGGGATTGATTTTGTACCCAGGGTGCATAGAACGCTGGATGGCCGGCTGTTCGCCCAATTCGGAAACGGCGTTGCCGCGGTTTTTGAATTTGTTCCGGGGCAATTGCTGGAGGATTGCCCGCCGGAGACGCTGTACGGCCTGCTGGCCCGGGTCTATCGGCTGCCGGCGCAAACGTGTTCTTTGCCGAGAGAGGATTTCGGCACGGGGGTGCTCGCGGAATACGCCGCTCTGCGCCAAAATCCCCGGGTGCCTGAAGAAATAAAGGCGCTGCTGGGGCGATTCGAGCCGCGGCTCTCGGGGTATGCCCAGCGCCTGAAGCAGTTTTCGACCCTTTGCCAGGGGGACGCGTCCGGTTTCTGCCTTACCCATGGGGACGCGGGCGGAAACTGCATGTATGACGAGGAAAAATGGTCCATTGTGGATTGGGACAGCGCCGCGCTGGCACCCATCGAGCGGGACGCGTGGATTTTTCTCTGCGAAAAGGAGAATTTGCAGCGCATCCAGAAAACGCTGGCGGAAAACGGCGTTTCGTATGCCTTCCGAACGGAACGGCTCTGTTATTATTGCTATCGATTTTTCTTCTATTATCTGACGGCCTATCTGAGGGCGCTGATCGAAAAGGAAAACGCAGATGCCCGTGCGACGCTGACCCGGGAAATGGCGGAATTTCTGATCGGCTGCTGGATCGACGCGAGGATGGACGCCGCGGACGATGCGGCGAAACAAATGAATTAAATCAAGCATGAAAAACGTGCGTCTCCCAAATCAGGAGGCGCACGCCGTGGTTTTGGAAAAGATCAGTTCAGGCTCTTCAGCCGGCGAATGACGTAGCTGTTGTTGGAATATTCGCCGATGTCCTTGATGGAGGTGGAGCAGGTGTTGATGGCCGCCTCAGTGCCGCCCTGTTCGATGATGACGATCTGCGTTTTGGCGGCGTTGGCGTAGTAGAGGAACATCACCACATGCCGTCCGGAGCGGCAGAGCAGGTCGCCCGGCCGCAAATCGCCATAATCCCGAATGGTTTTGTATGCGGAGGAAGTGGCGATCACGCCCGTTTTGTCCCCGGCATGGGAAGAGCCCACGCCCCAGATGGCCATGGAGCAGAAGGAAGAGCAGTCGCTGCCGCAATAGAGCTTGTTCAGCAGGTTGTTGCGGTTCATCAGATAATAGCCCTTGCCGGAATCGGTGTAGCGCTTTTCACTGAGAGCCTTGGAGACGTTGTAGAGGCGGTTGTTCCAGGGACTGGAGATGTAGGGCATGCCGTAATAGACGATGCCGGGCTTAAAGTCCTTGGCCCCGCCCTCGGAATTGGCGGCCTTCCAATAGGATTGCACCGAGGTGGTCATCCAGGGGAAGGCGTACATGTCGAAAGCGGCGCTGATAATGGAGCGGCGCTTTTTCGCATCCGAAGCCGAGATAACGCCCCGGATCTGGAGGGATTCCAATTCTCGGTAAGCGGATTCCTTTACCCGACTGATGCGGGCCAGGTTGGCGGAGATTTCCCCGGTGCCGGTGCGCCGCAGGGGCATGACCAGGCAGCGCTCATCGCTGAGGACGATGAGAGTGTATCTGATCTGCAGATCCGGGTTGCGCCCGGATACGGCGGTGATGGTGACCCGGCCGTAGGAGACGCCGGTGACCACGCCGGTAGACGCGTCCACAGCGGCGATGGCGGGGGAGGAAGAGGTCCACACCAGATCCGGCAGTGCCGATTCGGGGCTGACCGCCAGAATGGGGGTGAAGGTTTCGCCCTTGTTCAGATAAAGGGGCGTGTTGGTCAGGGTGACGGAATCCGGATAGTAGGGATCCAGCACCTGAACCGCAGCGGAGACGCTCAGGCCGTTGCAGGCGGTGACCGTGAGCACAGCCTGGCCCCGGCGTACGGGGGTAATCAGTCCGCTGCCGTCAACGGTGAATATGCTTGCATCGGAGGTCTGGAAGGTCAGGACGTTATAGGCTCCCTCCTCCACAGAAACCTGCACGGAAATGGGCTTGTCCACATCCGTGACGTACTGCTCCGCGTCCAGCTTCAGATAACTGGGAGCGGGCAATACCTGAATCACCGCGTCGGCGTAGACGCTGGGCAGATAGGTGCCTACCCGCAAAGTGGCCGTGCCCGGTTTTTGAGCCGTAATGGTGCCGTCCGCCTGCACGGATACCGCGTCGCCGGAAAGGACGGTGTAGCTGATGGGGGACCCGGTGCCCTCCGGCAGCGTTACGCCGATTTTGTATTGCTGGCCCACGCCCATTTGCGCCGGAACGGAAATCCAGATCTGATCCGGAGGAAGCAGGATGGTAACGTCGGCATAGCATGTCTTCTTATTATATGTGGTAATGCGGATCCGGGTGGAGCCCGCCTTTACGCCGGTGACGCGGCCGGCGGCGTCCACCGCGGCGATGGAAGCGTCCAGCGATTCAAACCGCAGGCTGCCGGCGGAACCGGCGGGGAACCGGGCGGAGAGCTGTCCCGTTTCGCCCACGCCCAGGGTCATGCTGGCGGGCAGGGGAGAGACGGACTTGGGGGCTTTGCGCACCGTGACCTTGATGGAGGCGGTGAGGCCGTTCTGACTTTGCACGGTGATGATTGTGGAGCCCTGACGCTTGCCGGTGATGTTCCCCGCCCGATCCACGGTGGCGATCCGCTTGTTCTGGGTCTTCCAGGTGAGAATCGCCCGGGTGTCGGGGGTAAA
>CACXHB010000080.1 GCA_902767315.1 uncultured Eubacteriales bacterium
CGCCGTTTCCCGGCGCTTTTCAGCGCTATTGTATCAGATTTTGTCCGAGCCGTCAACGTGTTGCCGACGTAGAATCGGCCATGAATTCCCGGGCGAGGTTCCGTTGATATTCCCGCAAATCACCATTTCCCCCGCATGAACTCCCGTTCCCGCCAGCTTTTGCATTCTATAAATCAGCATGTATTCTGTCGACGGGCGACGGGTCGTAAAGTTTTTTAACTTGACAGCAGGGGGAAAGGGCGGTATAATGGTAAAGCTGATGGGCTTGACACGGAGGATTTTCTTATGGAAGGACGGGATCTGGAACGGCGGGTGTCCCTGGGGCGGCTGATGGATTTCTACGGACCGCTGATGACGGAGCATCGCCGGGAAATGGCGCGGCTGTACTGCGAGGAGGATCTTTCCCTGCAGGAAATCGCCGATACCCTGACGGAGGCGGGAAAGCCCGTGACCCGGCAGGGGGTATACGACGCCATCGTCAAAGCCGAACGGCAATTGAACGATTATGAAAACAAGCTGGGGCTGATTCACCGGTACGACCGTATGGTAGAAGAGGCGAAACGGTGCCTGGCGTATCTGGAGACCGGGGCGGCGGAGGCTGCCCGGGATTCTCTGAAAAAAATGACAGAGCTTTGAGAGGTGACGGACCATGGCATTCGAGGGATTGACCGACAAGCTGCAAAACGCTTTTAAGAAGCTTTCCAGCCGGGGCAAGCTCAGCGAAAGCGACGTAAAGGCCGCGATGAAGGAAGTTCGTCTGGCGCTTCTGGAGGCAGACGTTAACTACAAGGTCGTAAAGGACTTTATCAAAAAGGTCACCGAGCGGGCCGTGGGCGCGGAGATTCTGGAATCCCTGACCCCCGCGCAGCAGGTCATCAAGATCGTAAACGAAGAACTGGCTTCTCTCATGGGCGGCACCAACGCCCGGCTCACCTATTCCCCCCAGGCTCCCACGGTGTACATGCTGTGCGGCCTGCAGGGCGCGGGCAAAACCACCATGGCGGCCAAGCTGGGCCGGATGTTCAAAAAGGACGGCAAAAAGCCCATGCTGGTGGCCTGCGACGTATATCGCCCGGCGGCCATTCGCCAATTGCAGGTGGTAGGCCAGCAGGCGGGAGTGGAGGTCTTTGAAAAGGGCCAGGGCGACCCCGTGGCCATCGCCAGAGAGGCGGTAGATCGCGCCCGGTATTACGGCATGGATCCGGTGATCATCGATACCGCCGGCCGGCTGCATATCGACGAGAACCTGATGCAGGAATTGCGGGACGTAAAGGCCGCGGTAAAGCCCCAGGAAATTCTGCTGGTGGTGGACGCCATGACCGGTCAGGACGCGGTGACCGTGGCGGATACCTTCAATTCCAACCTGGGCATCGACGGCGTGATTCTCACCAAGCTGGACGGCGACACCCGGGGCGGCGCGGCCATTTCCGTTCGGGCCGTGACCGGCAAGCCCATCAAGTTCGCGGGCATCGGGGAAAAGCTGGACGGCATCGAGCCCTTCCATCCGGACCGCATGGCTTCCCGCATTCTGGGCATGGGCGACGTGATGAGTCTGATCGAAAAGGCGCAGGACACCTTTGACGAGCAGGCCGCCATCGACCTGACCCGGAAGATGCGCACCAATTCCTTCACGCTGGAGGATTATCTGGAGCAGATGCAGCAGGTGGGCAAGATGGGCTCCATCCGGGACGTGCTGGGCATGATTCCCGGCATGAGCGGCAAGATCAACGACGCGGACATCGACGAGGAGAAAATCGCCAAGGCCCAGGCCAGGAACATGGCCATCATCCGGTCCATGACCCGGATGGAGCGGCGCAACCCCGACATTCTCAACGCCAGCCGCAAGCGCCGGGTGGCCGCCGGTAGCGGTACCACCGTGCAGGAAGTGAACCTGCTTCTCAAGCAGTTCGACCAGGCCCGCGGCATGATGAAGCAGTTCATGGGCATGGGCAAAAAGGGTCGGCTGCGGTTCCCCTTCGGGAAGATGCGGGGATAAAACGATAATTCCGGGAATACCCGTAATTATACAGCATACAACACATTTCGGGAGGAAATCAAAATGGTTAAGATTCGTCTGAAGAGAATGGGTATGAAGAAGATGCCTTTCTATCGCCTGGTTGTTACCGACAGCCGCAACGCCCGCGACGGCCGCGCCATCGAGGAGATCGGCTACTACAATCCCGTTTCTGAGCCCGTTGAGCTGAAGATCGACGAAGAGCGCGCCAAGTACTGGCTGGGCGTGGGCGCTCAGCCCACCGACACCGTGCGCGGCCTGCTGAAGAAGGGCGGCATCCTGTAAGATGGTGGAATTGGTCAAGTTCATCGCCCAATCTCTGGTGGAGAAGCCCGAGGCAGTGGACGTACGCGAAGTGGTGGAAGATGAGAAGATCACCATCGAACTGCGCGTGGATCCCGACGACATGGGCAAAGTCATCGGCCGCCAGGGGCGCATCGCCAAGGCGATTCGCACCGTGGTGAAGGCCGCCTCCGCTCACAGCGAGAAACCGGTTTTTGTGGAAATTCTCTGATGTAAAACCGCCCGGCGTCGGCTTCGACTGCGCCGGGTTCCGTTTGTTTACAACAAACGGTGCGGACGAGGGAGCAGGCTCCCCCGCCGCTGCCACCCCCACCAGATTCCGCTGAAATCCCTTGGATTTCCGGGCGCGGAATCTGCAGGGAAGCAATTTTTCCTGGGAGGTCAGGCCTCCTGCGGAAAAATTGCCCCGTTTCCGACGTACACGCCGCCGGAAACGATTTTCATTGGGTACGACGAAATTTTCAGCACGCGCCCGGCGTCGGCTTCGACTGCGCCGGGCTTTGATTTTCCTTATGAAAAATGGGAGGGCCGCCTCATGAAATTTGTTACCTTCAATCTGCGCACGGACACCGCCCACGACGGGCAAAACACCTTTTTCTTCCGGGCCGGATGGGTGCTGCAGAAAATTGACCGGGAATTGCCCGACGTCATCGGCTTTCAGGAGGTGCGGCCCCACATGCTGGACTTTCTGCGGAAGCATCTGCCGGACTATACCTTCGTAGGCTGCGGCCGGGGCGCGGATTTTGGGGACGAGCACAACCCCGTCGCCTTTCTGAAGGAGCGTTACGAGCTGATTTCACTGGACACCCAGTGGCTCTCCCCCACGCCCCGGATTCCCGGCAGCCGGTTTGAGGACCAGTCCGTCTGTCCCCGGGTGGTGACCCACGTGACCCTGCGGCCCTGGAACAGCACGCGGCTTTTCCGGGTGTTCAACACCCATCTGGATCACGTTTCCGACAGCGCCCGGGTACTGGGGGCTCAGGCGGTATGTCGGGTGATGGAACAGCAGCAGGCGCTGCAAACCACCCCAATGGTGCTCATGGGCGATTTCAACGCCTGTCCCGGAGACGCGCCGGTGCGGATTTTTGCCGAAAACAGGGCGCTGGGGCTGACGGAGCACACTGGGAACGTTCAGAACAGCTGGCACGACTACGGCCGGAAGCGGGACATTCCCCGCATCGATTACATTTTTTCCGCGGGCTTTGCGCAGAAGGGCCCCGCCGCGGCCTGGGAAAGCGGCCAGGAGGGCGCGTATCTTTCCGACCACGACCCGCTGGAAGTAAACTTGGAAATGGAGTAAGCACATGAAAGCAGCGTATATCATGATCGGCGAAATCGTGAAGCCTCAGGGGGTGCGGGGCGAGGTGAAGCTTCGTCCCATTACCAGCGACGTTTCCCGCTTCGAAGGGCTGGAAAACGCCTTTTTCAAGCGGGGGGAAAGCTATGTGCCAGTGAAATTCACCGTGAACCGCATCTCTCCCGAAGGCGTGTTTCTCACCGTGGAGGGCGTAAACGACCGAAACGCCGCCGAAAAGCTTCGGGGGAAATTCCTGTATGTGGACCGGGCCCACAGCCTGGAGCTGACGGAGGACGAGACCCTGATCTGCGATCTGGTAGGGCTGAAGGGCGTGGACGACGAAGGCGCGGAGGTAGGCACGCTGACGGAGGTGCTGCAGCCCGGAGGCAACGACGTGTACGTATTCAAGGGGCCCCGGGGCGAGGTGCTGGTGCCGGCGCTGAAGAGCGTGGTGCAGAAGGTGGACCTGGACGCGGGCGAAATCGTGCTGGTGGCGGCGCGGATGGCCCAGGTGGCGGTGTACAGCGATGAAGATTAAGGTATTTACCATTTTCCCGGAGATGCTGCGGCCCATGCTTTCGGAAAGCATACTGGGCCGGGCCATTGACGCGGGATATCTGGAAGTGGAGCTCATCGATATTCGCCCCTATGCCGACAACAAGCATAAGAACACCGACGATTATCCCTTCGGCGGCGGCGCGGGCATGGTGATGCTGGCCCAGCCCATTGTGGACGCCTTTGCGGACAACACGCCTCCGGACTTTCACGGGAAGCGCATCTATATGTCCCCCCGGGGGAGAAGGCTGAACCAGAAAATCGTGGAGGAATTGTCCGGATATGACGAATTGATGATCCTCTGCGGCCATTACGAGGGCGTGGATCAGCGGGCGCTGGACACGTGCATCGACGAGGAATTGTCCATCGGCGATTACGTGCTGACCGGCGGCGAACTGGCGGCGCTGGTGGTGATCGACGCGGTTTCCCGGCTGATTCCCGGGGTATTGGGCAGCGACGAATCCGCCGGCGACGAAAGCTTTACCACGGGGCTGTTGGAATATCCCCAGTACACCCGCCCCCGGGATTTCCGGGGCATGGAAGCGCCGGAGGTACTGCTGAGCGGCCACCACGCCAACATCCTGAAATGGCAGCGGGAGCAGGCCCTGAAAATCACCCTGCAAAACCGGCCCGATCTGTTGGAAACGGCGCCGCTGACCAAAAAGGACCGGGAATACCTGGCGCTTCTGCAGGTGGAAAAGGAAGAAAACGAAGCAATAGAAAAATAACAGGAACGCGCCTTGACTTTCACCGGCGGGTCTGTTATTCTAAATCCAGTCAAGTCTTTAAGACGGTACAGAGAGACCGACAAGAGGCTGTAGAGAGACATGGCGGTGAAAGCCGCAATGGAAATTTACGCATGTTGCTTGCCGCTCTGTACGGCAAGCTTTTTTGTGCCCTGACTTGACATACCCCGGGTAAATCTTGAGTACGGAGGGATTCCTGATGAAACTGGTGTATGACATTCACGACAAGCCCCCGATCCGCAAGAATCTTGTGTACGCTTTCCAGCAGGTGCTGGCCATTATGGCGGCCACGCTGCTGGTGCCCGTGCTGGTGAATTCCGGCAGCGGCACCGAGTACATGAGCCAGCCGGCTGCGCTGTGCGGCGCAGGCTTCGGCACGCTGTTCTATCTGCTGATGACCCAGTTCAAGAGCCCCGTATTCCTGGGCAGCTCCTTTGCCTTCATCGCGCCCCTGATTGGCGCCACCGCTTTCGGTTACATGGGTATCTTCCTGGGCGCGGTCTTCGCCGGCCTGGTGTACGTCCTCATCGCCCTGATCATCAAGGCCACCGGCTCCGGCTGGGTCAACAAGCTGCTGCCCCCCGTGGTCATCGGCCCCACCGTGGCGCTGATCGGTCTGTCCCTGTGCGGCAGCGCCGTGAACAACCTGACCAACACCGCCGTTTCCGCCGATAACTACAGCCTGGTGCACATCCTCATCGGCCTGCTGGCCTTCTTCATCACGGTGTTCGCTTCCGTGAAGGGCTCCAAGGGCATGAAGCTGGTTCCCTTCATCATCGGCATCCTGGGCTCCTACGCCATCGCGCTGGCGCTGACCTTCATCGGCAAATCCACCGGCAGCGAGGCCCTGAAGATCATCGACCTGTCCGCCTTTGACAACATGAAGGTCTTTGAGGTTCCGGATTTCACCTTCCTGGGCATGTTCAAGGAAGGCTCCAGCAAGATCAGCGGCATTGGCGACGTATTCAACATCTTCATGCTCTTCGCGCCCGTGGCCTTCGTGGTGCTGGCCGAGCACATCGCCGACCACAAGAACCTGGGTTCCGTCATCAATCGCGACCTGATCACCGACCCCGGCCTGGACAAGACCCTGCTGGGCGACGGCCTGGGCTCCGTTGTGGGCGCGTTCTTCGGCGGCTGCCCCAACACCACTTACGGTGAGTCCGTGGGCTGCGTGGCCATCACCGGCAACGCTTCCATCTCCACCATCTTCATCACCGCCATCTACTGCATCATCCTGTCCTTCTTCCAGCCCTTCGTGGCCTTCGTCAACTCCATCCCCTCCTGCATCGTGGGCGGCGTGTGCATCGCTCTGTACGGCTTCATCGCCGTCAGCGGCCTGAAGATGCTCCAGCCGGTAGACCTGAACGACAACCGCAACCTGTTCGTGGTGGCCGCCATCCTGGTATGCGGCATCGGCGGCCTGGAGCTGCGTCTGGGCTCCGTCACCATCAGCGCCATCGCCACCGCCCTGATCGTGGGCATCCTGGTGAACGTGCTGTTCAACCGCCGCACCGCGGAGGAAAAGGCGGAATAACGTCCCTTCCCCAAAAACAGCAAGTCCCGCTTCCGGAGATTCCGGAAACGGGACTTTTTTTGCAGGGATTATTTGTCAAACAGCCAGACGTCCGTGGAGCCGTCCACCTCCGCCAGATTCACTCGAACGAATTCGCTTTGGGCCGTGGGGATATTCTTGCCCACGAAATCGGCGCGGATGGGCAATTCCCGGTGTCCCCGGTCCACCAGCACGGCCAGCTGAATCCGCTGGGCGCGGCCCACGTCCATCAGCGCGTCCATGGCGGCCCGGGCGGTGCGGCCGGTATAGAGCACATCGTCCACCAGCACCACGGTTTTTCCCTCCACGGAGAAGGAAATGTCCGTGCGATTCAGGGTAGGATCCCGGGAAATATGGGACAGGTCGTCCCGATAGAAGGTGATGTCCACCGAGCCCACGGGCACGCGCACGCCCTCCACCCGGTAAATGGCCTCCGCCAGCATGCGGGAAATGGGCTCGCCCCGGGTATGAATGCCCACCAGACAGACGTCCTCGGAGCCATGGTTGCGTTCAATGATTTCGTGGGCGATGCGGGTGATGGACCGCGCCACCTGTTTGTCGTCCATGATCTGTGTCTTCGGCTTCATGGGGGTACTCCTTTTCTACGGATGATGGGTTTATGGATCGCAGCTTTTGCAGGGCGTATAGCCCGCTTCCCGGGCTGCCTCAGGCGTCCATGTTTTCAAATTTTCGCTGTTTTTCAGGGAGGCGCAGGATTCCCGGTGATACTTTTTGCCGCTGGGGGTGGTGTACACTTCTTCGGCGGGAGCCTCGGTGGCCTGAACCGGTTCCGGAATGGAAAGCCGCTTTTCCGGCCGCAGCAGAATCGCCGCCGTCAGGGCAAACAGCCCCGCCAGGGCCAGCGCACCCGCCAGCGCCATGGAAAATCCATGCCGTTTCTTTCGCTGCATCTTCTGTTCCTCCCCATGGTTTCTTCTATTATACACCCATTCTCGCCCTTCCCGCAACGAAAAAACTCCCGCCGGGAAAAATATTCCCAGCGGGGGCAGCTGCGTTTGTCAGCTTTCCAGGGCCCGCAGTTCCACTTCGAAGGTATGCTCTTCGTATTTGCTCAGAGCGTTTCCATTCTCGTCGTAATAGCGGTACACCTTCAAGGTTACCACGTCCCCCACCTTGCAATTGGCGATTTCGGCGGTGAGTTCCGCATAACTGGTCACCCGCACGCCGTTGATTTCGGTGATGATATCGCCCACCTGCACGCCCTGTTCCTGAGCGGAGGAGCCGTCCGTCACCTGACGCACGATCACGCCGCAGGGGGGATAATTCTTCATGGGCTCGTCGGGGCCGTCGAAGTCCGCAACGCCCACGCCCAGCATGGGCCGGGTCACCTTGCCGGTGGTGATGAGCTCGTCGATCAAATCCTTCACGGTGTTGATGGGCACGCAGAAGCCCAGGCCCTCATACACAGAGGAAGAAGAATAGGACATCTTCAGGGTGGGAATGCCCACCAGTTCGCCCTTGGCGTTCAGAAGCGCGCCACCGGAATTGCCGGAATTAATGGCCGCGTCGGTCTGAATCACGGAGACGGAACGGGTGAAGTTGCCGGCGGAAATGTCGCTGCGCTCCAGACCGGAGATGATGCCCGCGGTAACCGTGCCAAACAGCACGTTGTCCCCCGCGCCGGGATTGCCGATGACGATGGCCAGTTCGCCAATCTGCAGCGCGTCAGAATCGCCCATCACCACGGGGGAAGCCCCTTCAGGCGCGGGATCCTTGAAGCGCAGAACGGCGATGTCCGTGCCGTTATCCGCGCCTACCAGTTCGGCGTCCATCTCGGTGCCGTCCAGCCACTTGATTTTGTAGGAATCGCCCTGCTCGACCACGTGGTTGTTGGTGAGGATATAGCCGCCCTCATCCGCCGTGCGAATGTAGGTGCCGGAACCGGAGCCGATGTCCTCTTCCTGGGTCTCCCGGGTCTGTGCGTCCCAGGTTTTGCCCCGGGTGATGACCTGCACCACGTTGGGCCGCACATTGGCGGCGATTTCGGGCACGGGATTATCAGAGGAATAAACGGCGTCATAGCCTACGGTTTCTTCCGCCGCTGCCGCGCGGCTGGTAAGGAACGTTCCCAGCGAGGCACCCATGAAGGCGAAGACGAACGCCAGCGCCAGGGTGACGCAGAAAACGGATTTCAAAGTTTTCTTCATGCTGTTTCCCTTCTTTCCATGTCCCTTTCGGGATTACTTTGAGTGTAAACCCAAATTTTTATCCACGAATGAACAAATTGTGAAGAAAGGGCCGGTTGGCTTCCACAAAAGATTCCGCCGCGTCGGTAAGGGCGTTGGGCTTGCCCCGATAGCGGCGAATGACGCAGCCCACATAGAACAGGGTGCCGATCATACAGACGATCATATCCTGCATGGTGTCGCTGACCCCGGTATCCAGCACATGCTGCACATCCCGGCCGGTGAGGGCGTGCACGCCGTATTCGCAGATTTCCCACAATCCCGCCACGGCCATGGAGCCAAAGAACACGAACGCCGCCGCCAGGGCGCATTCCTTCCGGCGAATTTCATGATCCGGCTTCAGGGCCAGGAAAAGGGCCAGGCACAGGGTGCTGACGAACACGCCGGACAAGGTATGCACAAATTTATCGAAGCCGTAAATGGCGGCGTACAGGTCCACCACCGAACCCAGAGGATACGCCAGATACAGAAACAGCAGCGCCATAAAATCCACCGGGCCCGTGCGCTTTAATTTCAATATCCGAAACAGCAGCACCCACAGGGGCGGTATGACCACGCTGAGCAAACCGATGGAGAAATGATACGCGTCCCACTTCAGTCCATAATAAACGCAGCAGACGCCCGCGGTGCCCAGATAAATACCCAGCATTACCCGGGACAAAAGTCGATATTTCGCCTGTTTTTCCATGTTCCCCTCCCGCGGCCGGGCTATTCCCCCGCCGCTTCCAGTGTAAATTCAAAAATGGTACCCGATGCATCGGAACGCACGGTGATTTTCTCCCCATGCTGATCCAGAATGCTCTTCACAATGGCCAGGCCAAGACCGGTGCCCTGGCCGGAGGTATGGGCCTTATCCGCCTTATAGAACCGGTCGAACACGTGGGGCAGATCCTTTTCGGGAATGGCCGCGCCGTTATCTCCCACCCGGATCAGCACCTTTTCCCCCTGCCGCAGGGCTTCCAGCCGCAAAAGGCCCCCGGACTCCGGCAGGAATTTCACGGCGTTATCCACCAGATTGGAAATCACCTGATTGATGCGATTCTGGTCGGCATTGACCGGCAGGGGCTTGTCCGGAAGCTGCATGTCCACGTCCGCATGCCGGGCGTCGATGCGCCCCTCAAAGCCGATGACAATGCGGCGCAATTGTTCGCAGACGTCATAGGGCCGCTTTTCCATGGGGAATTTGCCGGATTCGATGCGGGAAAGGTCCAGCAGATCGTTCACCAGGCTGGTAAGCCGGTTGGTTTCCGCCATGACCACGTTCAGATACCGGCTGGTATCCTGGGGCGGAATGGTGCCGTCCAGCATGCCCTGCACATAGCCACGCATGCTGGTCAGGGGCGAGCGAAGTTCGTGGGAAACGTTGGCCACAAAGGCCCGCCGGGAATCCTCCAGTTCGTTCAGGGCCTGGGCCATGTCGTTAATGGAATCTCCCAGGGCCTGCAGTTCCCCGCCGCAGGAGAGCTGCACCCGGCTGGACAAATCTCCCTGGGCGAATTTCTTCACGGCGCGGCTGATCTTTTTCACCGGCCGGGACTGGCTGGCCGCCAGGAAATAGGACAGCACCACGCCCAGGGCCAGGGCCACCGCGCTCACCGGCAGAATTTTCCACAGAAGCTCGCCATAGGAGACCTTCAAAGATTCCACCGAGATATGCAGAAGCACCGCGCCCACCACGTAGCCGTCGGAATAGCGCCAGGGCACGCCGATGGTGACGATTTCGTTGCCCAATTTGGGGAAAAGCCCCTGCACACGGATTTCCCTGCCGGACTGGATAATGGCCAGCTGCTTCAGCACCGCGTCGGAAGCGATTTCCTCAGAAGTGTTCCATTCGCCGTCCAGATATTGCACGGTACCGGAGGAATAGCTGACGATCCAGATTTCCGCGCCGTATTCCTCCTTGATGCGCTTGATTTTGCTGCGCACCACGTATTGCATGGTGGTATTTTCCCGGACGAAGGAGATGGCGTTCAGGTGGGCCATATATTCGGCCACTTCCTCGGCCTGCTGGTGCACCTCCGCCTCATAGCTCTTCTGCCGTTCCGCCTGCAAATAGGCCGCCATGGCCCCGGTGCACAGGGTCACGGTCAGCAGCGTCAAAAGCAGAAACGCCGCAAAGGCCCGCCAGAACAGGGAGCTGCGCATGCTTCTCACGTTCCTTTCGGAAATTTATTTCACGTCGAATTTATAGCCCACGCCCCACACGGTTTTGATCTGCCAGCCCATGGCCTCGCCGCCGGAGAGCTTTTCCCGCAGGCGCTTCACGTGAACGTCCACCGTGCGGGAATCTCCGAAATAATCATAGCCCCACACCTGCTCCAACAGCTGTTCCCGGGTGAAAACCATCCCCGGATGACTGGCCAGGAAATACAAAAGCTCCAGCTCCTTGGGGGGCATGTCCATTTCCTTGCCCATGTAGGTGACGGTATACTGGCTCATGTTGATGGTCAGCCCCGGGAAGGCCAGCTCCTTTTCCGTGGATTCCCCGCCGTTTTGATAGCGGCGGATGACGGCCTTGATGCGGGCCACCAGTTCCTTGGCGTCAAAGGGCTTTACCACATAATCGTCCGCGCCCAGTTCCAGGCCCAGCACCTTATCGAAGGTTTCATCCTTGGCGGTGAGCATGATAATGGGAATATTGGAAACCTTACGCACTTCCCGGCACACCTGCCAGCCGTCCATGCCAGGCAGCATCACGTCCAATAGCATCAGGTTCGGCGGCGCGGCCTTGAATTCCTTCAGGGCGGTGTCTCCCCGGTCCGCCTCTGTAACGTCGAAGCCTTCCTTTTCCAGATAGAGCCGTACCAATTGGCGGATATTGGGATCGTCGTCCACCAGCAAAATTTTCGTCTTCATGCGTTTCCCTCCGTTTCACGTTTCAGTATAGCCCTAAGGGATGAACGGTATATGAACAAATCATGGACAAAAACTGCCGCGAGGAATTCGCGGCAGCAGTGAGGGTTATTTCAGGGTAACCACGGTCACGCCGTCTTCCCCTTCTCCATAACGGCCCAGCCGGAATTCCTTCACGGCGGGATGCGAGCGCAGGTGTTTCTGAATGCCCGCCCGCAAAATGCCGGTGCCCTTGCCGTGAATGATGTACACCTCGTTCAGCTTATTCATGATCGCGCCGTCCAGGAAAAGATCCACCGCGCAGATGGCTTCTTCCAGATTCATGCCCCGCACGTCGCATTCCCGTTCCACCGCCCGGGCGGAAATGCCGCTGGCCACGCTGGCGGCGGATTTCTTCACGGGGTTTTTCTTGGGCTTATCCGGCTGCGCGGAACGCATGTTCTTCAGGTTGGCCTTTAATTTCAGGGCCCCCGCCTGCACGGTGCATTCGCCCTTGGCGTCCGGCAGGGTCAGAATTTCCGCCTTGACCCCCAGGTTCGTCAGTTCCACCGTATCGCCCACGTTGACTTTGTCCAGGGGCTTGCCGGTTTCCGCGGTGCTGATCTTCTCACTGGTATCGTCGATGTCCGATTGCAGCCGGGCGCGCACCTCGTGCAGCTCGTGCTCCTTCACATTGGCGGCAGCGCGGGTCTTTTTCAGGTCCGAAATGATGCTCTCTGCCTCCCGCTGGGCCTTCAGAAGCACCTTGCGTGCGTCGGCCTTGGCCTTGCGCAGCTCTTCCTCCCGGCGGGAAGCCAGATCCTTCTGGAGCTTTTCAGCCTCGTCCCGCAGGCGGGTGGTCTCGATGTGGGCTTCTTCCGCCAGCTTGCGCTCCTTTTCCGCCACTTGACGGTGGTATTCCGCGTTGGCAATTACGTCCTCAAAGCGCACCTGATCCTTCGTAAGCCGCCGGCCCGCGTCTTCAATGAGGAAATCCGGCAGGCCCAGCTTCCGGGAAATTTCAAAGGCGTTGGATTTGCCGGGCACGCCGATAGACAGTCGATAGGTGGGCCGCAGGGTTTCCACGTTGAATTCCACAGAAGCGTTTTCCACCCCCGGCGTAGTGAGGGCGAAGACCTTCAGTTCCGAATAATGGGTGGTGGCCATGGTGGTCACATGCTGCTTCAGCAGATGATCCAGTATGGACATGGCCAGCGCCGCGCCCTCGGTGGGATCCGTACCCGCGCCCAGTTCGTCGAACAGGGCCAGAGAATGCTCCGTGACGGAGGAAAGAATTTTGACGATATTGGTCATGTGGGAAGAGAAGGTGGAAAGGGACTGCTCGATGGACTGTTCGTCGCCGATATCCGCAAACACCTCGTCAAACACGGCCATTTCGCTGCCGAAATCCGCGGGAATCAAAAGGCCCGCCTGAGTCATCAGGGACAAAAGGCCCACGGTTTTCAGGGTGACGGTTTTGCCGCCGGTATTGGGGCCGGTGATAATCAGGGTGGTAAATTCCCCGCCCAGCCACAGATTGGAGGGCACCACCTTTTCCGGATCGATCAGGGGATGCCGGGCCCGGCGCAGGTTTACCCGGCCTTCCCGGTTGATTTTCGGGGGCACGGCCTTCATCTCCCGGCCCAGCATGGCCTTGGCGAAGATGCAGTCGATATTGCTGAGCAATTCCAGATTTCGGGCGATCAGCCCCGCGTCCGGCGCCACCCGGGCGGAAAAATCCGAGAGAATTCGCTGAATTTCCTGCTTCTCCTTGGCGCTCCACTGTTTCAGTTCGTTGCCCGCCTCCACCACGGCCATGGGCTCGATGAACAGCGTGGAGCCGCTGCCGGACTGATCGTGTACCAGTCCCGGCACAAACTGGCGGCATTCCGCCTTCACCGGCACCACGTAGCGGTCGTTGCGCATGGTGATGATGGCGTCCTGCAGATATTTCTGCATGGAGGAAGAGCGGATGAGGGAATTGAGCTTATCCCGCACCCGGTCGTTGATCTGGCGAATATGCCGGCGAATGTCGTAGAGATCCTGGCTGGCATGGTCGCTGATTTCGTCCTCGGAAAGGATGGCGGAGAAAATTTCTTCCTCCAGGCTGCGGTTGGTGGACAGTCGGGAGCCCATTTCCGTAAGCAGCGGGGTGTTTTCCCGATCCGTCACCAGCGCCGCGCGCACCACCCGGGAGGCCTTCAGCGCCTCCGCCACGTCCAGCAGGGCCTTGGCGGAGAGGGTCGCCCCCACGGAGGCCAGCTTCAGATATTCCCGCACGTCCTTGAAATAGGCCATGGGGTTGCCGCCGGAATAGGCCAGCACGGTGTCCGCCTCTTCGGTCTGAGCCTGAAGGGCGCGCACCGTTTCAAAATTCCCGGAGGGCTCCAGCGCAAGGCAGGCCGCCCGGCCCGGGTCGGTCACCGCATGAGCGGCCAGCATGTCGCGGATTTTGCCGAATTCCAAAACCCGCAGATTTCGTTCCTGCATTTATTCCACTCCCCGGAAATAATGTCCTGTGGTGGTAGCCCGGGCGTCCCACTGGGCCCAGGCGGGGTCTTTTCGAAAATCCCGGCCGTCCAGGGCCAGGCGATGGAGCCGGGCGGCTTCGGCCGCGTCGTCTTTTTCCACCAGCATGCGCCAGGCCGCCGCGGAGGGCAGCTTTTCCACATGCCGCAGAAGCATCAGCGGCACGCTGTTCAGCAGCTGCAAAACGCACCCGGAGGCGTACGCCATGCGCATCAGGGGAAACGCCGCGCCGGTGCGGTCGATAAGGCAGGGCAGATCGCCCTTGCCGGGAACGTCGCACAGCCGGCAATCCCGGTGCTTGCCCGGCAGATTTTCCGCCGCCCGCCGGGGGCAATGGCGCAGCTGCATCAGGGGCAGTCTGCCGTAGACCACCAGCTCTTTCGCGCCGCCCAATTGGCCAATCTGCCGGGCAGTCAGTTCCACGCTGGGGGCGTATTCCGCCGGGTTCAGTTCCGCCAGCGCCCGGTTATTGGCGATGTTCATGGAAAATCCCGCCAGGCGCATTCCGGGCCAGGAGAAATTCAACTGGCCGATATTGGTGATGTAAGTGCCGAGGATGCGCTCCTGATGAGCCGCGGCCCATTGATGCAGCCGCTCCAGCTCCTCCTGACGCATCACCTGAGGCGGCATCAGGAAAAAACGCTCCAGCTGCAGCGCGTCGTCCAGTTTGCGCAGATCTCTGGGCGCGAAGATCGCCTGATCCGCGCCATTTGCCAACGCCAGCTTCAGGGCGGAAACGTCTCCGCTCTGGGCCCGCAGCAGGGTCTTTGGGATTCTTCCCGGCAGCATCGGGCAGGGGCCCGGCTTTCCGGGCTTTCTTGGGGCAGGTCTGCGCTTTTCTTCCAGTTCCGCCAGGGCTCCCCGGCGCAGTTCGTTCAATTCCGACACGGCGCAGAAGGCGTTTGCGTCCGCGTCCAGGCGGATTTCCCGCATTTCAAAGGGCGTGCCGCCGGTTTTCTGCAATTGGGCCTTCACACGATTTTCGTCCAGAGGCTTGCCCCGGGCTATCTGCACCGGCCCTCCCTGCCGAAGGACGCTGAGTTCCCCGCAGGTAAGCCGCAATTGAACGGGCTGCCCCACCCGCAGGGTCATTTCCGCAGAAACGGGCGTGGCGCGATGTTCTTCCTCCCAGGATTGCCTGGCCTGGGCCATCTGCCGGCGGCTGACGGTGCGCACCAGCGCGTCTCCCGGCAGCGCCTCGGGACAGCGCACCTGTTCCCCGGCCTTCCCCGCCAGCTTCACGGGGCGATCCTCCCCCGCTCCCTGCAGCGCCAGCGCGTCGCCGGATTCCACGTCCCACGCAAGCCGCACAGCGCCCTTTTTCTGGCAGGCGCCCACCTTTACCCCCGCGTGATTGGGGCGTTCAGGCGACAAAAACGTGCGTTCCTCCACCCCCGGGCCATAGCCCTGGGTGAAGCCGCCGCGATTGAAAATCTGCTTTAATTCTTCCACGTCTTCCGGGCCGGGAGTCTGGCCGTCCAACGCCCGGCGATAGGCCCGGGTGACCACGGCCACATACTCCGGCCGTTTCAGCCGGCCCTCCACCTTCAGGCTGTCTACCCCCGCCTGTCGATAGGATTCCAGCAGGGGCAGGCCCATGAGATCCCGGGGAGAAAGCCGATAGCCCGTCTGATTTTCCACCCGATAGGGCAGGCGGCAGGGCTGGGCGCACTGGCCCCGGTTGCCGCTGCGGCCGCCGATCATAGAGGACATCAGGCACTGGCCGGAACAGGAGACGCACAGCGCTCCATGCACGAAAGCCTCCAGCTCCGCACCCAGCCCGGCGCAGCGCCGGATTTCTTCGAATTCCATTTCCCGGGCCAATACCACCCGGGCAAAGCCCCTGCGGGCCAGATATTCCACCCCGGCCGCGTTATGCACCGCCATCTGAGTGCTGGCGTGGAGCACCATTTCCGGCGCAACCGCCCGGCAGATTTCCGCCACTCCCAGATCCTGCACAATGAACGCGTCCGCGCCGCTTTCATAAATTTCCGCCACGGTCTTTTCCAAAAGGGGCAATTCCTCCTGGCGAACCATGGTGTTCACCGTCACGTGCACCCCCACGCCCCGGGCATGGCAATAATCCACGGCCCATTTCAGGCCGTCGCCTTCGAAATTATCCGCGCTTTTGCGGGCATTGAAGGCCCCCGCCCCCAGGTACACGGCGTCGGCGCCGTTCTGCACCGCGGCGATCAGCGCCTCCCGGCCCCCGGCAGGGGCAAGCAATTCCATCACTTGAGCCCGGCCTCCCGCTTCAGCGCCTGATTTTCCTCCCGCAGGGTGTTGACTTCCTCCCGCAGGCGGCGAATTTCATCATGGGCCTTGAGCATGTCGTCGGTGACATTGATTGCAGTCAGCACCGCCAGCTGGGCCGAGGGCAGCCGGGTGGCCGCGTTCAATTCCTCCATGCGACGATCCACATAAGCGGCGACGCGCTGAACATAGGCCTCATCGTCATAGCTGGAGATGGTATAATCCTTCCCGGCAATTTTCACCGTGGTGCGAATTTTCTGCATACGCTCACCTCAAACAGAATTTCTCATCTTATATTTTACCATATCCCGCCCCGGGATACAAGCGTTCCCCCGGTAGAAAGCGGCATAGGAAAACGGCCGGCAGGGCCCCATTGCGGGAAGCCTTGCCGGCCGGAAAGCCGATGCTTACTTGAACAGACGGATGCTGCCGATAACGGAAGCCAGGGTGTTGGCCACGGTGGACATCATCTTGATGAAGATATCCAGGGCCACGCCCACCACGTCCTTACGGGTGTCGCCGACGGTGTCGCCGGTAACGGAAGCTTTATGCGCAGCGGAGCCCTTTCCGTGTCCATCCAGGAAGCCGCCTTCGATGTACTTCTTGGCGTTGTCGAAAGCGCCGCCGGAGTTGCCCATGAAGATGGCGCGGGGAATGGCCACGATGGTGGCGCCCACCAGCAGGCCGCCCACGAACTCCAGGCCGAACAGGATGCCGCCCACCACGGGGATCAGCAGCGCCAGCAGGGAGGGAGCCAGCATCTTCTTCAGCGCCTGCTTGGCAGCCATTTCGATGCACTTGTTGTAATCGGGATGCACTTTGCCTTCCAGCACGCCGGGGACGGACAACTGGCGGTCGCCTTCGTCGGCCATCAGGCGGGCGGATTCGATGGTGTTATCCGTCAGCAGGGCGGAGAAGTACTCGATGAGCGCACCGCCGATGATGCCGCCGGCAACCACGACGTAATTGGCAAAGTCCAGCACCTGGCCCTTGATGTTGGGCACGAAGGCCACGATCAGGGACACGGTGGCGAAAGCGGCGGAACCGATGGCGAAGCCCTTGCCGATGGCGGCAGTGGTGTTGCCCACGGAGTCCAGCTTGTCGGTGATCACGCGGACGTTGGCGTCCAGGTGGCAGGATTCGGCCAGGCCGCCGGCGTTATCGGCGATGGGGCCGAAGGCGTCGATGGAAACGGTGGTGCCCACGAAGGCCAGCATGCCCAGAGCGGAGATGGCGATACCATAGGTGCCGCAGACCTTACCGGAGATGAACAGCGCGATACCGATGATGGCGATGGGCAGCAGGCAGGAGCGGGAGCCGATGGCGTCGCCCTTGGTGACGATGAAGGCCTCGCCTTCGGGAGCCAGCTCAGCCAGCTTCCGGGTGGGCTTGTAATCGGTGGAGGTGTAGTATTCGGTGATCATGCCGATGGCAACGCCGGAGGCGATACCCAGCACGGCGGAGATCCAGGGAGTGATCCAGCCGCAGAGGAAATCGGCGTACAGATCAACCTTGTGGAACACCACGTAGGTGGCGACCAGGCCCAGCACCACGGTCAGGCCGGAGGAGATGTAGGTAGCCAGGTTCAGTTCCCGGGAAGGATTGTCGCCCATCTTGCGGATGGAGGCAAAGCCCAGGCCCAGCACGCAGCCCAGCAGGCCGCAGCCGGCCAGCACGATGGGATAGATGATGGTGGCATTGAAGGTCGCCTCGCCGATACCAGTTGCCTTCTGGAACACGGTCAGGGCGATCATGATGGAGGCGGACATGGTGGCAACAAAGGACTCCAGCAGGTCGGAGCAGTTGCCGGCGATGTCGTTGACGTTGTCGCCGATGAAGTCGGCCACCACGTTGGGCACGCGGCTGTCATCCTCGGGCATATCGTGGCGCAGCTTGGCCAGAATATCGGAGGAGATGTCCGCAGCCTTGGTGTAGTTACCGCCGGCGACGCGGTTGAACATAGCCACCAGGGAGCAGCCCAGGGAATAGCAGGAAATCCGCATGATGGAGGGGTTGCAGGTCAGGTTGGCCAGGAAGCCGGTGCCGGTGGCGTCCTTATCCACGCCCCAGATCAGCAGAACGGCCACCAGACCCAGCATGCCGAAGGCCTGCACGGCCAGACCGGAGATGGAGCCGCCGCACAGGGCGACCTTCACGGTTTCGCCGATGGACAGGCTCTGGCGGGCCTTATTGGCGGTGCGCACGTTGGCGTAGGTTGCGGACCGCATGCCCAGCACGCACACGATGGAGCTCATCAGGGAGCCCATGATGAAGGTGATGCCGCTGGTCTTTTCCACAAACAGAGAGAACAGCGCCGCCACCAGAATAACGACGATGACGATGGTCTTGTATTCGGTCTTCATGAAAGTGGAAGCGCCGCTGCGGATGATGCCGGCCATTTCCACCATTTCGCTGGTGCCCTCTTCCATCTTCCGAATGCGGAAGAAGTTGTAGAAGACATAGGCGATTGCGAGCAGGACTACACACAGAACGATGATCCAGGATGAAGTCATGAGTCTTTGCCTCCCATTTCTTATGTGATACCGTATTCCTTCGCGGAATACCAACGCAGGTCTCGCCGCAACCCACCTTTCCGTTTCAGGACCGGTCATCGAATCCTGTCCGTATTTTGGCCGCGCACCGCGCCGCCTTTCCCATGAAAAATCCGCAGGTATCGGCCCAGGGCCAAACTGCGGCTTTTAAAAAAACCTTATCTATTATACAACTTTTTGTCGCTAATTTGTAGTTAAAATTTGCTAATTTTTCTTCATATTCTGCTTATTATTTGCAAATTTTTCTCGGCACTTGCCCAAATTTCCCGGAAAGCGGGCCTTCAAAATGCATATGACTGCATATTTTGCCGAATCGGTATCCGCATTGCTTTTTACGTTCGTCCCGGTCGTTCGTTACCGTAAATACACAGATCCGGATTTTCAGTGGCGCAGGCGGCGCAAAACGGCCCGGACGACGAATCGCCCGGGCCGCCTGTTCTATGGGGAAGGATTAATGCGCTTCCGGATTGACGAAGAACAGCCGCTCCATGTCGAAGTTCATGGTGTGGGTGATATTCGTGCCGCCGGTGGGCACATTGCCCAGATCCCGACTGTAGCTGATGGCGCTGGGGCAGTTGAGGATGGGCAGGATGATGTAGAGGTTGTCGGCGATAAACTGGCAGCATTCGGGCGTGATGACGTTGGCCGCGGTGTTGGCGTCCACCTGCATCATGGAATTGACCAGATGATAGAATTCCTTGACCTCCTCGGTGGGCTCCAGCAATTCGCCGTCTGCGCTTTCGCCGCCGGCGGTGAACCATGCGTTATACATGGGCGCCCAGATATTGATGCCCCAATCCAGGAAGGGCCAGAAGGAGGGGCCGTTGCAGTAGAAGATGCGCATGGGGATTTCGTTGGCGTTCATGGAGGCGGTGAGCAGGGATTCCTCGGTGACGTAGATGTCCACGTTCAGGCCCAGCTCGCGCCAGTATTCCGCGTACAGCTCCGCGAAGGACTTATGGTCGTTGCCTTCGGTGAGCCACATCTGCCACTGGAACTTTTTGCCGGAGGGCGTTTCGCGATAGCCGTCGCCGTCCGCGTCCACCGCGCCCATTTCGTCCAGCAGGGCGTTGGCCTTTTCGGTGTCGTGGGTGCACTCGTAATAGGGGTTGGAGGTGGCCAGGCCGCTATAGATGGTGTCGGAAACCTCTTCCGCGTCGATGGCGTACATCAGCGCCTGACGGAAGCGGAGATCGCTCACCATTTCCTGCCAGGTCTGAGAGGCTTCGTCGTCCTTCACAGTGCCGTCGGCGTTCAGGCCGTAATTGATGTTCAGATAGGCCGCGCCGAAGGTGGCGGGGTCGGTGGCGGAGATATAGCGATAATTGCCCTTCTCCTCATTTTCCAGATACAGGCTCATGTAATTGGCATTGGTAACGCCGGTGAAGTCCACATTGCCCGCGATGATTTCCAGGCAGAAGGTTTCTTCGTCTTCCACATAAGTAGAAGTGACCCGGTCGATATAGGGCAGCTGGTTGCCGTCCTCATCCACCTTCCAGTAATAGGGATTGCGCACGTAGGTCTGGACGTTGCTGTCGTCGGATTCCATGATCCAGGCGTACAGCACGGGGAAGTTCTGATCGATCAGGCCTTCGAAATACTTGCTGGTCAGGCAGTCGTTGGGGTCGGTCAGCTCCCAGTTGACCACGTCCACCTGATTGAACACGTAGGTCCACACGCCCTCGGCTTCGGGGTCGTCGTAGCCCAGCACCGCCGCGAAGGGCTTGATGTACTCGTAATAGGCTTCCAGAGAGCCGTGGCATTCCTCGGCGAAATCCTTATGGAAGGGCTTCAGGAAATGGGCGGGCTTCAGGGTGTCGGTGTATCCGGCCCAGCTGGCGGAAGTACTGATCTTGGCCAGGAATCCGCCGTAAGCGCCGTCGAAGGTGATCTTGAAGGTGTTTTCGTCGATGACTTCAAAGGTCATGGGGGTGCCGGAGGAGGAATTGCCTGTGCGGAAGGTATTGCTCAGAACGGGATTCAATTCCGTATTGAAGGCCACGGAATTGATGCCGAATTCAAAGTCTTCCATGGTCACCGGCTCGCCGTCGGACCACTTCAGTCCCTTGCGCAGAGTGAAGGTGAATTCGGTGCAATCTTCGTTGGCTTCGTAGGCTTCCACGATATTGGGGGTGATGATACCGCTGGTCATATCGATCTGGGTCAGCAGGTTCTCATCCTCGCCCATGAAGATGTGGGCGTTCCAGTTGACGGAGAAGGTCTCCGTGCGCAGGGTGCCGCCGTAGTTGCCGGTTTCCACTTCCACGAATTCGTCGCTGAGCTCGTCGGCCACCTTGGGGATTTCCGGCAGGCGATCTTCCACCGGGGGCAGGTTTCCGGCTTCCACCTGCTCGGTGAGCATGGGGGATTCGCCGAAGCCTTCCGCGCCGGCGCCAAAGGAGCACATGCTCAGGGCCAAAAGCAGAGCAAGCATAAGGGACAACTTTTTCATTGGGGTTCCTCCTTTATATTCAATTTATCTGCTCACCATTATATACGCTTTTGCCCTCATTTTGCAATATCATTTTTACAATTTATTTTTCTATTTTTTTCCTGATATTTCGCTGGACAGCGCCGTATCCTCTTGTTATAATAATCTCAGGCTATATTTACCGGAGGTGGCTTATGCAAAAGTACATAGATCTTCTGAAAAAAAACATTACCGAAACCAGCCGCGGCATGATCCGCGAGCCCATGGGCATCCTGCATCATCCCTACATCGTGCCCTGTTCCCCGGAAAGCCCGTATTATTCCGCCTCCCTGTGGGACTGGGATTCCTGGCTGACCAGCGTGATGATGGGCCAGATTGAGGCCGACAGCGGCCGGACCGGGGAATTTGTGGAATACGAACGTGGCTGCACCCTGAACTTTCTGGAGCTTTCCACCCCCGACGGCTTTGTGCCCATCTGCGTCACCGCCGACGGCCCCATGCACACCGACCCGGAAAAGGAGCGCGCCTTCAAAACCAACATGCACAAGCCCGTGCTGGCCCAGCACATGGCCTTCCTGGCCCAGCGAAACGGCGGCAACGCGGACTGGGCGGCGGGCGTGCTGGACAAGCTGGAGGCGTTTCTGAACCGGTATCTGGAATCCCACGTGGAAAAGACCACCGGCCTGGCCTATTGGCAGGACGACTTTGCCGTGGGCGTGGACAACGATCCCTCCGTATTCTACAAGCCCGACGGCAGCTGCGGCTCCATTTATCTCAACAGCCTGCTCTATCGGGAGCTGCTGGCCTTCGGCTATCTGATGGAAATGCGCGGCGATATGAAAAAGGCCAACCTCTGGCGGGGCAAGGCCCAGGACCTGGCCGACGCGGTGAACCGCTGGTGCTGGGACGAGCGGGACGGCACCTATTACAGTGTGGACTTCGGCCTGCGGCCGGTGGACCCCAACAACTGGCTGCACAGCGGCGCGCCCCGGGACTATCCCTGCCTGATTTTGCGCATCGACAACTGGTCCAGCTTTTTGCCCATGTGGGCGGGCATTGCTCCGGCGGATCGGGCTCGGCGCATGCTGGAACGGCTGCGGGATGAGCGTACCTTCGCCTGCCGGGCGGGCGTGCGCACCCTTTCCCGGCTGGAGCAGCAATACGACCTGCGGGCTTCCAACAATCCCTCCAACTGGCGGGGCCCGGTGTGGGGCATCAGCAACTTCATGGTGTTCTCCGGCCTGCTGAAATACGGCTTCGAGGAAGACGCCCGGGCCCTGGCGGAAAAGACCGTGCGGCTGTTCGGCCGGGATCTGGAGAAAAACGGCTGCCTGCATGAATACTACCATCCGGATACCTGCGAGCCCATCGTGACCCACGGGTTCCAGAACTGGAATTTCCTGGTACTCAATATGATTGCCTATCTGGAAGGCCGCAAATTCGTGGATACTTTCTGATTCCGGGCAACAAAAAGCCGACCGGCGTCCTTTCGGGGGCGTCGGCCGGTAATGTTTTTTATTCAGCGGGTTCGTTTTTGGGCGCGGGGGCCTTTTCCGGGCGCTCCCGGTCCTCCCGGCGGGGCGGACGGGGCCGGCGGCGGGGCCGGCGATCCGGCCGTTCCTCCTGAGCCGGGCGCTGGGGCTGACCGGCGGTTTCCTGGGGCTGTTCCGCGTCCGCGCCGATTTTCTCCAGGAACTGATCGGTGCTCAGGTTCTTCACGGCCTTCTGATGGGGATAGCGCCGCTTCTTCGGCTCTTCCTGAGGCTGTTCGGCTTCCGGTTCGGCCTTCTTCGGCCGGCGATCCGGCTTTACCACCGTTTCGCGAATGGCCGCCGCGTCGTCCGGGCCCATGCGGCGCACGTCGTCCATGGCGTATTCCCGCAGATCGAAGGTATCGTCGGCGGTATGAATGCGCACCTTGACCTTTTCCCGGATGGGGTTGATTTCCGTGACAACGCCCGCGCCGTCGGGGGTCATGATGTCCTTGCCCACCTTGGGCAGCTTCTTCAGCGTGGCCTCGTAATAATCCTGCTCATATTTCAGGCAGCACATGAGCCGACCGCACTGGCCGGAAATTTTGGTGGGGTTCAAAGAGAGATTCTGCTCCTTGGCCATTTTGATGGACACGGGCTGGAAATCCCCCAGGAACGCGCCGCAGCAGATGGGCCGGCCGCAGGCCCCCAGGCCTCCCAGCATTTTGGCCTCGTCCCGCACGCCGATCTGCCGAAGTTCGATGCGCATTTTGAACACGCCCGCCAGATCCTTCACCAGTTCCCGGAAATCCACCCGGCCGTTGGCGGTGAAATAGAAGATAATCTTGCTGTTATCGAAGGTGTATTCCACGCTCACCAGCTTCATATCCAGCTTATGCTTGGCGATTTTCTCCTGACAGACGCTGAAGGCGTCCTTTTCCCGCTGGGCGTTATAGGCCGCCCGGCGCTCGTCCTCTTCCGTTGCCAGGCGCAGCACCTTCTTCAGGGGGGTGACGATCTGCTCGTCGGAAATTTCCCTGGCGCCGGTGACCACTTCGCCGAATTCCACGCCCCGGGCGGTTTCCACCACCACGTTGCTGCCCGGCCTGGGCCAGATATCGCAGGGATCAAAATAATAAACCTTGCCCGCCTTCTTAAAGCGGACGCCGATGACCATTGCCATTGATTCCAAATCCTCCGTTAACGCGGCTTGCGCCGCCTTTCTATCTTGAACCAGTCAGCGCCAGATACATTTTTTCCAGCGCCGCCAGAAAAGAAACGTTGCTTGCCGCCAGCTTTCGGGTTTCCATCACGCCCAGCAGCAGCGCCCGGCCGTCCAGCTTCAAATCGCCGGTATCGCCATAGGGCGTGCCGCCGTTTTCCCGGGCCATGAGATCCCGGGCGACGACCTCCAGAATTTCCAGCCATTCCGGGGCGCGGGCGGCGGCGGATTTGCCCTCTCCCAAAAAGGAGATCGCCCGGGCCACCCCGGCCTTTCCACCGGACAGGGCCTTCAGGGAAGAAAGCGCCTTTTCCCGCAGCGGCAGATAGTCTTCGTCCCCGGCGATTTCCAGGGCGCGGCCCACGGCCCCCTGCGCGCAGGCGGCCGCCAGACGGGCCCTGCCGGGCTCCACGCCCTTTTCCGCCAGAATTTCCGCGCATGCTTCCACCGAGACCGGCGAAAACCGCAGCCTTCTGCAGCGGGAGACGATGGTGGGGAGCATGGCCCCGGGCTGGTCGGTGAGCAGAAAAAACACATTTCCCCCCGCCGGTTCCTCCAGGGTTTTCAACAGGGCGTTCTGGGCCTGGGCCGTCATCCGGTCCGCCCGGGGAATCAGGGCGATATGCCGATCCGCCTCAAAGGGGCGCAGGGCCAGCTGATCCCGCAGGGCGCGGATAGTATCCACGGAAATGGACTTTTCCTCCTCCCCCACCACGTGCACATCCGGGTGCAGGCCCGCCAGCACTTTTTTGCAGGCGGGGCACTGGCCGCAGGGGGCCTGAGGTGAAGCGCACAGTATGGTCTGCGTCAGATAATTGGCGCAGGTGCGTTTGCCGGTGCCGTGGGGGCCGGACAGTAAAAAAGCATGGGCAATGCGCCCGGCTTTCACCGAACGCATCAGCCCATCTGGAATTTTTACGCCAAACGCCTGGGTATTCAAATGCTTTCCACCTGGTCAGATTTTGGTGAACTGTTCCACGTTCAAAACAAAAATCGTCGCGCCGCCCACCATGACCTCAATGGGATAAGGGGCATAAACGCCCGTGGACCCGGCCATGGGAGAGGGAGAGGTGGCGATCTGTTTGCGGGACTTACACACCTTTTCGATGACGGCCATGGCGCCGTCGAACTTGTTGTCGTCCACACCCAGAAGCAGCGTGGTATTGCCCGAACGCAGGAAACCGCCGGTGGTGGCCAGCTTGGTGGCGCTATAACCCTCGTTCATCAGGCTGCTGATGAGGCGGGAGGCATCCTCGTCCTGAACAATTGCGATAATAAGCTTCATACGCGCTCCTCCTTTTTCCTTGCTGGGATTATTATACCACAAGTTTTAACGTTTCCGCAAGGGGGAAATGGAACCTTCCACAAATTTTGTTAAATTCTTATGGCAGGGTGTTCAAAAGACGGGCGGAATAATTCTCCACGAACCCCGCGTCCAGCACCACGTCGCACAGATCCCGCACCTGGAAGGCGGCCTCGTAACGATTCTCCATGGGGATCCATTCCTCCATGAACCGCCGGTGCATCTGTTCCCCGTTGCGGGCGAGAATGCGCCGGGATTGCAGCGCCGGATCGATCTGAAAAAACACCTTCAGGTCGTAGCCGTCCCGCAATTGGGGATGCAGGGCGTAGGCCCCTTCCACGATGGTCAGCCGCCTGGGCTCCACATGCACCTTTTCCCCATAGCAGCCGGGATGGCAGTGATAGGGGGTGTAGTCGAAGGACTCCTCCGGGCCGCGACAGGCGATTTCCGCATAAAAGCGTTCGTGATCCACGTTTTCGCCGGGCTGGGCCAGCCGCTGAGGGGTTTTCTTTTCGAAGGGCAGGAAGTAATCGTCCATGTGGAACAGATTGGCCCCATAAACCGCCTGCAAGAGGGCTCCGGCGGTGCTTTTGCCGGAGGCGCTCATGCCGTCGATGGCCACGCGCACATACGCTTTCTTCAAAAGCAGCGCGTCGATTTTCTGAAAGAGGGGCAGCGCCGCCCCGGCGAATTCCGGCACAATCCGGTAAGCGGGGGCGTAATGGGCCCGGAAGGCCTCCGAATGATGCACCGCCGGGCAGCCCACGTTCCGATACCGCGCCAGATAGCGGTTCATTTCCTCGCCGGAGACGCAGAGCTCTCCCGCCCCGGCCAGTTGGGACAGGGTTTGCAATTCCGCCTCCAGCGCCGCTTCTCCCCCGCTTTTCCCGGCGCAGGCGAACAGCCCCGCCACGGTTTCCAGCCGCAATCCGGACCAGGAAAGGGCCGCAAGATTCAGCCGGCACAGTCCGCCGCCGATGGGGATAAACAGCGCCTCTCCGGTCCGGGGGGTATTTTCCGCCTCGGTGCGCAGATAATTCAGCACCTTTTCCGGATCCGGGCGCATGTGCTCGCTGCCAAAGGCGCTCTGATAGGCCAGTTTTACGAAATCCTGGGCCGTCATGTGGGGATATTGTCGGCTATGCCAGCGGGCGACGCTGCCAAAATCCATGGTTTATTCCTCCCGGAGAATCTTCGCCCGCTTCAGCGCCAGCACAATGGGCGGAATCAGCACGATATGCAGAATGATGCCGGGCACGGCGTTGGTGAACGCGCCGGCCAGGAAGGCCGCGAAGGTGAAGCCGGTGCCCTTAGCGGTATAGACGATCAGGGAAACCACGCCCCAGACCACCCGGCCGATGAGCATGGAGGCGATCAGGGTGACGTAAACATACGCCGGCTTCTTGGGCAGGAATTTATACAGAAGGCCGGTGCACAGGCCGTAGGTCGCCATTTCAAAGGCCATAATCAGCGCAACGGGCATGGGGGGCATGCCGAAGAGCAGATTCCGCAGCAGGGGCAGCACAAACCCCGCCGCCAGACCATACTGCCAGCCGCACAGAAAGCCGCACAGGAGCACCGGGATATGCATGGGGCTGAGCTTGGAACCGATGCTGGGAATCTGACCGGTGAGGAAGGGCAGCACCAGGCCCAGGGCCACGCAGACCGCCGCCAGCACCAGAGAACGAACTTTGCGATTCATGGGGAAAAACCTCCTGAAAAATGAAAATAAAAATGCCGCGAAGGCGCGTCGCCTGCTGGCAACCGCAAGCCTTCATGGCATGCTTTTCATTGATTTGATTATACCAGACCCCGCCCCGGCTGTCAATCCCCGCCGCAAATCGTTAATCTGTGATGGTATATCCCGCCCGCGCGAGAACCTCCAGCGCCTTGGGATAGCTTTCCTTTTTCACCAGCACATAGTCCGTATTATAAGTAGACACGGCGAAAATCGAAACGCCGTTTTCCGCCAGCAATCCGGCGATTTTCGCCAGAATGCCAATAAGCGAGAAGTCCAGCGCCCCCTGAACGCGGAAAGCGCGCCAGCCGTCCTCCCGCCGAATGGCATTGGCCGGAACGTCCTCCACCGGGCATACCAGGGAAATTTCTTCGTCGGTTTTCCCCAGAAAGCAATATTCCGCGTCAGAATTCACCTGCGAAACGTCCGCCACCTGGCACACGGAAAATTCCGGATGCAGCTTCCTGATTTCCATCCTGCCGCCTCTTTACAGTCCTTCAAAATGATAACGGGGTTTACCGACGCTCTTTTTCCCATATTCAATGGCTTCCGTCGGGCAATAACAGATGCAGGCCATGCAATGGGTGCAGGCCTGACCCCACACGGGTTTTCCGTTTTCCATGCGGATGTTGTTCATGGGACATTTCCGGGCGCACTGGCCGCAGCCGACGCAGGCGTCCCCCGCCCGGAAGGCGGCCGATTTTACGAAGCATCGATAGAAAATCGGGTTCACCGGGCCGCTCATGAGCCGATCGTAGAGGTTATTTCGCGGGGCGGCAAAGGGCCGGCCGGTCCGGACGTCCTCGACGACCGCGTCAATTTGCGGTTCCGCCCGCTCCACGATTTTTCTGGCCGCCGCCGGCTGGGGCGCGTTGAACATGGCGATATAATTTTCCGGCATGATGATCTGCGCCGTGCCCATATCCCGCAAATGCTTCTGTTCCGCAAGAAGCCGGTTATAGCGGGCGGCGTTGCCAATTTCGCCGCCGCAATCCATCACAAACCAGACCCGTTCCGCCCCAACCAGCTCCGTCCGGGCAAGCCAATCCCGCACGATGCGCGGGATCCGCCAGGCGTACGTCGGCGCAACGACGATCACGTCCCGGCCCGTCTGTACCGGCGAAGTATCGTGGGCCTTGATTTTTGCGTTCAGGTCTATCCTTTCGTCCGCCGTCGCCTGGGCGATTCGCCCGGCGATATACCGGCTGTTGCCCGTTCCGGAAAAGCAGAAAATCATGCGTTCATGCCTCCACAGATTTTGATGAATCAATCTCATTCTATCACAAAACGACGCGTTCAGAAGCGCCTTCCAGTTGGAAGTTAAAGATTCAGCTGCATTTGGATATGCGGAATCCCATCTTCCAGAAATTCTTCAGAAGTCTGATAGAATCCGTGCTTTTCATACAGCGAGCGGGCGTAAACCTGCGCTTCGATCGTAAGTTTTTCCGCCCGAAATTTCGTTTTGGCGACGTCAATCGCCGCTTCCACAATTTTGCTGCCCAGCCCGCACCGACGTTTGACCGCAATGACACGGCCAATTGACGCAGTGGGAAACGTTGCGGGGGCAGAACCCGCGCGTAGGCTTCGCGTCCTGATCCCTGAACCAGAGATGGTGCGCAACACGGTCGGCGTCGTCCACTTCCTGATACGGGCAATTTTGTTCCACCACAAATATCGAAACACGCAGTTTGTATATTTCAAACAGTTCTTCCGCGCTCAATTCCGAAAAACGCTTTACTACCAGCTCCATTTGTGCCTCCGCAAATTCGCCGCACCTGTTTTCGCGCATTGCGAAAGATAGAAAAGATCCACCGTGATCTGTTCATAATCACGGTGGACAATCTGGTGGAGCATAGGAGACTCGAACTCCTGACCTCTACACTGCCAGTGTAGCGTACTACCAACTGTACTAA
>CACXHB010000081.1 GCA_902767315.1 uncultured Eubacteriales bacterium
CTCGTAGCTGTATTTCATATAAATACCCCCAATACTGACTGTCCAGTATTGGGGGTACATATCACCTGCGGCGGCCCAGGGGCCCCGGGTGGGGGCGCGGGGGAGCGAAGCTCCCCCGCGCCCCCATTGCGCCCCAAATGCCGGCAAATGAAATTTGCCGGCATTTGGGGCGCCGGGGGCCCGGCGGCTTTGCCGCCGGGCCCCTTGGTTTTTTATGTATGTTTGAATTCCCGCTGCCGGGCCACTTCATAGAAGCAAACCGTGGCCGCGCTGCCTGCGTTCAGGGAAGACGCTCCGCCGTAGATGGGAATCTTTGCCACCACGTCGCACTTTTCCCGCCAGGCCTTGGACATGCCGAAGGTCTCGTTGCCGATAACCATGGCCACCGGGCCGGTGAGATCCACCTCCGTCAAAAGCGCGTCGCCGTGAGCGCTGGTGCCGACGATCAGCGGCTTTTCCGGCAGCGCCCGCAGATACTCCAGGGCGGCGTCGCAGCCCTCCAGATTCACATGGGGCTTGTTGAACACCGTGCCAATGGACGCACGAATGCACTGCGGATCGTAAAAATCCGCCGCGTGGCCGGTGGTAATGACGCAGCGCGCGCCGAACGCGTCCGCCGAACGGAAAACGGTGCCCAGGTTGCCGGGGCCCGCGGGCCGGTCGAACACCACGTCCAGCGCCAGGGGATCTTTCTCAAACCGGGGAATGCCCAGCCGCTGCCGAGCCAGGCACACCAGTTCGCAGCTCTCCTCCCGGTCCGAAAGTTCGGAATGCAAACTGCCGTGCATCCGGAAAATCATCTCCGGATTGGCCCGGCGAAGCATGTCCTCCGCCCAGCCGGAAAGCCGCTTTTCCGCGTCCACGCCAATGGCGTAAAATTCGTATCCGTTGGCCACGGCCTGCTCCACCGGGTGCACGCCCTCCAGGAAAAACAGCCCCTGCTTCGCCCGCTTTTCCCGGTTGCGCTTCAGGGTTTCAAAGCGCTGAAACTCGCTGTCTCGGGAATACATCTCCCGCACTTTCTTCATTTTTCATTCCCCTTCGTTCTTCATTCCCCCAGGAACTCCAGCAGCGCCTGCATGTTCTTTTCCCAGTTGGGCACCAGTACGGACATTCCCGCAATGGTCTTGCTCTGGTAGCCGCCGTCGATGGGCAGCCGCATTTCCTGAATTTCCGCGTCCTTCATGGAAATCAGCACCGGCGCATAGGAGGCCAGGTCCGCCACGGAAAGATTGGTATACACGTTGTCAAAATTATCCACCACCAGCCCCATCAGTTCGATGGCCGTCATCTGATTGAGCTTTTCGAAAATCTTGGTGATGATCTCCCGCTGGCGCACGGTGCGGCCGAAATCTCCATCGGCGGTGCCGTAACGATACCGGGCGTAGGCCTGAGCCTGTTTGCCGGTCATCAGCTGTTCCCCGGGCTCGGTGAGCAATTGATCGTTCCGGTCGATGCCCAGCACCCGGTTGTCCTGCTTGATGACGGCGTTGATGCGGCGCATATAATATTCGTTTTCCACCGTCAGGGTCAGCCCGCCGATGGAATCGATGAGCTTGCCCAGCATGGAGAAATTCACGGCGATATAATGATCGATGTGCACGCCGAAATTCAATTCGATGGTTTCCATCAGAAGCTCCGGCCCGCCGAAAACATACGTTGCGTTGATCCGGTTGTTTTTCCGGCCGGGAATTTCCACATACAGATCCCGCATAATGCTGGTAAGCTTGATGACATTCCCGTCGGGATCCAGCGTCACGATAATCATGGTATCGCTGCGGCCGGTGGTCTCTCCCGGGCGGGCGTCGATGCCGATGAGCAGCAGATGGCGCATGTTCGCCACCTCGGCGCGTTTGTCAGTCAGATAGGAATCGATGTTGTCGTCGAACTGCTCTTCCTCTTCGGGATTTTCCACCACCGCGTCTTCCTCGGGGGTGGGCTCCGGTTCCGTCTCCTCCGCCAGGCAGGGAGAAATCGCCAGCATCAGCGCCAGCATCAGCGCCCAGAGCCGCCTTTGTAGTTTCCTCATGTCGTTTCCTCTTCAGGTTCTTAAATCATTTCCAGCTTTCCGAAATATTCCGGCCTGTGGAAATCCGGCGCGGGAGCCAGCACCGGCGACCAGCATCCGAAATGGGGATGTATGCTCTCATCGCAGGTGTAAAAATTGCCCCGCATTTCCGCCTCGTGGGGGGCGCCGGTCAATTCCTCCAACAGCTTCCAGGAAAGATAATACCGCACGGCCCACCAGCCGTCGATGTGCCCGGAAACGGAAAGCCGCATGTCTTCGGGCATTGCCTGCAATACCCGGCGATCCCCGCGTTCCTTGCCCACGCCGATGTGCATGGTGCCCCGGGCGTTGACTTCCACGTTGACATATTTGTCCTGGGCTGCGGGGCAGGGATTCAGGAAAAATTCCAGACAGCTGTCCACGCAGACCGGGCCGCCGAACCGGGTTTCATGGGCGGAGATCCGTTCCTCCTTGGCGCACAGAGTGACCCACAGTCCCCCCTCGTCCCAGCGGACGCAGGCCCGGGCGTCGGGGCAGTAATAATCCCCCCAAGGATAATCCGCGATGTTCGCATAATCATCGTACACCGGAGAAAACCGCTTGCCCGCGAGGCTCTCCATCGGTTCTTTGACTTTCAAAACCCGATAAGTGTTCACGTTATTTCCTCCCAATTTTCTTTTCCCGAATCAGCGCCGCCGCCAGCAGCACCCCCGCCGCGGCCAAAGCCGCGCTGACGTAAAAATTCGCCCGATAGCCCGCCAGCAGGCTTTTGCCGGAAAAGGCCTCGATCACCGCCCCGGCCAGCACCGGCCCCAGGAACATGCCCGCGCCGTATACCGCCTGATAAAAGCCCATGGCCGCGCCCTTTCCGGAGGCGGGCACGTCTTCCACCGCCAGCGCCATGGAAAGGGGCAGTATCATGCCCATGCCCGCGCCGAACAGCGCCTGCACCCCCAGAAGGGCCGCTACCGTCCGCGCCCCGGGATACAGACAACAGGCCGCCGCCACGCCTCCGAAGCCCAGGCATACCACGCCCCGGGGCCCCAGTTTTTTTGACAGATACCCGCCGCTGATTCGGCAGACCAGGGCGTTGGGCAGCATATAGGAAACCGCCAGCATCCCCAGCTTTCCGCCGTCAAAGCCCGATACATATTCCAGGGCCCAGTTCTGGGTAAAGCCCTGCACCGTGGCCCAGGTCACCAGCTGAAACAGCGTGGCCAGCAGCGTGCCGGCGATCAGCTTGCGGTTTTTGGCCAGGGTGCAGATTTCCCGCACCGTCATGGCCTCGCCCCGGGGCGGCAGATCCTCCACGCCGGAAATCAGGATCAATCCCGCCGCGCCCGCGGCGGCGGCCAGCGCAAAGGCCCACGCCGCCCCGAATCGGGTCATGATCCAGGAGCCCAGGGGCATGGCAGCCACCGTGGCCATGTTCTGGAAAAAGCTGATGCGGCTCATGGCCTCGCCGGTTTTGTCCGGAGGCGCCTGATCCGCCGCCAGCACCGAAAAGGCCACCCAGGCCGCCGCGCCGCCGCCGGACAACCCCCGCAGGAACAGCACCGGCACAGGGCTGATTCCGCCCCGCGCCGCCGCCAGGGCCACCAGAGAAAGCCCTGCCCCGGACAGTATCGTGGCCAGAAATCCCGCCTGCACAAACACCCGGCGCTTTTTCACCCGGTCGCTGCAAATGCCCAGGGGAATCCGCAGCAGCATCTGCACAAAGCCATAACTGCCCACGATCATGCCCACCAGTACGCTGCCCGCCCCCAGCACGTTCTGCACATAGCCGGACAGGAAGGAGGGATAGGTATACATGGAAAACCAGAACAGGAAAATCGCGGCCAGCGTGCGCCGCCTTTGCCCGCCCACGTTACTTCAGCCGGGACAGCGCGTCCCAGACCCGCTGCAAATCGTCCTGACTGTAATAATTCAGCACCAGCTTCCCGGAATTCAAATCCCCCTCCAGCCGGGCCCGCAGTCCCAGGGTGTCCCGGGCCAGGGATTCCAGTTCCTTCAATTGAGGATCCCGCCGGACGCGGGGCTTGGGCTCCGGTTCCTGCTGCCGGGCCGCCTGACAGATTTTTTCAAATTGCCGCACAGACCAGCCCTGAGCCGCGCACAGCTGCGCCAGCTTTTCCTGCTTTCCCTTTTCCAGCCCCACCAGCGCCCGGGCATGTCCCGCGGTGAGCTTTCCCTCCCGCAGCATGCGAATCACGCTTTCCGGCAGGGTCAACAGCCGCAAAAGGTTGGCCACCGCCGGCCGGCTTTTGCCCAGCCGCTGGGCCGCCTGCTCCTGGGTCAGCCCCGTTTCCTCCATGAGCTTTTTCACGCCCATGGCCTCCTCCACGGGGTTGAGGTCGTCCCTTTGCAAATTTTCAATCAGCGCCGCTTCCAGCCGGGTCTGCTTTTCCCAGTCCCGCACGATGGCCGGAATCTGTTCCAGCCCCGCCAGCCGGGCCGCCCGATACCGGCGTTCGCCGGCCACGATGGTGTAGCGCTCCCCCTCCCGGCAGACGATAATGGGCTGAATCACGCCCACCGCCTGAATGGAGGCCGCCAGTTCCTGCAGCGCTTCCTCGTCAAAATCCCGCCGGGGCTGCTCCCGGTTGGGGTCGATCAGTCGAATCTCCAGGTTCAGCACCTCGTCCGCCGCTTTTTCCTCCGCCGGACTTACCACGTCTTCCCCCAAAAGCGCGCCCAGGCCCCGGCCCAGACCCCGCTGAGGTTTCTTTCCCGCCATTTTCCGTTCGCCTCCCGTGCTCAATCAAGGTTTGCCCGCCGGGCGATGAGTTCCCGGGCCAGATCCCGGTACGCCGTAGCCCCCGCGCATTTGGGGTCGTATTCGCTGATGGGGATGCCGTAACTGGGGGCCTCGCTGAGGCGCACGTTCCGGGGAATCAGGGTTTCAAAGGCTTCCTCCGGAAAATGTCCCCGCACCTCCTCCACCACCTGGGCGCTGAGATTGGTGCGCGCGTCGTACATGGTCAGCACAATGCCCTCCACCGCCAGGGTGGGGTTCAGCTTTTTCCGTACCAGCTTCACCGTATTCATCAACTGGCCCATGCCCTCCAGGGCGTAATATTCGCATTGAATGGGCACGATCACCCCGTCCGCCGCCGTCAGGGCGTTCAGGGTAAGCAGCGTAAGGGAAGGCGGGCAATCAATGAAAAGAAAATCATATTCCGCCTTCAAAGGCTCCAGCGCCCGCTTCAGCAGGTTTTCCCGCTTCTCCACTTCCACCAGCTCCACCTCCGCCCCGGCCAGTTCAATGCCGGATGGCAGCAGCATCAGCCCGGAAAAGCCCGTGTCCAGCACGGCCTGCTCCGCCGGCGCTTCGTTGAGCAGCACGTCGTAAACGCTTGCCTCCCCCCGGCCGTTCATGCCCAGGCCGCTGGTGGCGTTGCCCTGGGGATCGATGTCCACCAGCAGGGTTCGTTTTCCTTCCGCGGCCACGCACGCGGCGAGATTGACTGCCGTTGTGGTCTTGCCCACGCCGCCCTTCTGGTTGGTAATCGCTATGATTCTGCCCATTTCGCGCACCGCCTTTTTCCTGTTTGTCTCCCCGCCGCCGGCAGAGAGAAATTCGCTGGTTATTCTATCTTATTGTATCAGCTAATTGGAATATTCGCAATATTGATAAGCGCCCCGAAGCATGATATAATTATTACGAAATAATAAAGAAGCGCCGTTTTTCAAAAAACGGCCCAAGGAGCGATTCCCATGCTGAAAAACATCCCCGCCGTTCTCTCGCCGGAGCTTTTGAAAATCCTGATGGAAATGGGCCATGGCGACGAACTGGTCATCGGCGACGGCAATTTCCCCGCCGCGTCCAACGCCCGCCGGCTGGTGCGCCTGGACGGCCACGGCGTGCCGGAAATTCTGGACGCGATTCTGACCCTGTTTCCCCTGGATACCTACGTGGAGGCCCCGGTGGCGCTGATGGCCGTCACCCCCGGCGACCCCACCGTGCCCGCCATCTGGGAGGATTATAAGGACATCATTCGCCGCCGGGAAGGCGAGCACAAAATCGAAGAAGTGGAGCGCTTCGAATTCTACCGCCGCTCCCGGGAGGCCTACGCCATTCTCGCCACGGGCGAAACCGCCCTGTACGCCAATATCATTCTGAAAAAGGGCGTGGTAAAATAAAGCCCCGAAAAGGCCCCCGGCGCGTGTGCCGGGGGCCTCCAGACTGTCGAAAAACCCTTGGAGAGCTCGAGAGGGCCAAAGCCCTCTCGAATTTCAATCGTGCCCAGCGGCATGTACGGTGGGCA
>CACXHB010000082.1 GCA_902767315.1 uncultured Eubacteriales bacterium
CAGTCGCCGAATTCGGGCAGCAGATACTTGCGAAAATAGCCCATATATCCCGCGAGCGTCGTGCTCTTGCAGCTGCGCCGCTTTTCCGGAAGCCAGACCTTTTCGTAGTAGTCGCGGAAGAGAACGACTTTCTTCGCGCTTTCGCCGCTGAGAGGCTTCTGTACCTCGGCAAGAAAGCGGTCGATCTTTCCGTATTTGACGTACAGCCGGACGATAGAGTCGTGAAGCTCCCACTTGCTGTCGCCGCTGGCCCACTTGATGATTTCGTGGCCCTCTTCGTCGATACCCAAATAGACTCGTTCTCTGTAGGATGATGCCATGTTGTGCGCTCCTTTCGGATCGCATTCCATCGGCAGCTCATGTGATTTATTTGTGATTTCGTTTTCAAGGATCGTTTTGGGCGGCTCCTGTCCCGTGGATGGAAGCTGAGAAAATACGGCGCTGACTGCCGCCAGTGCCGCATTTTTCGCCTATTCCATATTAAAGGACTCAGCGTTCATTGTCAACCTCCTTTTTCTCATTTAACTCGGAGGCATTGCCGTCGCTGTAATCGGAGTCTTCTTCGGGCGGGCGATTCGCGTTGAATCGCTGCACGATGGTTTTGGAGCTGATGCCGCATCCGACCTACCGGCCGTCGTCCAGCAGCAGATAGGATTTGGCCGCATGACCGCTGGTCATATCGATGTACTGCCGATTTTCCTTGGACTCCATGATTAGCCGTTTGGCTGCGGCAGAACCGAGCGGCATGATACCGGTGACCTTGTTCGCGCAGAGCATATTCCCGAACCCGATGTGAATGAACTTCAGGGGCGTGGTTAGCATGGTTAATTCCTCTTTTCTATTGGAAAATTTCTTTGGAGCAGCCAGGCGATGCCTACTGCCACCGCGTCGCTTTCGTCATCCGTCTGATAATTCTGTTCACCGACAAAGCGCTGCTATGCAGCGGCGACATCCTCCTTGGATGCTTTCCCACTGCCGACCAGCAGCTTTTTGACGGCGGCTGGAGCGATTTCTTCGTAGACGGCGCGGCATTTCTGCCATGCAGTCAGATCAGCGACGCCCACTACCTTGAACAGTGCCTGCGTCTCGTGCGGGAATCGGGAAAAACCTTTTTCCCGCACGAACACGTCGATATTTTCAGACCATTCACAGAGCAGATCGTAGATGGCGGCGAGGATTTCGCCATGACCAGCTTTGCTGTTTCGCGTGTTCAGATGGCACAGACGCTCAATTTGAACGTTTTCACCCTCATACCGCTAAATGGCAAAGCCCGGACATCGAAGCGACAAATCGGCCGCCAGAATCCGCAGTGAGTCAGGCGAAACCGTCGGTTCGGTCTTGCTCATGATCAACCTCGAAGGCAAACATCGCGCGCAGAATGGCGTGTGCCAGATGATCGTCGCTGGTATCGCCGGCGAGATAGGCGTAAAGATGCTGGATAGCATGATTCACATGCTCTTCGGCGGGAATCTTTTTGTAGTTGCGGTTCAGCTATGTTTCGCCGTACTTTTCCGCGCCGTATTTTGCAACCTCTGCAGCGGCAAAGATGGCGTTGGGTGGCAGAAAGTGAAAGGCATACGGCGTAGCGGACTGTTTGCCGCCGCGTTCGTTGGTTTCGGTTGGCACGTCGGGCTGAACGCCCAGGATCATAGACATGGGGATTCCTCCTTTTCTTGATCGATCATCGTTTCAACATCCCGGATGAATTCTTCCTCTGTTTTGTTCCAGAGCGGAAGCATCCTGCGCACATCTTCAACGTATTCCCTGCGGATGTCCCTTGGAAAATGCCCGGCGCAGGCGATACAGGAAACGACTGCGCCGTAGGGCTCCAAGCCATTGGACAGGCACTCCGTGCAGAAGGCATACGACGTCACGCCATATGCGCTGCAGGCGATCTGCACAGCTTCATGCTCTCCGCACGCATCGCAGAGTTTTCCAATCATGCTCTTTCCCTCCGAAAAAGATTCGTGCTATCGATCTACGCGCCGTTGATCACGCGATAGAACCGTTGATTGGTGTCCGGCGAATCCAGACCGCCCCTGTCCGGCTGGTATTCGCCCTATTTGAGATAATACAGCAACGGAAGCAGATCGCGGAATGATTCCACACACTCGCATCCACTGTACAGGCAGGTTTTCAGGCCATGGCACCGGACAATTTGCAGTGCTTCCTGAAGCTGCGTGGGATTCTGGCCTTCGCCCATGAAGCAAACGCAGGTGATCTATCCTTCGTAGCGGCGAAGCAGCGTCATCAGGTCTAGCAGCAGCGGCTTTCCAACGTCCTGCTGAAGATACGCAGAATGGCAGCCGTGACAGCGAAAGCGGCAGTTGGAGATGGAGATCGTCAGGCTGATTTCCGTGGGCACCTCCTCCAATGTCACGGCGTATTCCACATATTTGAGCTGCGCGTCAGCCATCTTCCACCTCGCAGCGGGAATAGCAGTCGCCGCAGATGCGCTCGCCGTCTGCCGTCTTAATGTAGCTGTTCGTGATCCATTCGCCGCATACGTCGCAGCGATACGCGGGGTGAATCTCCGTGCTCTCGCAGCGTGGGCAGACCAGCAGCTCTTCGTAGGGCGGCGTGTCCAGCCCGTGACGTTCAAATACGATTCGAGCCTGCTCAAAGATCGCGCCGCAGTCAAGACAGATTAGCATGAGGCATCATCCGCCTTTTTGCTGAGATACTACCCACAGTCGCAGCCGCGTCCCTCTCGGAAGTCTTTGCAGGGGCATTTGGTGTCCGGCGTTTTCAGCAGCTTGCAGGGGCAGTATTCCACCACCGCGCCCATCGACTTTGGCCGTTCGGCCAGCCTTTCTTCCATTCTGGTGTGCATCTGCATGGGCATGTGGCTGATGCAGAACTATATCACCGGCAAAAACAGCTATCGTCTGGTGGGCGGCAAGGGCAGCCGGCCGGCCCGGACAAAACTGTCCCCGGCGGGACAGGCGGGCGCATGGTTGTGGGTGGCGCTGGTGGTGCTGGCAGCCATTGGCGTGCCGTATTTTTCCATCATTGCGACTTCTCTCATCAGGCTGCGCGGCTACGGCCTGGCGGCGGGCAATTTTACCCTGGATCATTACAAAGAGCTGCTGACCACGCCCAAGGCCCTGTCCTCCATCTGGAAGAGCCTGTTCCTCGCCGTGTCGTCCGCCTCCCTCTGTTCCGTGCTGGGCACGGCGGTGGTGGTGGCCGTGCGGAAGTCGAAGGGCTTTTTCCGGAAGACGCTGGAAGGCGTGAGCCTGCTGCCGGAAATGCTGCCCAGCATTGTGCTGGTGATCGGCGTTATGCTGTTCTGGAACGCGATTTATAAGGTGCTTCCCCTTTATAACACCATCGGGATCATGGTGCTTGCGTATGTGGTGCTGTATCTGCCCTACACGGTGCAATACGTCACCTCCGCCTTTACCCAGATCAACGACAGCCTGCTGGAGGCCGGACGGGCCTTTGGCGGCACGCCTGCGTACGTCTTCCGGCGCATTACGCTGCCCATGATTTCCCGGGGCATTTTCGCCGGATGGATGATGATCTTCATCATCGCCTTCCGGGAACTGGTGACGGCCAGCCTCATCGCGCCGCCCAACACGCTGGTGGTTTCCACTTATATCAACCGGGAATTTGAACAAGGCAGCGTTTCCCTGGGCATGGCCATGGCGGTGCTGTGCGTGCTCATCACCACCACGGCGCTATTGATCTTCAACCGATTTGCGGGAAAAAAGAAGGAGGCGTGACATGAAGCTGTTGATTGCCGGCGGCGTAGGCGAGCACGGCCGAAACTGCTTTTATGTGCAGGGGGAGCGGCGCTGCTTTCTGGTGGACTGTGGAAAAATGGCGGATACGCCGGAGGATCCGTATCCCCATCTGACGCCGGAGCAGATTCGGCGCGCAGAGGCCGTGTTTTTGACCCATTCCCATGCCGACCACACCGGCGCGCTTCCCTGGCTGCGGGAAAGCGGCTTTCAGGGAACGGTGGTCGCCACGGAGGAAACCCTGGGGCAGCTGCCCTTCGCCGTGGAAAACGGCCGTTCGCTGCAGGCGCTTTGCCCGGCCGGAGGGGGAACGTTTCAAGGCCTTTCCATTCAATGGGGGCGCAGCGGCCACTGCGCGGGCAGCGTGTGGTATCGCTTTGCCCAGGAGGATAAATCCATCTTCTTTTCCGGGGATTACACGGAGGATACCCAGGTTTACGCCTGCGACTGCATCCGGGGCCATCAGGCGGATCTCGCCGTGCTGGATTGCGCCTACGGACGGGACGAAACCCCCTATGCCGGGGCCTGCGGCCGGCTGGTTCGCGCAACGGAAGGCCTGCTGTCTGCCCATGGGCTGCTGCTGTTTCCCGTGCCGAAATACGGGCGCGGATTGGAGCTGCTGAAGCTCCTTTCCCACTGCCTCCGGGGCGTTTCCTATGCCGCGGATGCGCTCTTTCTGAAAAATTTCGCCGAACAGCAGGCGGGCGGCTTCTGGTATCGACCGGCCAAAATCGATGTGCCGGTCAGCTCATACCGGGAACAACCCCAGGGAATCGTATTCGTCAGCGACCCCCAGCTGCGCACCGGCGAGGCCCGGCGCATCGCCGAACAGGTGCTGGCCATGGGCGGCATGGCCGTGATGACCGGCACGCTGGAAAGGGGCTCTTACAGCGAACGCCTGCTCAGGCAGGGCCGAATGAAGCTGCTGCGCTACCCGGTGCACCTGAATCACGCGCAGTTTGAACGGCTGAAGGCGGCAAACGCCTTCGCGGAAACGGCGCCCTATCATTCCCCGGAACTCTCCGCGGCGCGGGAAATCCTGTTTTAGCCGAACCCCACGCCTGGCATGGGGTTTGGGGAAGCCTGAGGCGGCGGGGGAAGACAAAAAAACTCCTTTTGTGGATCATCAAGATGCGGTCTGCCAACTGCAAATTGAAACACAAAAGGAGGTCATCGAGATGGAATTGCAGGTACCATAATTCCAGGGCTTTGCCCGCACATGAAAAACCCCCGGCTTTGCCGGGGAATATTTATTCTATGCAAAGATGGGGCCTACGCAATCTCGTAGAAGCGCACGTCGGGATCGGCGGCCCAGGTCGGCTTGAGGCCCACAAATACGTCCTTTTTGAACAGATCGGTTTCAAGATACGCCTTTGCGTGCTCCAGGCTGTCAAAGCCGTGGATGACCTGAACGTCTTCCTCGCGAATGAGCAGCTCCTTCGTCAGCGCACCTTCAATGTTGTCCAGGAAAGGCTGGCGATAATCATTGTAGACCTTTGCCGCGGCGGGGCGGTTTTCCGGGTTGACGACCATTGTAATCTCAAGATACGCTTTTACCTTCATGGTGAATCCCTCCGATTCGCTGCATTTGCATTCCCTGAATGCGGGAACAGTATACCGCTTCAGAGAAAGAAACGGAAGATATCAGGAAATTTATGAGCTGCTTTTAAATTTCATAGCGACTATGTTTTCAGAAGCATTTGTGATAGAATGAAGCCAGAAAATGCGGAGGTGTCGGCTGTGTATCAGAAGAAATTGGAGACGGACATTCGATGTCCCCTGGAATATGGGCTGGAGCTGTTCGGCGGAAAATGGAAATCCCGGGTCATCTGCGTGCTGAATGAAAAGGGCACCTTGCGATACAGCGGCATTCGCAAGGAAATGCTGAACATTACGGACGCGGTGCTTGCCGCCACGTTGAAGGAGCTCATCCATGACGATCTCGTGGTTCGCAGACAGTACAATGAGATACCGCCGAGAGTGGAATACGCGCTGACGGAGAAGGGAAAATCGGTGGTGCCGATTCTCCAGAGCATCTGCAAATGGGCGGGCATTTTTCAAAGAGGGAACAGCGAAAAGGTGATGACCCAGTGCCAGAGGTGTGACTTTAACCGATGAAAAGAAGGGCCGAGCGTAAAGGCTCAGCCCTCCATCAGGCGGCGGATGTTCCCCATGGTTTCGTATACGTTCGCCCGCTCGCGGACGCCGTTTTCCGCGTCGTTGTATTCCTTAAAATAGACGTAGGTGTTGAGCAGCAGGTTGTGCAGGGTATAGACGGCGCGGCGGATTTCAGCGTTTTTGCCCTGGGCGGGGCCTTTGCCGTATCCTTCCCAGAAGGCGGGCTCCCGATAGGCCCAGCGAATGGAGGAAAATTCGTACATGGGGTCGCCCCACAGGGCCCGGTCCGCGTCGATGATCGCGCCAAATTCGGGGCGGGGCGTGTCGGTGCGTATCAATACGTTCCCCAGCCACAGGTCCGTATGCACCAATTGGGGCGAGGTGATTTCGTCCAGCACCGGCGCGGCGGCCCGGAACAGCCGGCGGATTTCTTCGTGGGCTTCCCCGGGAAAAATTTCCGCCGGCGCCGCCACCGTTTCCCATTCCAGCAGATCCGCGTAGAGGGCATCGCTCCAGCGGGCGTGACCGCGGCCGTGGCTTACGGCGGCAACGCGGCCGAAGCGGTCGGCGCAAATTTCGTGCATCCGGCCGGCGGCCTCGCCGATCGCCCGGCAGACGCGCTCCCGATCCTCGCCGGCGAGGTCGCATTCGCTCATGGCGCGGCTGGGCAGATAGCGAACGAACATGAAATCCCGGTCGACGACGGTTTTGGACAGGTCCACGGCCAGAATTTCGGAGGCGGCTACGCCCCGCTGGGCCAGCAGGTCGTATATCTGGGCCTCGGATTCCATTAAATGCTGCTCAAAGGGCATCAGCAGATGCCGATTCACCGGCCCCATTCGCAGCACCACTTTCCCGCAATGGGCGGTATTCACCAGATATGTGGTGTTGAACAGCCCCCCGGTCAGCAGTTTCTGGGAAACCGGCCGGGTGTGAAGCCCGGCGGCCACCACCCGGACAAGCTCGGCTTCCGTCAGCGGCTGATACAGCGCGGACCGGCTGTTTACTTCGGCGCACATAATGAAACGCTCCTTTCCCGTTTGGCAGGGATTTGTCCCTATTATAGGCCATCGGCGGGCCGAAGGCAAGGCGGGTTAACCGGAAAATGCGCCGGATTTCGTTGATTTGTGGAGCGCGTCGTGATAAAATAAAGGAAGAAAAGACGGCTGCCCCAGGGCGGCTTTTCAAAACGAATTTGGTTAGATAAAACTAACACAACGCCGGGGGAGAGAAAAGAGGAAGCGGCATGTCGAAACAGGCGACGGATTTTCAGAAGAAGGAAATGAGCAAAATGTACCGGGGCCGGGGCATCTTCAAGCCCCTGAATACCGGCTGGATCGACGAGCACGTGGCCTGCGTGCGGGAATGGGTGGCTAACGTGTTCTTTTATCGCAAGGGCGATACCACGCTGATGATCGACGCGGGATATAATTACGCCCGGCTGGAGGAGAAAATGGGCTGGCTGGGCATCCGCCCTCAGGAAATTCAGCATATTCTCATCACCCATCAGGACACCGACCACGTGGGCGCGGTGGAAGCCGACAGCCCCGGCCTGTTCCGGCAGGCGAAACTGTACGTGGGGGAAATTGAAAACCGTTATCTCACCGGCGAGACCCGCCGCAGGGTGATGTTCCATCTGTACAAACTGCCCCAGGTGACCATCCGGAACGAAAAGGTGCTGCTCACCGACGGCCAGATCCTGGAAATCGGCGGCGTTCAGGTGGAATGCTTCCTGGTGCCCGGCCATACCTGGGGACACATGGTCTATCTCGTCGACGAAAAGTATCTCTTTACCGGCGATACCCTCTGGTTCGGCCCGGACGGGGGCTACAGCTTCATTTCCGCCCTGGCGGAGGACAACCGTCTGGCGGTGAAATCTCTGGCGGCTTTGGAGGAACGGCTGCAACAGCGGGGCCTTTCCCCTCTGTTCCTCACCGGGCACACCGGCTGGACGGACAATTTCGCCTTCGCCTTTGCCCATAAGGACAAAAAATGCTCCTCCTTCAGGCGTTACGCCGACCCCGCCGCCCCTTACGACGCTTACGAAGAAGCCGACGACACGGAGGAACGCGCCAAAGGCGGCTTTTTGAAGGGAGTGGGAAGATGAAGGTGTACGCCTTCGGCCCGGAGGACGCGCCGGCGCTCTTGCTGCTGCCCGGCACCTGCTGCCATTGGAAGAGCAATTTTGCCGGCGTGCTGCCTTATCTGACCCGGGATTTCCGGGTGCTGTGCGTCAGTTACGACGGCTTTGACGAGACGGAACCGGCGGAATTCCCCACCATGCTGGCGGAAACCGAAAAGATCGAGGATTACGTGATTCGCCATTGGGGCGGGCGCGTCGCCGGGGCTTATGGCTGCTCTCTGGGCGGCTCCTTCGTGGGATTGCTGGCGGCCCGGCGGCGGATTCACCTGGGCGCGGGCATTCTGGGCAGTTCCGATCTGGATCAGGCCTCGCCCCTGACGGCCCGGCTGCAAACGAAGCTGCTGCTGCCCCTGATGTATCCCCTGATTCGGGACGGGCGCTTCCGCTCCCGCTTTCTGCAAAAAACCATGGAGCGGAAGTTGCAGGAAATGGGGGATTATGGCCGCGCCTTTATGAAGCTGATGGGCGGGCCGAGGCCCTACGTCACCCGGCGCAGCTGCGAAAATCAGTTTTATTCCGACCTGATTACCCCACTGCCGGAGAAAATCGACGTGCCTGGCACGGAGATTCATATCTTCTATGCCAAAAAGATGGGGGAAAAATATCGCCGGCGCTATCTGCGGCATTTTGCTCATCCGGTGATTCACGAACAGGACCTCAATCACGAACAGCTGCTGGCCTGTTTTCCGGAAAAATGGGCCCGGCTGGTGACGACCATCGTAAAAGGGAGGGAAGGCCCGTGAAGGACAGCGCCCTGCAATTCGACCGCGGCTGCCACGTATTGTATACAAAGCCCTGCAAAAAGCAGATTCGGGAAAAAGTCGCCCTGCATTATCCCCCGGCTCGGCGGGAGGAAATCTGGGAACGGGTGCAACGGCAGTATGTGGAGTTCCTTTCCGATTGGCGCACCGATCTGGGGGGCAAAAAGAATTTTCACAACGGGCGGGGCGGAAATTACGACTGCGTCGCCTTGATGGCCTATTATGTGGTGTGCAAATCCGTTGCCAGTCTGGCGGAAATCGAGGAAATGGAGGGCAATCTGTTCCTGCCCGCCTTCCGAAAAATGAAATTCGTGAACTGCAACCGGCCCTTCTGGAAAAAGCTCATGTACCGCGCCTTCCAGAACGCCAAAAAGCAATGCGACAAGTGGGGCGATTTTCAGATGAACCTGGCGCCCTATGACAAAAACGCGCCCATTTATTACGAATTCACCGCCTGTCCCACGGCGGAATTTGCGAAAAAGCACGGCCTTTTGGAGGTCATGCCCGCCCTGTGCAATCCGGATTTTCAGGGCATGGAGCTGATTCACGCCCGGCTGGTGCGCAAATTTACCTGCGCCAACGGCTGCAAATGCGATTACACTATCTGCGGCGACCGGGACGACTATCTGCAGGCCCATCCCGAATACCGGGACGAGGCGGGCTATCGGAGGAATCGATAAATGGCGGATTCAAAAATTTCCATTGAGAAAAACACCGTGCAGGAAACCCTGGTCATCCCCCTGTACGGCCGGAAAATGTGTTCCCAATTGTACCCCCGGCTCTTCCGGGACGACAGCGCTCAGGCCCTGATGGAGAAAATCGATTATGATTTTTCCGCCCTGGCCGCCCGTTCCCAGGGGCTGATGCATCGCTTCGGCTTTCTGGAAGTGGCCATGCGCCAGACGGATCTGGCCTGGGAGGTGCGGGATTATCTGAAAACCCATCCCCGGGCCGCGGTGGTGAATTTGGGCTGCGGCCTGGACGACACCGGCCGGGCCTGCGATAACGGCCTGTGCAAAATCTACAATCTGGATTTCCCGGACGTGATCGCCCTGCGCCACCGGCTGCTGCCCCCCGGGCCCCGGGAGGAAAACGTGGCCTGCGATTTGAACGACGTTTCCTGGTTCGAGAAAATCGACGCTTCCGGCGGAGCGGTGTTTTTCGCCGCGGGGGTGTTTTACTATTTCCTCACCGATCAGGTGCGGGCGCTGGTGTACAAAATGGCGGAGGCCTTCCCCGGCGGGCGGCTGGTGTTCGACGGGGCGGGGAAAGCCGCGGTGAAGCTGATGCTGAAAACCTGGATTCAATCCGCCAGCATTCAGGACGTGGGCGCGTATTTCGCCGTTTCCAACGCCCGGGAGGAGCTGGGCGGGTGGAGCCCCCGGCTGCGGGTCTCCAGCCGAGGCTATATGCTGGGCTATCAGGACCTGAAGGACCCGTCGGTCAGCGGCTTTTTCCGCTTCCTGGCCCGGGTGGGGGACGGAAGGATGAAGATGCAGATCATCCGCCTGGATTTCGCCGAAGAGAAGCGCTGACAGAACCCCCAATATAAAATCAAGGCGGACTTTTCAGGCGCAACAAACGCCATGACCTTTTCCGTTGACGGAAGGCCATGGCGTTTTTTTGATAAATATTTACAGCTGATACAGATCGGTGTATTTCCGGGTCAGATAATCCACGTAGAAATCGGGATTGAATTTGCCGCAGGCCATTTCAAAGAGCTGGCCGGGGCGGTACAGGGAGGCGTGCCGGTGAATCTTTTCCCGCAGCCAGCCGGTAATCCGGGAAAGATCGCCCTTTTCCACCTCCGCCCAGACGTCTCCCAGCTGCTGCTCCATCACCGCCAGCATCTGCGCGCCGTAGGCGCTGCCCAGGGCGTAGGAGGGGAAATAGCCGAAGGCTCCGCCGGACCAGTGGGAATCCTGCAGGCAGCCGTGAGCGTCGTCGGGCACCTCGATTCCCAGATATTCCCGGTACAGCCGGTTCCAGGTCTGGGGCACGTCCCGCACCGCCAGGGTGCCGGCGATGAGCTGCTTTTCCAATTCGTAGCGCACCATGATGTGCAGGCAATAGGTCATTTCATCCGCTTCCGTGCGGATGAGGGAGGGCTGCACCCGGTTGACGGCCCGGTAGAAGCTTTCCGCGTCCACCCCCTGCAATTGATCCGGGAAGCGCTTTTTCGCCATGGGCAGCACGACCTTTATAAAGGGCAGGGAACGGCCCACGATGTTTTCATAAAAGCGGGACTGGCTTTCGTGAATGCCCATGGAAACGCCCCCGGCCACCGCCGTGTAATTATACCGGCTGTCGCAGTCCAGTTCGTACAGGGCGTGACCGCCTTCGTGAATCACCGAATACATGGAGGAGCCCAGGTCGTTTTCATAATAATGGGTGGTGATGCGCACATCCCGGTTGTTAAAGTTTTCCGTGAAGGGATGCTCGGTTTCCCCGATGACGCAGTAGCGCCTGTCCAGCCCCATCAGCTCCATCAGGTCGTCGGAATATTTCCGCTGCAATTCCACCGGATATTCCCGGTGCAGAAATCCGTCCTCCGGCGCGGGCTTTTCCCCAATCCGCGCGATCAGCGGCACCAGTTTTTCCCGAAGCCGGGCGAAAAACGCGTCCAGAATTTCGGTGGTCATGCCCTCTTCGTATTCGTTCAGCAGCGCGTCGTAAGGGGGCAGGTCCGGGTTGTAATATCCGGCGAATTTCCGGTTGTATTCCACCAGTTTTTCCAGATACGGGGCAAAGGCGGGGAAGTCGTTTTCATTCTTGGCCTTTTCCCATACCTCCTGAGCCTGGTTCAGAAGCTGGGTGTAGGCCACGTATTCCTCCTGAGGAATCCGGGAAATCTGGCGGCACTGCCGGCGCACCAGTTCGGTTTCCCGCCTGGCCTGGGGGTCCAGCTCATCCGCCCCGGCTTCCAGCGCGGAGAGAATCGCTTCGTTTTTCGGGTCGGCAATCAGCGCGTAATACATGTCGCTGAGCACCCCCAGGGTCTGCCCCCGGCCTTCGCCCGCGCCCTTGGGGCCCACGGTGGCGGCGTCCAGGGAAAGCATGCCCATGGCGTGAGAAAGGGCGTGCTGACGGTTTTCCAAATCGCGCAGGGCTTCCAGCGCCTGCTGCAGGGTTTCTTTCATGGTACTTGGCCTCCTTTGGTGCTGTCATTATGGTACCCCCGGGCGAGACGTTTGTCAATCGCCCTCGAAAAATCTTCGCAGCTTCAGCCTGTCCCGGAAGTCCAGATGGCCGTCCAGTATCCGGGAATGCAGGGCGATCAGCGGGCCGTTTAACAGGGCGCTGACCAGGGTGCCCACGTGAATGCCCCGGAACTGGCCCAGCCCGAAAAAGGCGAAGCTCAGCGCCACGGAGACGGCCATGCTGGTGTAATCATAATAGCGCTTGAACCGGTACAGATCCAGCCCGTAATGCCGGGAAATTTCCTTGACAAACAGCTCGTAGGCCTCGGGCATGAAATACGTGTGAAACAGAAACGCCACGCCGCCGGTGGTGATGTAAATGCCCAGGGCGTAATACACGCAGCGAACCCAGATTTCCCGGGTCTGGGGAAAAAGGGACATCAGCAGCATGGCTCCGTCCAGCGCCAGCCCGTAAAGCACCGCCGTGACAAAGGAAAACAGATAGCTCAGCCGGAACCGCCGCAGCACGCAGCCCAGCGCCACCAGCAAAAGCGCCTGCAAAAGGTATTCCGCCATGCCGAAGGTGAAAAACGGCAGCGTCTGGGAAAGCTTCAGATAAGTAAGATACGCCGGCGCCACCACCATGGACATGCCGAAATCCGCCGAGGCCATCATGGCCGTGCCCAGCGCCATGGTCAGAATGCCCAGCACATAGGCCGCTTCCGAAGAAAAACCGCGCTTTTTCGTTTGCAAGAATGTTTCCTCCCCTGTAAAAATAAAAACAGCCCTTGCCGTTTGTTTGGAAATAGAAACGGCAAAAGCTGCATTTATTATACTGGAAGACGCGTCGCCTGTCAAATCCGCCTCAGTTCAGCAGCGCCAACACGTCCTCCTTAGGCTGATACCCCAGGGAAGAGGCGGTCATTTCCCCATCCTTGAAGACCAGCAGGGTGGGAATGCTGGAAATGCGGAACCGGCTGGCCAGATCGGGCTGCTCGTCCACGTCGACCTTGCATACCTTGATCTTGCCGGCGTTTTCTTCGGCGATTTCGGCAATGATGGGGGCCAGCATCCGGCAGGGGCCGCACCAGGTGGCCCAGAAATCCACCAGCACCGGGATTTTGGATTCCAATACTTCTTTATCAAAATTCTCTTTGGTGAGCGTAACTTCAGCCATGGTTTTTCTCCTTTTCTCCGCCGCGGGATTTGTAATACAGCATGCAATGGCAATAGCCTTCAAAATCCGGGTCCGCAATCTGTTCCCGGAATTCCCGGCACATGCACTTGTTGTCCTCCGTCCGTTCCAGACGGCAGGGACAATAGCCGCCGGTGCGCTTCAGGCCTTCCTTCACGGCCTGCACCACTTCCTTGTCAGGGTTCAGGGTGATCTTCATTCCTGGGTCGCCTCCTTCCTGCATGCCTTCCCCTTTATTGTACCAGAGATTTCGCCGGTGAATCGTCGAAAATGCAAGCTTATTTAAAATTTAACAAAAAACTTTCTGGTTGCAATTTCCAATACAAGGGAATATAATTTGAGACAGAATGAATCATTGAGAGGTATATTATATGAACGGACAATTCGTGCTTTCCTGCGAATCCACGGTGGATTTGCCCTACAGCTACGTCTCCGGCCGGGATATTCCGGTGCTGTTCTATTCCTATCTGGTGGACGGCAGGGAATACGTGGACGATATGGGCCGGGATCCTCAGGCACTGCCGGGATTTTACGCCATGCTGAACGCCGGGCACATGCCCAGCACCTCCCAATTGAATACCTATCAGTATCTGGATTTCTTCGACGCGCTGGCGCGGCAGGGGGATGTTCTGCACGTGGCCTTTGGTTCCGGCATGACGGCCTCTGTGAAAAACGCCTGGGAAGCGGCGGAGGAAATCCGCAGGAAATATCCGAACCGGCGCATCGAAGTGGTGGATTCCCTGTGCAGCTCTTCCGGTTACGGTCTGCTGGTGGATTATGCCGCCGATTTGCGGGACGCGGGCAGGAGCCTGGAGGAAACCCTGGCCTGGCTCCAGGAAAATTGCCGCAGCGTGCACCATCAGTTCTATTCCACGGATCTGAAGTATTACCGGCGCAGCGGGCGGATGTCCGGCGCGGCGGCGACCGTGGGCGCCATTCTCAATATTTGCCCCATTATGCGCCTGAACCGGGCCGGCAAGATCATTGCCTATGATAAGGTGCGGGGCCGGAAAAACGCCATTCGGGAAACCGTGCGCACCATGAACGCCCACGTGCGCAACGGCGGGGATTATAACGGAAAGTGCTTTATCTGCCACAGCAATTGCCTGGACGCCGCCCTGGAAACCCGCGCCGCCGTGCAGGCCGCTTTCCCGCATATCGAGGGGGAAATCCGCATCTGCGATATTGGCACCATCATCGCCTCCCACTGCGGCCCCGGCACCGTGGCGGTGTTCTTCCTGGGGGACGAGCGGCCGGAATAAAGGAAAGATGGCGTCCGCATTCGTCTCTCTGCGCGGCATAAAAGCGCCCCGTCTTCGAAGCAGCAATGCCGAAGACGGGGCGCAAATTTTGTTTCAGATATTTATTTGTTCAGAATGTCCATGAATTCCTTGCCGGTGATGGTCTCCTTTTCCAGCAGGAACGCGGCCAGCTGATGGAGCTTGCCCTCGTTTTCCCGGAGGATACGGTCGGCCTTCTCCCGGGCGGTTTTCACGATGGCCACCACCTGCTGATCGATCTTTTCCGCGGTGGCCTGGGCGCACACCAGGGAAGCGTCGCCGCCCAGGTACTGGTTGTTGATGGTCTCCAGGGCCACCATGCCGAATTCCTCGCTCATGCCGTAGCGGGCCACCATGCCCCGGGCAAGCTTGGTGGCCTGCTCGATGTCGTTGGAAGCGCCGGTGGTGATGCTGCCGAAAATCAGCTGCTCCGCTGCCTGACCGCCGGTGAGGGTGGCGATTTTGTTTTCCATTTCCGTCTTGCTCATGAGGAAATGCTCGCCCTCGTCCACCTGCATGGTGTATCCCAATGCGCCGGAGGTGCGGGGAATAATGGTGATCTTGGTCACCGGGGCGGAATTGGTCTGCTTGGCCGCCACCAGTGCGTGGCCGATTTCGTGATAGGAAACGATCTTCCGCTCCTCGGGGCTCATGACGGCGTTCTTCCGCTGATAGCCGGCGATGACGGTTTCCACGCTTTCCTCCAGATCGGCCTGGGTCACCGTGTCGCGGCCCATGCGCACGGCGCGCAGAGCGGCTTCGTTGATGATGTTGGCCAGTTCCGCGCCGCTGGCGCCGGAAGTTGCCCGGGCGACGGCGGCGTAATCGATGTCGCCTGCCATCTTCACGTCCTTAGCGTGCACTTTCAGAATGGCGATACGGCCGTTCATATCCGGCAGCTGCACGGGAATGCGCCGGTCAAACCGGCCGGGGCGCAGCAGCGCGGGATCCAGGGATTCGGGCCGGTTGGTGGCCGCCAGAATCACCACGCCCTTTTTGCCGTCGAAGCCGTCCATTTCGGTAAGCAGCTGGTTCAGGGTCTGCTCCCGCTCGTCGTTGCCGCCCATGCCGCCGTTATCGCGCTTTTTGCCGATGGTATCGATTTCGTCGATAAACACGATGCAGGGGGCCTTTTCATTGGCCTGCTGGAACAGATCGCGCACCTTGGCCGCGCCCATGCCCACGAACATTTCCACAAATTCCGAACCGGAAATGGAGAAGAAGGGCACCTTGGCTTCGCCGGCCACGGCCTTGGCCAGCAGGGTTTTGCCCGTGCCGGGAGGGCCCACCAGCAGCGCGCCCTTGGGCAATTTCGCGCCGATTTTGGCGTACTTCTCCGGCTCGTGCAGGAAGTTTACGATTTCTACCAGGGCTTCCTTGGCCTCGTCCTCGCCGGCTACGTTGGCGAAGGTTACGCCGGTTTCGTTTTCGGCCACGATTTTCGCGCCGGATTTGCCGAAGCTCATGGCGTTGGCCCCGGGCATGCCGCCCCGCTTCTGCATCTGCGCAAAGAGTACCCGGCCCAGCACGCTGAACAGCAAAATGGGCACGACCCAGGAGAGAATAAAGCTCAGAAGGGGCGAATCCTGGGTGGGAATGGTGGAAGTAAACTTTACGCCCGCGTCTTCCAGCCGCTGACGGAGGTTGTCATCCGGGAAAACACCGGTTTTGCAGGTGATCTCCCGTCCGTTTTCCCCCTCGGCCACGAAGACGATCTGTTCGCTGTCCTGTTCCAGGGCCACTTCCTTGACCTTGCCCGCGTCGATCATCTTCAGAAAATCGCTGTAATCCACGTTTTCCACCTGCCGCTGCAGCAGCGCCGGGAACACCAGCGCGTTCAGAAGCAGCAGCACCAGTCCCGCCAGCAGCGCGTAATAGACCAACGGCTTTTTGCTGGGCTGATCGGATTTTATCATGCGATGCACCTCGATTCCATCAATTTGCTTCCGCTTTCTGCCACAAGTATAGCACAGTTTATCCCAAAAACAAACAGCAGAATTTGTGGATTTTTTTAAATTTTCTTCTCAAATCACTGGAAATCCGCCATGCTGGCCGCCTGCAGCAGGGCTTCCCGCTGATGGGGCGGCAGATTTTCCCGAAAGGCCTCCAGCGCCCGGAACAGGCGAATTTCCCCCGCGTCGGTGAGGAAATCCGCGGAAGGATACCGGGCGGTGAGGGCCGTCAGCACCGGCGCAGGCAGCCGGGGCAGTATTTCCGCAAAATCCGCCTTCGTCAGGGGCGCGTCCCGGAGAATTTCCAATAAGTCCCCCAGCCCCCGCACCTGATTCAGCATTTCTTCCGCCTTCTGCCGGGGCGTTTCCAGCCGGGTCAGATCCGCCAGCAATCGGGCATAGGCTTCCCGTTCCATGGCCGGGCCGTAGGAAAACACGTATTTCTTTTCCGGGGCCGGGGCTTTGCCGGTGCACAGGGCCTCTTCCAGCCGTCCCGCCGCCATGGCCCGCTCCAGCGAAGCGGCGATGCCCGGCAGGCTGCGGCGGAGATAATCCTCAAGCCCCGGCGGGCAGGCCAGCTCCTCTGCCATGGCCTCCAGATGGGGCCGCAGCAGTTCCGCGATTTCCCTCCGGCCCCGCCCGCCCAGCAGCAGCGCCGTCGTGCTCCCGTCGCAGGTGAGCTCCCGGCCGCCGCGCCCGGCTAGCCGCCGGCACAGGGCCACGGTCAGCACCGGCTCGTAGCAGTTCATCAGCATCTGCATGTGGTTTTCGTCCATGCGCCGGAACAGCGCCTCCACCTCTCGGGGCGAAAAGTACCCCAGAAAGCGATTTTCGTGAATCGCCGCCTGAAGATAGCCCTCGACGCGGAGAATGCCCGTGCCTCGCCGCGCATCCAGATACAGGGGATAATCCAGGGTGACATGGGTTTCATGGGCGAAGAAATCCGGCCGATAGACCCGGAAGAACCCGCCGATTCCCTCAGACAGGGTGCCCCGGTAAAACACGTTTTTCAGGGGAAACAGCCCCTGACACAGCCGCCGGTGCATCAATTCCGCCCGGGTCAGCCGCCGCCGCAGGCACGCCTGCCCCGCCTGAAAAACCGCGTCCAGTCCTTCCCCCCGCAGGCGCTGCAGGGCCGTCTCCGGGGCGTCCTGGGCCAGGGCCAGGCCCGCAGTGTACAGGGCCGATTTCAATAATTCCGCCGCCGTTTCCCGGGGCAGGGAAGTATCCCCGCCGGTATATTTCCGGGCCTGCCGGGCCAGCAGCCCCATGGCCTGATTTTGCAGGTGTTCCTTGTCCTCCGGCGAAAAAAGCCCCGCGGCCGCCCCTTGTTCCACCAGAGATTCCAGATACCGGTTCTCGTCCAGCCGGGCGGGGTCGATCCCCCGGGGAAACGCCAGTTCACAGGTCATCGGTGCGGGCCTCCTCTCCCAAATGGGGCGCGATTCGCCCGCGTAGTTTCGCCGTCCATTCCTCCAGCGCGTCCTCCAATAATTCCAGGCTGCCCCGACAGGCACCGTCGAATTCCCGGCGAAGGAATTTCAGCAGCGCTTCGTCGCTCACGGCCTCCTGGGCGGCGGTTTTTCCCCGATAAAAAAGCGCCGTCAGGGCGTTGAGGGTTTCCGGATAGGTTTCCGGGGAAAGGCAGGGGGAATCGTAAAAGGCGTAAATGAGCTCCGGCAGAATGCCCTGACCCATTTCCAGCCGGCCGGTTTCCTCCAGCGCGGCGGCGCGGCATTGTTCCAGGGCCAGCGCCTGTTCCGGGGAAAGGACAAGGCCCCGGGACTGCGTAAGCTTGTTCAGGGAAAGCAGCGCCTCCGCGCATTCGGTGGGCGCAAGCAGCCCGTTCCCTATGGAAAAAAGAGACAATTCGCCCGTCATGGAACCATACCGCCTTTCTTTTGCAAAAAAAATAGATGGGAGAAGAGATATTCGCCCTTTTGAAGGAAAATCCTGCCTGCGCAACCAAAAATTGCGGCGCGAACCGGCAAAATCGCCTGTCCGCGCCGCAGCGCAATAATTTTAGATTACTCCATGATGTGGAAAACGTCCACAAACCGCAGGGAGAGATTGCCCTGAGCGTCCACGTCGAAATCCACCGCCCGGGTTTCCAGGGTCTCGCCGTCCTCCCGGCTGTAGGAGAGCACCAGTTCCTCCTGGCCCTCCTTCAGGGGACGGAAGCTGGCGGCATACTGACCCGCGCCGCCGTTTTCCCCTTCGGTGGATTCCTGGGTGAGCATCTCCAGCACCTCGGGGTCGGAAATTTCAAAATCCCAGCGATAGCCGGTGGAAAGATCTTCCGGCAGCCGCACGGTGAGCACGTTGTCCGTCAATTCGCACCAGTCGGCCTCGGGGTCCTGTTCCAGCACGCTCAGCAGATTCAGCTGACCGCCCTCGCCCAGGGTCATTTCCAGCACCCGGGTGCGCCGGGCCGCCTCGGCGGTATCGTCGGTGAGGTTGAAAATCAGGCTCACGTCGCCGATCTGTCCGTCTACGGCCTTGAAGCTGGCCACATAAAGATCATTTTCCGTTTCTTCCGTAATCAGCTCCATCAGCGTGTCGTCGGAAATTTCCGCCGTCCAGCTCAGGCCCGCTTCCAGCGGCAGCCGCACGGTGACCACCGTGCCATCGGCGCTGATTTCATACCAGGAATCCGCAGCGTCCGTGGCCGCGTCGGCCTGTTCCGCCATGGCGCCCCACGCGCCCATGGTCATCAGCGTCAACATCATGACCCAGACCAGCATCTTTTTCATAAGCTTCATTTTATTTCGCTCCTTTCGTTTTTCGAACGAGCAGCCAGTGTAAATCCCTTCATAAACAGCCACACCATCGAGAAAATCAGGCAGAAGGCCGCTTCCCATTCCCTTTCCCGGGGCAGGCTCCGGCTCATCCGGCGGGCGGCTGCAAAATCCGCCGAAATCAGCGCCACGGCCAGCAGCAGAAACGCCCCGGCCGCGGGGAGATTCAGAGCGGGGGTTTCCCGCAAAAAATCCGCGGCCATGGTCAGCCCGGGAACGGCCCGGCAGAGATTCAGCATCACACCGGCCACGCACAGGGCAACAAAGCCTGTCAGTACGCCCCGCTTCGTAGCGGAAAGCTGCTGAACTCCCACAAAATACACTGCCATCAGCGCCAGCATCGCCGCCAGAATCAGAACGGCCGCTTCCAGAATCGCCCCCTGCCAGGCGGGCATGGATCGGGCCAGCCAGCTGACGGCGAGACCCATCCCGAAACAGTACAGTCCCGCCGCCGCCGGCAGAAACCGGTTCAGCCGGGAAAGCGGAAAGGGCAGCGTCAGCAGCAGCGTAATCGCCAGAAACTGCGCCGGGCCGAAGGCCCCTGTGCCCACGGACGCGGGAAGGAGCCGGAAACGCGCTTCCAGCGCCAACCCGGACAGGGTCGCCAGGAAAAGCACCGCGCATTTTTTCAGCACTCCGCTCCACCCGGCGGGCTGAGCCTTGCCCGGTTCCATCCTGGAAAGCCGGTCCAGCAGCGGATTGGCCGCGGGAAACAGGCTGGCGGCGGTTTCCGCCCGGGGGTTGACGTAAGCGATGGCTCACACGCCCTTTCTTTCAATCGTCGTTCGCTCAGCGCAGCTTGGCGTATTTGGAGGAGATCCAGCCCTCGCCCTGGCTGGTGCGAATGGCGTACCAGGTCACGCCCCGGTCGTCCACGCTGGTTTTGCTGAGATATTCCGCGGTGTCGCCCTTGGAGAGCACATAGAGCTTCTTTCCATCCAGAGAGGGATACCGACGCACGTTGGTGGAACCGCCCACCACTTCCACGGTGCTTCCGGTGGTCGCGGTTTCACTTCCGCTGGGCTTGGAAGAAGCGCCCCGGAGCTTGGTGTATTTGGAGGAGATCCAGCCGTCGCCGGCAGAGGTGCGCACGGAATACCAGGTCACGCCCCGGTCGTCCACGCTGCTTTTGCCAAGATATTCCGCGGTATCGCCCTTGGAAAGCACGCACAGCTGCTTGCCCTTCAGGGAAGGATTCTTGCGCACGTAGGTCTTGCCGCCGGTGACCTCCACCAGGGATTCGCCGGAGGGCTTGGAGCTGGAACCGGAACCGGACGTGGTCAGTTTGGCATACTGGGAAGAAACCCAGCAGGTGCCGCCGTTGACCCGAATCTGATACCAGGTCACGCCCCGACTGTCCTTTTCGCTGTTGTTCAGGTAAAGCGCGGTGTCGCCCTTATAGAGAATATCCACCTTTTCGCCCTTCAGGGAAGGCTTGTTGCGCAGGTTCACGCTTTTGCCGGTGATTTCCACCATGCGGGTCTGGTCGGTACCGTCGCTTACATATTTGGAGGAGACCCAGCCGCTGACCTTGGAATTTACCTTCACCTTATACCAGGTCACGCCCCGGCTGTCCTTTTTTTCCTGATCCAGATATTCCACTTCCGTGCCCTTTTTCACGGTGGTCAGGGAACGATAGCGCACCCCTGCGCCCGCGCGCACATGCACGTTGCCGGTGGTCTGATAATACGTACCCTGGGCCAGCGCTCCGGCCGCCACCATCACAGAAAGGATACACACCATAGCCGCCATTGCGGCCTTTTTCCAATCAAATTTCATTTTCAACGCCTCCGTTCGCTTCTTTTGACGCATCAGGGCGCCATGGGTTCCAGGATTTTCTATATTTCCCGGAACATTTTTTCGGGAAACACACTTTTTTGTGTCCGTAAAGAATTGATTAAAGTGGACACATTTTGTATAATATACATATACGTTTTCCAAGCATTATAATTGTATAGAAACATTTCGCCAGGAGTGATGGTCAATGCAGGATCTGCAGGAATATATCCGGTATATCCGGGAATTTATGGATCGCCAGGGGCTTTCTATCACCGCCCTTTCCGAAAAACTGGGCTACAAAAGCAAAACTTCCCTGGAACGCATTCTGTCCGGCACCTCCCGCAAAAAGAGTCTGGACCGGTTTGAGGAAGCCATGACCGAAACCTTTTCCCTGTCCCGCCCGGAATTGGACGCCCTGCGGCAGGCGAAGCAGGTGAGCCTGTACGGCCGGGAGGAATTCCGCATGAATCAGGAAATGTGGGCCTTCGTGCAGGGACAGAGCGACCGATCCGGCACAGAATTGCACATTACCCAGGGGGAGGCCGCCGTTTCCCTGGACGCGCGATATGAAAAGCTGGATCAGATGCAGATCACGGTGGTCAATTGCCAATACGTGCCGGGGCTTCTGGCGCTGTTGGGGCGTTTTCTGGCCCGTCCGGGGGTTCAGGCGCGGCATTATCTTTCCGATAATGGCGACAGCGTGCGCCTGGTGGCGGCGGTAAGCATGCTGCGGGGGCTGTTCTATCGGAAAAATTATCAGGCGTATACCGCCGCCCTGCCGGAACGGGAGCGGAACGGCCGCCACAGCGGCGTGAACGACGCGGACATCGCGCTGTTCAAATATACCGACGGCCAGGGCCAGCCGGTGGAGGACGTGGTGGTGTTCCACAGCAGCGACAGCGGCCGGCTTCTGCAACTGCCCGGGGGAGCACCCTCCTTCGCGCCGCTGCTGGGGCTGGACGGGCAGGTGTTCACGCCCCTGAAGCGCACCTACTTCGAGCGCAGCGCCTTCGAGGATTATGTGGGCTACAGCCGGGATTACGCCGCCCTGGAATACAATCGCACCGTGTACAAAATCAAGCCGGATTTCTGCGTAGACCAGATTCCGGTGTCCATCATGCTGGCGTCGCTTTTGCGGGGCACGTCGGACAACCCTGACATCACCCCCGAACCCGGATTTTTTGAGGTATTGAAGGAATTGGAGGACATTTACGGCCGCCGGGTGGAAAACACCTTCTCCAAACGGAAGCATGCCTACACCATCTTCAAGCGCAACGCCCTGCGGCGGTTTGCCCTGACCGGGCGCACCACGGACCATTTCTGGATGATGGCCCCCTACACCGTGCGGGAGCGCATCGATATTTTCAAACAGCTTCTGGATCAGCAGCTGCACAATCCCTACATTCACATGATGCTTTTGAAAAACAACGACGCTTTGCGGGACATGGAAATCGCCTATTACGAGGGCGAGGGATTGCTGTTTCTGGAAGCGGACACCGATTACAAGCTGGACGAGGACCACACCGAGGTGCTGATTACCCATCCGGACATGCTGGCCCATTTCCGCAAATTTTATCTGGATGTGCTGATGCAGGATTATGTCTATCCCGAAAGCGAAACCTGCCGGTTCTTCCGGGAAATCATCGCCGAGCTGACCAAGCAGCTGCCCGCAAAATAGGGAACCCCCAGGCCGCCTCCTTCGTCGAATTCACAAAGTTGTCCGGTTTCCGCATTGACAGTTCGCGGGGATTGTCGATAAAATGAAACCGCAAGGCTGTGTATTTCTCGAAAGGAGGCGTTTTTCTGTGAATCGATGCAAAGGGGGAATCTGCTGCGCGCTGGCGCTGGCGATGCTGTGTCTGTCGCTGCCCTGCCCGGCGGAGGAAGCGCCGCTGCCCGCCGAGACGACCGCGCCCATCCGGACGGAGGTTCCCCTGGAAGCGGAAGCAACGCCCGAAATTGCGGAGCCCGCGGCCGCGGAAAGCCCCGAGCCGGAACCCGAGGCCACGCCGGAACCGGAGGAAACCCCGCTGCCGGAGACTCCTGCCCCGGAGGAGCCCCCCGCGCCCGGGCCGTCCATCGGCTTTCTCAGCGCCTCTCACGCCCTGGCCCATGTGGGGCAGGAGGTGGAATGGCGCTTTCATGCGGAAAACGCCGGGAAATTGAGTTATTGCATCACCAATGCCGCGGGAAGCGCCGTGGCCAGCGGCGAACTGGGTCCCGACGCGCGACAGGTTCGCTGGGCTCCCGGCGAGGCCGGGGAATATCAGATCACCCTCACGGCGGAGGGCGCAGGGGTGGTTTCCGTCTGCAGCTCCGTCTCGGTGGTTGCCGCCCTGGCGGGAGAACTCACCGGGCTGAACCCGTCTTATTTCGCGGGAGACGCGCTGACCTTTACCGCCGCGGTTTCCGGCGGCGCTTCGCCCCTTGCCTACCGCATGACGGCGGAATGGAACGGCGAAATTTTTGCCCAGGAGGAACGCGCCGACGGCCGGTTTGCGCTGAAGGCGCCCGGGGCGGACGCGGCGGGGATGCTGCGCATTCAGGTGGTCTGCACGGACGCAATCGGCGAAAAACTGACCCTGGAAAGGGAGATTCCCTGCGCCGTTCATCAGCGGGAAACCCGCCGTCAATGGGAAAAGGCTTCCTACGTCCGCAAAAGCGGCTGCTGGCCCCGGGATCTGATCGCCGTGGCGGAAACTCAGCTGGGCTATGAGGAAAGCACTCAGGATTTCATCATCGACGCGGCGGGCAATGTGCAGGGCTACACCCGGTACGGGGACTGGTGGCAGGAGCCCTATCGGGACTGGTGCGCCATGTTCGTTTCCTTCTGCCTCACCCGGGCCGGGGTGCCTCGGGACGCGTTCCCCCAGGAGGCCTCCAGCGCGGACTGGATAATTCTGTTACAGAGCCGGGAGCTCTACGACCGGGCCGGAGAGGCGACGCCGGAAGCGGGCGATGTGATTTTCTTCGACCTGGACGGCGACGGCAAAGCAGACCATGTGGGCGTGGTTACGAGCGTGGACGAAAGCAGCGTCGCCACCCTGGAGGGCAACAGCTACGGCGGCGTACGCCGGCAATCCTACGCCCTGTCCGCTCCGGAAATTCTGGGCTACGGCCGGCTGAACCGCGCCTACCGCAACGCCATCCGTCAGGGGGACAAGTCCCCTTCCCTGACAAAAAAATTTTCGCTGACGGAAAAATAGGTATTGCATTTTATGCCAAAGCATGCTATAATCTTTTGTGTTGACCGCGCTGAGACCTGCGGTTGGCGCAAAAGTTTATATGGAGAAGTCGCCTAGCTTGGTCGAGGGCGCGCGACTGGAAATCGCGTAAACGGCAAAACCGTTTCGAGAGTTCGAATCTCTCCTTCTCCGCCAATGAGCCACTGTGATTCATCGCAGTGGCCTTTGTTTTGCCTTTGAATCCCGGGGCGGATGGGGGAATCCTCGCGGCTGGCCTGCTTTTTGTGGATGTATTCCCACAATCCCAGCAGGTGAATCCAGTATCCTGCCTCAGCGGCGGCTTTCAGAGCCGCATGCAGCGTTATGACAAAACGACAGATACTGGTTCAGCTTAACAATCCGCAGGGAAAAGGCCAGAGATTTGTTCGCCGGCTGATTTTCGCGCATATTCGTCACCGCCTTCATAGTATGTCAAAAAACAGCAAAAGCGCTGGAGCAGCCTTGCGTTCCCCGCGAATGAGGCGCGCAGGCTGTGGTTGAGACAAACGCTCCTCCTTTGGGGAGACGACCTCATCCGACCTCGCGTTGCTCGGCCACCTTCCCCAGAGGGGAAGGCATGGGGACGGCGGGGCGACGGTTTTTGAATTGAAAAATCCCGGACGGTGAGAGGAATTTCGCCTGTCCGGGATTTTTTATGAGTGGGAAGGATGGGAGACGACCTCATCCGGCCTCGCATTGCTCGGCCACCTTCCCCAGAGGGGAAGGCGGGGGAGGACGCGGCGGCGTCCATTACGCGGGCTTCCGCTTCTTTTTCAGCCGGCGTACCACCAGGCTCAGGGAGAAATTGATGATGAAATAGGTCAGAAACGCCAGCCCGAACAGCACGAATACGTCGGAGACGTGAATGGTGCCCCGGTTCATGGGGCCAAGCCAGGTGCCGTTGTATTTGTTGGCCTTGCTGATGATGAGCTTTACCCGGGCCATCAGTTCGATGGTGGCCAGGCTGGCCATGTAAGAGGAATCCTTGATGGTGGTAATCATCTGGCTCAGCAGGGTGGGCACGATGTTGTGGAAGGCCTGGGGCAGGATGATCTTCCGCATCATGAAAAAGGCGGAGAAGCCCTGGGACTGGCTGGCCTCAAACTGGCCGTGGGCCACGGAATTCAGGCCGCCGCGGATGATTTCCGCCATGACCGAGGAGGTGAACAGCGTCAGCGCCACCATGGCCTTGAACAGCATCTTCACGTCCACCGTGGAGGTAAGCCCGATGGCCACCGCCAGCTTTTTGCTGAAAACAGGGGCGGGGCAGAACAGGAAGCAGATGAACATCCACAGCATCAAAGGCGTGTTCCGGAAAACTTCGATGTATACAGCGGAGAGAACGCCCAAAATCCGCTTCGGGCCCCGGTTGCAGTAATTCCGGGCCAGGGCCAGAATCGCGCCGAAGACCAGGGAAAGCAGAATGGCCACCAGAGAAATGAGAACGGTATACATCAGCCCCTTGGCCAGATAGCTCAACACGTCGCCATTGGAAATAATCATCAGGCTGCCTTTGAGATCACTCATCCCGGGTCGCCTCCTCTCCGGTGGTCTGGGTCGCGGGTCGGGCGGCAGTGCGCTTCTTCAGCCGGGCCTCCCAGCGCACCGCCAGCATGGACAGGGGATAGCAGATCACGAAAAAGATCAGTCCGCTGACCAGATAGGCGGGGCCGTATGCGCCGGCGGTGTTGTCGCCGGTGACGAAATTGTAGGTGGAAGCAATGAGATCCGCGCCGCCGACGATGTACAGGCAGGAGGTGTTCTTAATCAGCGAAACCACCTGATTGCCCATGGGCGGCAGGATAATGCGCACGGTCTGGGGCAGGATGATGTAGCGCATCATGCCGAAATATTCGAATCCCTGAGAATGGGCCGCGTCAAACTGCCCGGCGGGCACTGCCTCGATGCCGGAGCGCACCACTTCGCTGATGTACGCCCCGTGATACAGTCCCAGGGAAATGAAGCCCACCACGATCACCGGCAGGCCCATGCCCGAATAGGCCAAAACATAATAAAGAAAACACACCTGCAAAATCAGGGGCGTATTCTGGAAAAATTCCACATAAACCCGGGCGACGGCCTTCAGCGCCTTGTGGCCCGATGTGGAGAAAAGCCCCAGGGTGAACCCGATGATCAGGGCGATAACCAGGGCGATTCCCGCCGTTTCCAGGGTGTTCAAAAGTCCCTGGACAAAGGTGGCCCGGTAAGTCCAGACGGTCTCCCAGGCCCGGGCGCTTAATACGGTGGACATGGTTTCTACGCCTCTTTTCTGAAAAATTCTTGCAATACGAAAAGGGCCCGGGACGCTCCGTATGACGGGGAACGCCCCGGGCTTTTTCAGCGGCGGTTTCCGCTTACAGGCCCCACTTTTCAATGAGTCCGTCGATGGTGCCGTCCTCCAGCCAGCCGGTAATCAGCGTTTCGATTTCGCCGGAGAGCTTGCTGCCCTTGGCGGTGGCTACGCCGTACTGCTGAGGCGCGAAGGAATCGGCGATGAAGGAGCGTCCGTCGGTCATGTAATTGGCCAGGATGGAACGGTCCACACAGAACGCGTCGATGGTGCCGGCGGAAAGGGCGGTGGAAATGGCGGGATAATCGTCAAACAGCAGGAAGGAAACCGGACCGTCGTAAGTAGCCGGGTCGAAAGTTTCCGGATCAAAGGTATCGTCGGTGATAACGCCCTGCTCGATCATGGCCGCAACCATGGAACGGGCGGAGGTGGAACCGGAGGAAACGCCAACGGTCTTGCCCGCCAGATCCGCCAGACAGGTGATGCCGGAGGAATCTTCTACCAGCGCGGTAACCGCGTCGGTATAATAGGCGGTGGAGAAATCCCAGGTTTCCTTTCGAGCGTCGGTGATGGTGAAGGTGGCCAGCACGCAGTCGATTTCGCCCGCGTCCAGCAATTCGCCGCGGGTGGCGGCGGTGACGGTGGTGAATTCTACCTCGTCATAGCCCAGCGCCTCGGCGATCATGTTGGCCAGATCAATTTCCATGCCGGAATATTCGCCGGTCATTTCGTCCTGATAGCCAAAGCCGTATACGTCGCACTTTACGCCTACGCGGAATACGCCTTCCGCAGAAGCGGCGCTGAAAACACACAGCGTCAAAACCAGAGTGAGCAGCATAGCCAGAGTCTTTTTCATTTGGGGTGCCTCCTTTGAAATGGTGTTTCCGGGGGTGGGAAGAAAATCAGTGCAAAATCTTGGAAAGGAAGCGCTTGGTGCGCTCGTTTTCCGGATGGGTGAAGAAATGCTCCGGGGTGCCCTCTTCCACGATGCTGCCGCCGTCGCAGAAGATCATCCGGTCGGCAACCTTCCGGGCAAAGCCCATTTCGTGGGTGACCACCACCATGGTGATGTTGTCCTTGGACAGATCCTCCATGATGTCCAGCACCTCCTTGACCATTTCGGGGTCCAGGGCGGAGGTGGGCTCGTCAAAGAAGACGATGGAGCTTTTCATGGTCAGCGCCCGGGCAATGGCGATGCGCTGCTGCTGGCCGCCGGAAAGGGTGGTGGGATAGGCGTTGGCCTTCTCCTCCAGACCTACCCGCTTCAGGTTCTCCATGGCGCATTTCACGGCGTCTTCTTTGGAAACGCCCTTGAGCTTCATGGGAGCCAGAATCAGGTTTTCCAGCACGGTCATGTGGGGATAGAGATTGAACTGCTGAAACACCATGGAGGAATATTCCCGGTTCAGCTTGGCGCGGTGACGATGGGTCATGGCGTGTCCGTCGATGGATACGTGCCCGCTGGTGGCCTCCTCCAGGCCGTTCATCAGGCGGATCAGCGTGCTCTTGCCGGAGCCGCTGGGCCCGATGATGACCAGCTTTTCGCCGGCTTGCACCTGAAGATTGATTCCCTTGAGTACTTCGTTGGAGCCGAAGCGCTTGGTTACGTTGTCCAGAGAAATCATAGAAGATGCTGCCTGCATAACTTTCACCGCCTGAATCAAATTTTGAATGATTGACGATTTGCTGTTGCAAAAATGCTTGCTCATCGCCGGTTGATGTGCATATTGTACGCGTGAAAATTGCATTTGTCAACATAAAACGGAAGAATTAACAGAAAAATGCACTAAACCGGGAATTTGAGATGCATAAATTTGGGGTGCGCCATGCAAAACGACCGTGTGAGGCGCTGACGGGGCGGAAAGGAAGAAAATTTGAAAGCAAACGGTTATGAATGGGTGAAAAAGTGAAGGCTACCCCCGCAGAAACAGGGGCGAATCGGCCGGTTTTCAGCCGATTCGCCCTCAAAAATGAAGAATGAAGAATGAATGACGTCAGTTTTCGCCGCTTTTCCGGGAAAAACGGGAATGAAGAATGAAAAACGCCGGGGGAAAAATCAGTCCCGGGGGTTCTGCTGCAATTTTTGCAATTCCCGGTTGTAGGAAATTGCATTGCCTGAAATGTGCATATCGCCAAAGGGCGTGGGCACAACGGCCTGGGCCTGAATTTCCGGCAGCGGGTCAAAGGAGAACCGCCGGAAGCCCGGCTCCAGGGGATGCACCCCCAGCGCGCCTTCGAACCACAGCCACGCGGGCACCGCGGACCAGCCGTGGCAGAGGCTGCCGGCGTTGTCGAAATCCGCCGCGCCGCGAATGGTCTCCCAGAAGGAGGTGGCCCCGGCAAGGGTCATCTGCCCCCAGGCGCGCAGGCAGTCTTCCACCGCCCCCCGGCGGAAGGCGGGGTCGGCGATCATGGCCTCGTATTTGAACAGGGCGTAGCTGAGGGTGGTGGGAATTTCGATGGTTCCCGCCGCCAGCGCCCTGCGCAGGGCCGTGGCCCGATCTCCCGTCGCCGCCCCGGACAGCAGTGCCAGGGCCTGGGTCAGTTCGCAGAAGTGATCCGGCACGGCGGTGAAGGAGCGATACAGTCCCGCTTTTTCCGCCCAGAAGGTTTCGTTGCAGCGCGCGTTCAGGGCTGCCTGCCGGGCCCGAAGTTCTTCGGCATAGGCGCTCTCTCCCGTCCAGTCCGCCAGCTGCGCGGCGCAGGAAAGGGCGTAGGCCAGCATCAGGTTGATGGGCGCGTCCAGCCGTGTACCGTCCACGTTGTCAAATTCTTTGCCGTAATCCCAGCCGTCGTCCAGCCCGGGGGCCCATTCGTAGAAATTCCAGTAGCACTTTTCCCGGGGCGTGACCACCAGCCCGTTTTCCATGCGGTTCAGGAAAAAGCCCAGCAGCCCCCTGACCGTGGGCATCATTTCCCGGGGCGCGTCCAGATCCCCGGTATACAGCGCCAGATCCCGCAGGCAGAAAATCCAGCCCAGGCCGAAGGAGGGGATGGTGATGGCCGCCTGAGCGGGGGCGCAGATTTCCAGCAGACCGTCCGGCCGCTGGCCCTCGGCCATGAGCCGCAGGCAGGCCGCGGCAAAATCGTGCTCTCCGAAGGCGTAATAACCGCACAGGGTCTGGTTCCGGGAATCCATGGCGTACAGGGCCTGTTCCCGCCAGGGGCAGTCCTCGTAATGCTCGTGCATGCAGTTTTCCAGCGTCCGCCGGGAAATTTCGAAGATGCGGTTTATCAGGCTGTCCCCGCAGCGGAAGGAACCCCGCCGGGACACGGGATAGGTCATGGGAACCACCGTACAGGAAAGCACCTGCACCCCCCTGGGGGCGAAGACCATGAGATACCGCCCGGCAATCCGCCGGAAGTAATGGGTAAATTCCGTTTCTCCGGGGGCGACCCGGTAAGAGAAGGCGAAGTTCCGGCTGCCTACCCAGGTGCGGGGCCGCAGGTCCTCCAGATGTTCCCCGTAACCGAAGCGCAGGGTGGCTTCCTCGGCGCTGGATACCCGGAAGGTGGGCAGGCCCACTTCCTCCCGGCCCAGGTCGAACAGGAAGTACGCGCCCTCCGCGCCCTCCGCCGCGGGGGACAGGAAGGCCCGCTGCATTTCCATGGCCACCGTGTCGCCGCCCCGCAGCAGATAGCCTCCCGTGGCGTGCAGCACGGATTTGACCGGCGCACCTATCTCCAGCCGCTTCACCGGCCGGGGATACAGCGCCGTGTCCGTCCGCGCATCCACCACGCGGGCCGCCGCCCAGGGATTTTCCGGCCGGGTGGCATCGCAGTGGAAGGTGAAGCCCAGTTGACCGGAGACCTTCTCCATGGGCCCGCAGGTGTACAGGGCGCTTTCCCGGGCCAGAGCGTCCGGGCCGCTGACCAGCCGCAGGGAGCCCGTCTCCAGGGCGAAAATCAGCCCCGCCGGGCCGGGAAGATATTGAAAGGAACCCTCGCCCTGATGATAGGCGTGAATTTCCAGCCGGTTTTCCCCGGCGCGCAAAAGATGGGATACGTCGATTTCATCGTAGGATTTGTGCATGGGGAAATCGTCGTACTGATCGCACCCGGCGAAAACGCCGTTGAGATATGCCACATATTCGTTGTCCGCGCTGATGAAAAGCCGGGCCTGGGCGGGAACTTCCTCCAGAGAAAAATCCCGCCGAAATTCTACATATTGATTCACGCCTGCTTCCGCCGTCCAGATCCATTGGGCGTTTTGAAAAATTCGCTGCATGAAAAGCCGCTCCTTTTGATGTAAAGATGTAAAAATCGAGGCCCTTCGCCTTGACGGAAGGGCCCCGGTGGAGTTTAGTTCAGGAAGCCTTCGATGATTTTCGCCTCGGCCTCCGCTTCGGTCAGCCCCAGGGTGCGCAATTTCAGAATCTGCTCCCCGGCGATTTTGCCGATGGCCGCCTCATGAATCAGGGAAGCGTCGGGATGATGGGCCTTCAATTCCGGCGCGGCGTCCACGCTGGCTTCCTCGGCGATGATGGCGTCGCATTCGCTGTGGCCGGTGCAGGGCGCGTCCCCCACAATGGCGGAACGGTATTCCTGATGGGACTTGCCCCGGGCCACGGAGCGGGAAATCAG
>CACXHB010000083.1 GCA_902767315.1 uncultured Eubacteriales bacterium
CGCATGGGCTTGGGAATGCCGGAGGGCACATACAGCATGTCGCCGTGGCCCAGCAGCTTTTCCGCGCCGCCGTGGTCGATGATGGTGCGGCTGTCCACCTGAGAAGCCACCAGGAAGGCGATTCGCGTGGGAATGTTGGCCTTGATAATGCCGGTAATCACGTTTACGGAAGGCCGCTGGGTGGCGATTACCAGATGCATGCCCGCCGCCCGGGCCAGCTGCGCCAGCCGGCAAATGGAATCCTCCACCTCGCCGGGAGAAACCATCATCAGGTCCGCCAGTTCGTCGATGACGATGACCATGTGCGGCATGGGCTTTTCGTCCGGCTTCAGCGCCTTGTTGTAGCCGCCGATGTCCCGCACGCCCCGCTCGGCGAATTTCTTGTATCGGCCGTTCATCTCCACCACGGCCCACTCCAGGGCGCTGGCCGCCTTCTTGGGGTCGGTCACCACCGGGGCGATCAGGTGCGGAATGCCGTTGTATACGCTCAATTCCACCACCTTGGGGTCGATGAGAATCAGCTTCACTTCCTCGGGGGTCGCCCGGTAAAGAATGGAAACGATAATGGAATTGATGCACACGGACTTACCGGAACCGGTCTGGCCGGCAATGAGCACGTGGGGCATTTTGGCAATGTCCGCCACGATGTACCTTCCGGAATTGTCCTTGCCCAGGCCCACCGCCACCCGGGAGGCGTGCCTTCTGGCCTCATTGCTTTCCAATACGTCCCGCAGAGGTACCGTTTCAATGGTGTCGTTGGGCACCTCCACTCCCACCGCGGCCTTGCCGGGAATGGGCGCTTCGATGCGCACGGAAATGGCCGCCAGTGTCAGGGCAATGTTGTCCGCCAATGAGGTAATGCGGCTGACCTTCACTCCCGGCGCCGGCTGCAATTCAAACCGGGTCACCGCCGGGCCGTGGGCAATGCCCGTCAGCCGGGTCTGTATGCCGAAGGAAGCCAGCATCTCTTCCAGCTTCCGGGCCTTCTTCAGGTCCTCCCCGTTGTCCGCCACCGCCGCTTCCCCATCGCTTCGGGCCAGCAGATCAATGGGCGGATAATTGTACGCCTCTTCCTCCGGCGTTTCCGGGGCCGCGGTGCGCTTCAGTTTCGGCATGCCGATGCCCGGCGCCACCGTCTGGGGGGCATGCTTTTCCGCATTTTTCTCCGCCGTCTTTTCCGGCGCTTTGGGCTGCGCCTTTTCCGAAACCAGGGGCTTCACCGGCCGGGGAGCCGGCTCCACCGGTTCGTAATCGTCGGGCTCGATCTTCAGTTCGTCCATGGACACGTATTCCGCGGGCGCTGCTTCCTTCTTCGCCGCCGCGCCCCGGTTGGGCCGGGCCTTTGCCCCGGGCACATATTCCGGCCGCACCTTCCCCTTGCCCTCCTGCGGATCGGGCACATCGTACACCTTGTTTGCATCCTGCGCCACGGGGGCCTTGGGGGCGCGCTTGCGAATTTCCTCCTGATACAGCCTGGGGGGCCGCTGATCCTGCCGGGGCCGCCGGGGGGCGTTCTCGCCAAAGGCGTTGTCCAGCAGGGTATCCTCGGTTTCAAATAACCGCTGGCTGTTTCGCTCCTTGCGCCGCTGATCCGCGTGATGGGAACCCGTGCGCACCCAGCGAATCACCGTAGCCAGCCGTCCCGTGATGGCCAGAAGAATGGTCATCAGCAAAATCACGCCGATGAGTCCGCCCCACGCGCCCAGATAGGGATACAGTCCTCCGGCGATCAGCGCCCCCAACGCGCCGCCGCCCCGGCTCAGCCTGTAGCATTTGCCGATGGTGTCCGCCCAGCTCAGGGAAACCTCCCGGCCCTCCACGGCGCTCCAGATGGCTTCATGCACAAAAAACAGCTGCACCGCCGCCAGAACGCAGAAAAACAACAGCAGATCCGCCACGGCCCGCCAGGGGGAAACCTGCTTTCCCGCCGCGGCCCGGGCGCTGAAAATACAGAAATACGCCGGGGCCAGGGGCGAAATTACAAACAGATCCCCAAACAGCCCCTGCAGCACCCTGCGAAATGCGGAAAGCATTCCCTCCGTAGGGGCAAGGGCCACCACATAAATCATCAGAAACGTCAATCCCCCCAGCAAAATCGCGCAGATCAGCGCCCAGGGGAATTTCCGCGGTTCCGCCTCCGGCACAGGGCTTTTTTTTCGAACAGCCGCCATCCGAACCTCCAAAATCAGCTATTTTTACATCTTATATTATACTTCCATTTTCTGCCGGATTCAATTGCCGGGGCCCGGCGCAATTGGGCTTTAATATGACTTTCCCCGCTTGACAAACCGGGCCCGTGGGGCTATGATACAATTAATTTGGAATTCATCTCGAAGGGAAGGTATTTATATATGGAACAAAAATTTCTGCCCATGTCTCAGCTTCCTCCCCTGGAAGGCCTGCCGGACGCGCTGAACGGCGCTTCCACCCCGGAACAGTGGCGCGCCCGCCGGGAAGAGATCAAGGAAATCCTCTGCCATTATATGCTGGGCCATTTGCCGGAAAAGGAATTCCCCGTCTCCGGCGAAGTGCTCTCCGCCCGGGAAGTCTATGGCGGCAAGGGCGTCCGGGAAGAAATTCGCCTGGACATCGGCCGGGGCGAAAGCTTCGAATTCTATCTGGTGCGCCCCGCCCGGGAAGGCCGCTTCCCCGCCATCGTCTGGACCTATTTCGTGGGCCGCAGCGATTGCCCCATCGGCGAAGAACTGGTGGACCGGGGCTATGTGCTGGCCGCCTTTGAAAACAACGCCCTGTGCAAGGACGATAAGGACAACCCCGTCTCCCCTGCCAAAAGAGTCTATCCGGAAGCGGATTGGGGCGCGATTCTCATCTGGGCCTGGGGCTTCTCTAAAATTGCGGACTATCTGTGCGCTCAGGATTATGTAGACGCAAACAAGCTCATCTGCACCGGCCATTCCCGCAACGGCAAGGCCGCCCTCATCGCCGGTGCCATGGACGAGCGCTTCCAGGTGGTGGCCCCCAATAATTCCGGCTGCGGCGGCGCGGGCTGCCTGCGCTATCTGGGGGATACCTGGCATATCACCCAAAATTCTGTGGAAGTGGAAACCGTGGGCGCGGTGATGGATCGCTTCCCCCACTGGTTCGTGCCGGAATTCGCGGATTTCGGCAACCTCACGCCCCCCTATCCCATCGCCCATGAAGATCGCCTGCCCCTGGACGCCCATTTCTTCCGGGCCATGATCGCCCCCCGGGGTGTGATTTCCATCGAGGGCACCGAGGATCTCTGGGCCAATTGCTACGGCTCCTATCTCATGCGCCTGGCCGCCCAGCCCGTGTTCGAGCTCTACGGCGTGCCCGGCCGCAATTTCCAGATCATCCGCAACGGCCCCCACGGCCATACCCACCGGGGCTGGCACTGGATGCTGGATTTCGCCGAGGAAGTCTTCTCCGGCCGCATCTGATTTTTCCCGCCGGGAACGGTTCGCCCCGCGTTCCGTTCCCGGCATTTTTCTACCGCCGCGCTACTTGACAGAAGCGCCCTTTTCTTTGTATAATAATTTCAGCTTAGGAAAGGCGGTATACCGTTTATCATGTTGATTCGCAACTAACCTGTTGACGCAAAAATCATGGGGCCTTCGGGAGGATCCGAACGGTCTGGTTTTCGTGTCGCATGGGAGGTTGCGTCTGTTCTGAAAAGAACGCATTCGCGGCTTTTTTTGCGCTCCCGTGCGATACGCATGGGAGGTTTTTTATATGGCGAAACTGCTTCTGGAAGCCCGGGACGTTTCCAAGGCCTACGGCCTGCGCCCGGTGCTGGCTTGTTTGAATTTTGATCTGTACGACGGCGAACGGGTGGGCCTGGTGGGCGAAAACGGCGCGGGCAAATCCACCTTTTTGCACATTCTGGCGGGAGATCTTCTTCCGGACGACGGGCTGATTACCCGGCGCGCCCCCGTCAGCCTCATCTCCCAGTTCGGCGACGCGGCCGAGGCCTCGCTGGATCCCGCCCTGGGCAGCGAATTTGCCGCGCCTCCCGCCCGGGAAGGCCTTTCCGGCGGCGAAAAGACCCGCCGGCGCATCGCCGGAGCCCTCTCCGGCAAAAGTCAGGTACTGCTGGCGGACGAACCCACCACCGATCTGGACGCGGCGGGCATTCAGCGGCTGGAAAAGCATCTGCGGGCCTATCCCGGGGCCCTGGTGCTGATTTCCCATGACCGGGCGCTGCTGGATGGGGTCTGCACCCGCATTGTGGAATTGGAGGACGGCAAGCTCACCTCTTTCCCCGGCAATTACAGCGCCTATCGCCAGGAAAAGCAGCGCCGTCGCTCCTTCCAGCAATTCAAATACGAACAATATCGTGCGGAGGAAAAGCGCATCCGCACCATGATTCAGCGGGAGACGGAACTGGCCTCCCAGAAAACCGGCATGCCCAAGCGCATGGGCAACAGCGAAGCCCGGCTGCATAAGCGGGAAGACACCGTGGTGCAGGGCAAAATCCATCAGGTGCGCAAAATGTTCGAATCCCGGCTGGGCCGGCTGGAAGAGGTGGAACGTCCCCGGGAAGACCCGGCCATCGCCATGCGCCTGGGGGCCGCCACCCCGGTCACCAGCCGCACCGCCCTGGAAATTCGCGGCATTTCCCTGCGGGCGGGTTCCCGGTTTTTGCTGGAAAACGCCTCCATGCGCCTGCCCACCGGCACCCGAACCGCCCTCCTGGGGGAAAACGGCTGCGGCAAGACCACCCTCATGCACCGCATCACCGCCTTCCGGCAAAATCCCGCCGTGCGGGTCAGTCCGGGGGTAAAAATCGGCTGGTTCGACCAGGACCACGCCGCCACCCTGAACCCGGAAGCCACCGCCCTGGAAAACGCCCTGGCCGAAAGCGTGGTGCCGGAAAGCACCGTGCGCACCATTCTGGCCCGGCTGAATCTCCGGGGCGACGACGTGTTCAAGCCCCTGAAGGTGCTCTCCGGCGGCGAAAAGGCCAAGGTGGCCCTTGCTTCCCTGTTCGCCCGGGATATCAACCTGCTGATTCTAGACGAACCCACCAACCATCTGGACGTGTACACCCTGGAGGCCCTGACGGAGGTGCTGAAATCCTACGCGGGCACGGTGCTGGTGGCCAGCCACGACCGTACCTTCGTCTCCGAAACCGCCAACCGGCTGGTGTTTTTCGAAAACAAATCCCTCACCACCTTCGAGGGCTCCTGGCCGGAATGGGAAAAGGCCCAGCACCGGGACCGCACCCTGGAAGACATGCAATTGGAAATCACCCGGCTGCAAATGCGTCTGGCGGTACTCACCTCCCGCATGAGCGCCCCGAAAAAGGGCGATTCCCCGGAAAAACTCAACGCGGAATATCAGCAGGTGCTTGCCCAGCTCAACGCCCTGCGCACTTGACGAAACCGCCGGTTCCTTCTATAATAAAAGAGCGGTTGTCCGCGTCCGTGGTTGCAAGTCGATGCCAGACGCAGGCGAAACGATCCACGTAAACCGTGCAAAGTCGCGGCGAGCATGGTGCGTCCTAGAAGTAAGTCCGGCCGGCCCAACGCGGCCGAGAGGGGTAGTAGTGGGGAGCAGACGCTTAGGAGCGAACCCCCCAGCCGGCGGATGTGGGGGCAAAGACCAGGTCGGGCGGACAACCGTTTTTTCAAAAAAGGAGTCAATTTATGCGGTATCAGGCGCTGCTGATCGACGCGGATAACACCCTCTTCGATTTTGACCGGGCGGAACGCCGGGCCATTCAGGCCGTGGCGGACCGGGCGGGCATTTCCGATCCGGATTTTCCCCAAATCTATCACGAAATCAACGCCGGCTACTGGCGCAAATTGGAAAAAGGCCTCATCACGCAGAATCAGTTGAAGATTCAGCGCTTCCGGGACGTGGCCCGGCGCTACGCCCTTTCCCTTCCCCCGGAGGCCTTGCTGGAAACCTTCATGGGCGTGCTCTCCCGCAGCGGCGATCTCTATCCCGGCGCAGCGGATTTTCTGCGGCAGGTATCCGCGCACATGCCCGTGGCCATCGTCACCAATGGCGTCGCCGAAACCCAGCACGGCCGCTTCGACGCGTCCCCCATTATGCCCTGCGTAAAACATCTGGTGATCTCCGGGGAAGTGGGCTGCGCCAAGCCCGACCCCCGGCTGATTCAGCGGGCGCTTTCCCTTTTGAACGTAGCCCCCGCCCACGCGCTGATGATCGGCGACGGCCTGTATAGCGACATGCTCTGCGCCAATCGCGCCCGGGTGGACGCCTACTGGTATAATCCCGCGTCCCTCCCCGCCCCGACGGATCTTCGCCTGGCCGGCATTGTGCACAATTATGCGGAATGCCTGGCGGCCTGCCTTACCTGAACACAAACCTGCGGCTGAACGCACCAAAATGCCTTCAGCCGCAATTTTTTATAATTTTTCTCCCGTGTCGCCGTCGTAAATCGCGTCCGTCTCTTCGGCGCAGACGGCCACGCGATATGCCCCCCGGGTCAGAAAGCCCACGCGCTCCGGCCCCGCCGCCTTCAACCGCGCCTCGTAAGCCAGCCATTTTTCCAGATTCGTCTCTCCCGGGCCTTCCTGCGCCCCCACCCGGCACAGCAGTTGAAGGGGAATCTGCCGCTCGCTCCGTTCCAGATCCACCCCCACCTTCCCCCGGGAAATGGCGCATACCGCCAGATTTTCCCCGTGGGACAGGCTCACCCAGGCCCCGGGCAATACCGGCCTGCCGCCGGCTTCATAAAAAAATGCCGCCGAATCCAGACCCAAAAACGCCGCCGCCCGGGAAAGCGCACGGCTGGAGGCGCAATATCGGGCCCGCTCCTCCGGGTGGGCGATTTCCGCAAGCCTTGCCCGCCGCGCGGGAATTTCCGGCATCCCCGGTTTGGCGGTTTCCTCAAAAAACAAATAAATCCGACTCATACCGGCATTATAGCACTTCCGCCGGGGCCCCGCGCCAATATTGCGTTATCTTTTGCCGCCGGGGCCCGGGAAAGCGACGGAGGAAGCATGAAAAATGAAGCCCCTTCGCCTGCATCTTTTCCCATTTTCCGCTGTGCCCTTGACTTTACACATCTATAAGAATATAATATAGTATGATGTTTTATACATTCCTCAGGACACCAACACTAAGGAGGTCGTTTCTTTGAGCATCAAGCTTACTTGTGACGGCAATACCGCTGTCAGCCATGTCGCGTATGCATTCAGCGACGTGGCCGCCATCTACCCGATCACGCCTTCCTCCCCCATGGCGGAAGTGGCCGACGAATGGGCTGCCAACGGCAGAACCAACCTCTTCGGTCAGGAAGTCAAAATCGCTGAGATGCAGTCCGAAGCCGGCGCCGCCGGCGCTGTGCACGGCTCTCTGGCCGCGGGCGCGCTGACCACCACCTTCACCGCCTCTCAGGGACTTCTTCTGATGATCCCCAACATGTACAAAATCTCCGGCGAACTGATGCCCAGCGTGTTCCACGTTTCCGCCCGTGCGCTGGCCTATCACGCGCTGTCCATCTTCGGAGATCATTCCGACGTGATGGCCTGCCGTCAGACCGGTTTCGCCATGCTGGCCTCCAACTCCGTGCAGGAAGCCCATGATATGGCCCTGGTTGCCCATCTGGCGACCCTGAAGGCCCATGTGCCCTTCCTCCATTTCTTCGATGGATTCCGTACCTCTCACGAAATCCAGAAGATCGACGCCGTGGATCCCAAGGATAACTACGCGGATCTGAAGAAGTTCGTGGATTTCGAAGCCATCGAAGCCTTCCGCAAGGCCGGCCTGAATCCCGATCATCCCCATCAGCAGGGCACCGCGCAGAACCCGGATATCTACTTCCAGGGCCGCGAAGCTGCCAATAAGTATTACGACGCTACCCCCGAAATCGTCGAAAAGGTCATGGAGCAGGTGGGCGAAATCACCGGCCGCCACTATAAGCTGTTCGACTACGTGGGCGCGCCCGATGCGGACCGCGTGATCATCGCCATGGGCTCCGGCTGCGACGCCGCCGAAGAGACCATCGATTACCTCACCGCCCGCGGCGAAAAGGTCGGCCTGGTGAAGGTGCATCTGTATCGTCCCTTCTCCATGAAGCATTTCCTGGCCGCCATCCCCGCCACCTGCAAGAAGATCGCCGTGCTGGATCGCACCAAGGAATCCGGCTCTCTGGGCGAGCCTCTGTATCTGGACGTGTGCTCCGCGCTGCTGGAAGCCGGCCGCACCGACATCAAGGTCGTGGGCGGACGCTACGGCCTGGGCTCCAAGGAATTCAACCCCACCATGGTCAAGGCCGTTTACGACAACCTGGCGGGCGAAATGAAGAACCACTTCACCGTGGGCATCGTGGACGACGTCACCGGCACTTCCCTGAAGCTTGGCCCCACCATCGACGCCAGCCCCAAGGGCACCGTGTCCTGCATGTTCTACGGCCTGGGTTCCGACGGCACCGTTGGCGCCAATAAGAACTCCATCAAGATCATTGGCGATCATACCGATAAGTACGTTCAGGCGTATTTCTCCTATGACTCCAAGAAGTCCGGCGGCATCACCGTTTCCCATCTGCGTTTCGGCGATACCCCCATCCGCTCCACCTACCTCATCGACTCTGCGGACTTCATCGCCTGCCATAACCCCAGCTACGTCACCAAGTACGACATGGTGTCCGCGCTGAAGGAAGGCGGGGTGTTCCTGCTGAACTGTCCCTGGGACGCCCAGCAGATGGAGACCGAGCTGCCCGCTTCCATGAAGCGTGCGCTGGCCGCCAAGAAGGCCCGCCTGTACACCGTTGACGCCATCGACCTGGCCCGCAAGGTGGGCATGGGCAACCGCATCAACACCATCATGCAGGCTGCGTTCTTCAAGCTGGCCGAGGTCATCCCCTACGCTCAGGCCGATGAATATATGAAGGCTTATGCCAAGAAGGCCTATGGCAAGAAGGGCGACGAAGTTGTCAAGAAGAACTGGGACGCCATCGATATCGCCATCTCCGGCCTGAAGGAAGTTAAGGTTCCCGCCGAATGGATCGACGCCACCACCGGCGCTGTGCCCGTGAAGGTGGAATCCACCGAGTACTATCGCACCTTCGTTGAGCCCGTGCTGGCCCAGGAAGGCGATAAGCTGCCCGTTTCCATGATCGATCCTCAGGGCCGCGTGCCCGTGGGCACCACCAAGTACGAGAAGCGCGGCATCGCCGTCATGGTTCCCGAATGGGACGTGACCAAGTGCATCCAGTGCGGCAACTGCTCTCTGGTTTGCCCCCATGCCTGCATCCGTCCTTACCTGCTGACCGAGGAACAGGCTGCCAACGCGCCTGAAACCTTCGTCACCAAGCCCGCTCTGGGCCCCAAGTTCAAGGGTCTGAAGTACCGCATGCAGGTTTCTCCCCTGGACTGCACCGGCTGTGAAAACTGCGCTCAGGTCTGCCCCGTGAAGGATGGCGGCGCCCTGACCATGAAGCCCCTGGCCACTCAGAAGGATCAGGAGGCCAACTGGGAATATGCCCAGACCCTGCCGGAATACAAGGGCGAACTGAACGTGAAGACCGTCAAGGACAGCCAGTTCAAAAAGCCCCTGTTCGAGTTCTCCGGCGCCTGCGCTGGCTGCGGCGAGACTCCTTATGTCAAGCTGATTACCCAGCTCTTCGGCGACCGCATGATCGTGGCCAACGCCACCGGCTGTTCCTCCATTTACGGCGGTTCCGCCCCCACCTGCCCCTACACCACCAACGACGAGGGTCATGGTCCCGCCTGGGCCAACTCCCTGTTCGAGGATAACGCCGAGTTCGGCTTCGGCATGAACCTGGCCATCTCCCAGCGCCGCGATAAGCTGGCCGAGACCGTGAAGAAGCTCATCGCCGTGGATTGGGCGCAGCCTGCCATCAAGGAAGCCGGCGCGGAGTGGCTGGAGAAGATGAACGACGCGGAAGGCTCCAAGGCCGCCGGCGAAAAGCTGCTGGCCGCCTGCAAGGACGGCATCGACCTGTCTGGCACCGAGTATGAGGCCCAGTGGCTGGCCAACGGCAAGAAGTGCGACTGCGAAGCCTGCACCCTGGCCCGCGAGGTCATTGAAAACGCCGATCTGCTGACCAAGAAGTCCGTTTGGATCTTCGGCGGCGACGGCTGGGCCTATGACATCGGCTACGGCGGACTGGATCACGTGCTGGCCCAGGGTCAGGACGTCAACGTGCTGGTTCTGGATACCGAGGTGTATTCCAACACCGGCGGACAGGCTTCCAAGTCCTCCCCCACCGGCGCTGTGGCCAAGTTCGCTGCGGCCGGTAAGCGCACCAAGAAGAAGGATCTGGGCATGATGGCCATGTCTTACGGCTATGTGTACGTGGCGCAGGTCGCCATGGGCGCAGACCCCGCGCAGCTGCTGAAGGCCGTCACCGAGGCCGAGGCCTATCATGGCCCCTCCCTCATCATCGCCTACGCTCCCTGCATCAACCACGGCATCAAGATGAATCAGGCTCAGGCCGAGATCAAGAAGGCCGTCAATGCGGGCTATTGGCAGATGTATCGCTTCAATCCCGAAGCCGAAGGCCATAAGCTGACCCTGGATTCCAAGGATCCCACCGCCAGCTATCAGGACTTCATCAAGGGCGAGAACCGTTACGCCTCCCTGCTGCGTCAGTTCCCCTCTGTTGCAGGCAAGCTGTTCGAGCAGGCCGAGAAGGACGCCGCGGTTCGCCTGGCTTCCTACAAGCGCATGTCCGAGGAATAATTCTCAAAATACCCTTCCCGCGGTTCCGGTCTTGCGGCCGGAACCGCTTTTCATTTACAGATTGCGCCTCAGGGTGTATAATAAATCTATCCCTGAAATGCGAGGTAACCACATGAAGCGCGTCATTACCTATGGAACCTTCGATCTTCTGCATTACGGCCACATCAACCTTCTCCGCCGGGCCCGGGCCCTGGGGGATTATCTGGTGGTGGCCCTGTCCACCGACGAATTCAACTGGAACGAAAAGCACAAAAAGTGCTATTTTACTTATGAGCAGCGCAAGAACATGCTGGAGGCCATCCGGTATGTGGATCGTGTCATTCCCGAGGAAAACTGGGCCCAGAAGCGCACCGACGTGCACGATTACGACATCGACGTGTTCGTCATGGGGGACGATTGGGCCGGTAAGTTCGACTTTTTGAAGGAAGAGGGCGTGGAAGTGGTCTACCTGCCCCGCACGCCGGAAATTTCTTCCACCCAGATCAAGCAGGATCTGCACAAATGATTCAGGAAATCACCTGTCCCCAGCGCCGCCGGGAAATCGCTCAGGCGGTCCTTTCGGCCCTGCCCGAATGGTTCGGCCTGCCGGAGAGCACCGCGGAATACGTGCGCCTGTGCGGGGATGCGCCCTTCTGGGCCGCAATGGAGGAAAATCAGCCGGCGGGCTTCATTGCCATGAAGGAAACCTCGCCTTACGCGGCGGAAATTCTGGTCATGGGCGTGTTGCCGCAATATCATCGCCGCGGCCTGGGCCGCGCCCTCTGGCAGGCTCTGTATTCCCGCGCCCAAAGCCTGGGCTATGAATTTCTTCAGGTCAAAACCGTGCGGCAGGGCTGCTATCCCGAATACGACCGCACCAACGCCTTTTATCGGGCCCTGGGCTTTCGGGAACTGGAATGCTTTCCCACGCTGTGGGATGCGCATAATCCCTGTCAAATCTACGTCATGTCCATAAAATAACAGAAACTCCATGGGATTCCCCCTCCGCCGCCGCTGCATTTGCGGGGGCGGATTTTGACAAATCTTCTGATTCTATGGTATAATGAACCCGTTATTGCGATATGGGAGGGTAGTGCCGTGAAATTCGAAAGTTTCTCTACCGATCAGATTAAAGCTTCCATCCTGTCCAAATTGTGCGATTATTTCGGCTGCGATCTGTCCGACGCCACGCCCCAGCAGCTGTATCTGGCCCTGGCCCAAACCGTGCGGGACGAGGTGATGCAGCGCCGTGCCGCTTCCCGGGGCGCTCGCAAGCGCCAGGGGGCGAAGAAGGTCTATTATCTCAGCGCCGAATTCCTGGTGGGTCGCGCGCTGCACAACAATATGGTGAACCTGGTCAACGAAAAGAACTACCTGGCCGCCCTGAAGGACCTGGGCATCGACCGGGACGCGATTTTTGAAATCGAGCCCGAGCCCGGCCTGGGCAACGGCGGTCTGGGCCGCCTGGCCGCCTGCTTCCTGGATTCCCTTACCACCCTGCAATTGCCCGCCATGGGCTGTACCATCCGCTATGAATACGGCCTGTTCCGCCAGAAGATCGTGGACGGCTATCAGGTGGAAGTGCCCGATAACTGGCTGGAAAGCGGCAACGTGTGGGAAGTGGCCCGGCCCGACCAGACCGAGCACATCCAGTTTGGCGGCTGGCTGGAGGAATACACCGAAAACGGCCGGCTGAAGTTCCGCCTGCATGACGCGACCACCGTGGACGCAGTGCCCTACGACGTGCCCGTGGTGGGCTACGATTCCACCATGGTGAACATGCTGCGCCTGTGGTCCGCCCGGTCCCCCAAGCGAATCGACCTGGAATCCTTCAATTCCGGCCAGTACGTCAAGGCCATGGCCGAGCGGGAGCTGGCGGAAGTCATCTCCAAGGTGCTCTATCCCAACGATAATTCCTACGAAGGCAAGGAGCTGCGGCTGAAGCAGCAGTATTTCTTCTCCGCCGCCTCCGTGCGCTATGCCGTGCGGGATTTCATCAAGGTCCACGGCAAAAACTGGGCCATCTTCCCGGATAAGGTAGCCATCCACATCAACGACACCCATCCGGCCATCGCCATTCCGGAGCTCATGCGCATCTTCATGGACGATTATGAGCTTTCCTGGACCCAGGCGGAGGATCTGTGCCGGCGCACCTTTGCGTATACCAACCACACCGTCATGGCGGAAGCCCTGGAAAAATGGCCGGAGGACCTGATCAAGCGGCAGCTGCCCCGCATCTATCAGATTCTGGAGGAAATGAACAAGCGCCTCTGCTCCCAGCTGTGGAAGTTCTATCCCGGCCAGTGGGAGCGCATCGGCCATATGGCCATCCTGGCCTATGGTCAGGCGCATATGGCCAATCTGGCGGTAGCCTGGTCCCATTGCGTCAACGGCGTGTCCAAAATCCACACGGACATCCTGAAAAAGTCCACCTTCCGGGATTATTACGTCATGCAGCCCGGGAAGTTCATCTCCATCACCAACGGCATCACCCATCGCCGCTGGCTGATCCAGTGTAATCCCGACCTGGCCAGCCTCATCGACGAGGCCATCGGCGACGCCTGGCGCAAGGAGCCCCAGCGGCTGAAGGAGCTGACTCCCTTTGCCGACGACGCTTCCTTCCGGGAGCGGTTCGGAAAAATCAAGCGGGATAATAAGATTCTGCTTTCCAACCGCATGGAGCGCACCCAGGGAATCACTCTGGATCCGGACAGCATCTTCGACACCCAGGCCAAGCGGCTGCACGAATATAAGCGGCAGCTGATGAACGCCCTGCGCATGCTGATGCTCTACAACCGCATCGTGGAAAATCCCGATTACGACATGCCCCCCATGACCTTCCTCTTCGGAGCCAAGGCCTCCCCGGGCTATCAGCGGGCCAAGCTCATCATCAAGCTCATCAATTCCATTGGCGACCTGGTGAAAAAGCATCCCGTGGCCTCCAAGCTCATCAACGTGGTCTTCCTGGAAAATTACTGCGTCTCCGCCGCGGAATACCTGATTCCCGCCACGGACATCTCCGAACAGATTTCCACCGC
>CACXHB010000084.1 GCA_902767315.1 uncultured Eubacteriales bacterium
CACAAAACATGCCCCAACGCCCAAACATTCTGTACCTGATGTGCGATCAGTTCCGGTTTGACTGCATCGCGGCGCAGGGAAACCCCTATGTGGCCACGCCGAATCTGGATCGGCTGGTGCGCCGGGGAATCAGCTTTGACAACGCCTATTCCACCTGCCCGGTGTGCGCCCCGGCGCGGCTGACCCTGCGCACGGGTCGGGAGCCTTACACCACCCTGTGCTACGACAACGGCGCACCCCGGCCCATGCCCGGCATGAGCGAGGATCTGCACGAGCGCTGCGGCGATTATCTGGCCCGGGAAATGACCCGCCGGGGCTACCGCACCTTCGGCATCGGCAAGTTCCATTCCACCCAGGGCACCCTGGAGGACATGGGCTATGACGAGCAGATGAACACCGAGGAAATGTGGAGTAATCCCGAGGAGCGGGCCCGGGACGCTTACGCGGGATTCATGATGCGGGAGCATCCGGAATATAACCACATTCAGCAGCTCCACGGGGAACGCACCAATATGTATTATTTCCCCCAGCTGAGTCCCTTCCCGCCCCGGCTGACGGTGGAGGGCTTTGTGGCGGACCGGGTGGTGGAAAAGCTGGGTTCCTTCCGGGACGAGCGGCCCTATTTCTGCTTCGTGTCCTTCGTGGGGCCCCACCCGCCCTGTGCGCCGCCGGTGCCTTATAATCTTCTCTACGACCCGGATCAGATGCCCAATCCCGCCCCCAGCGACCCGGAAATCGACGCCATGGACGAACAGATTCCCTGGATGAATCATGTCATCTGGGCCGACGAGATCAACAATTTCCAGGCCCGGAACCTCCGCAGCCGGTATCTGGCGGAAATTACCTACATCGACGACTGCATCGGCAAGATTCTGGACGCGGTGGAAAAGCGGCCGGACGCGGACAACACCCTCATCGTCTTCTGCGCCGACCACGGCGACCATCTGGGAGATCACCACGCCTGGCAGAAGGAGAGCTATTTCGAGCAGAGCGCCCGAATTCCCTTCCTGCTTTCCTGGCCGGCAAAATATCCCGGCGGAACCACCTGCCACGACCTGGTGTGCCTGACGGACCTGTTCGGCGTGGCCACCGCCGCCTCCGGAGAAGAGGAATTGCGGGACGGCGCCAGCGTGCTGGGCCCCCTGAATGGAACCGCCCGGCCCAGAGAGGCCCTGTTCGCCTGCTACGGCCGGCCGGGCACCCGGCTGTTCAAGGCCATGGTGCGCAAGGGCGACTGGAAATACATCTTCCTTTCCAATGGCGGCCGGGAGCAGCTGTTCAACCTGAAGGACGATCCCGGCGAAACCCGCCTGGAAAATCAGGCCCAGCCGGAAATTCTCCAGGAAATGCGGGATCTGCTGGCGGACTGGATGCATCGCCCCGGGCTGCAGGCGGGTCTGGACGAAAACGGAAAGCCCATCTGCCACGAATTCAAGGCCCGGCCCAAGTTCCGCATTCGCCAGTTTGACGCGTCCAGCGGCGTGAAGGAATTTACCCACCTGGTGGGGGAAAAGACGGCCTTCGACGCAAAGGTGATGTTCGGGGATTTCTGATGGAATCACTTGACAAACGCCGGACAAAATTTTAACCAATTTAAGAATTGTGCGGTTGTATATGATGTGATATAATATGGTTAACAATGAAGGCATAACAGCCTGAAATTGCAAAACGAAGGGAGAAAGACTATGAAAAAGCTGTCCCTGATCCTGGTTCTGGCCATGGTTGTCAGCATGTTCGCGTTCACCGCGACGGCGGAAGGCACCTACAGCCAGTCCCCCATGCTGGACGCCAAGGTGGAGTCCGGCGAGCTGCCTCCTGTGGAAGAGCGTCTGCCCGAAAATCCCGCGGCGCCCACCGACATGACCGAAGAAGATCTGGACCTGGAAATCGGCACATACGGCGGCAATCTGCGCATGGTATCCACCTCCGTCAACTGGTCTGACGACGTATTCATCGGCATGGACGAAAACCTGCTCACCGCCCGTTCCATCGCCAGCGGCATTTACGAGCCCAACATCGTGGAATCCTACGAAGTCAGCGAAGACAACAAGGTCTTCACCTTCAAGCTCCGCAAGGGCCTGAAGTGGTCTGACGGCGTGGAAGTGACCATGGACGACTTCAAGTTCGCCATCGAAAACTTCGTGTTCAACGAGGAGCTCACTCCCCAGATCGCGGCCTGGATGCGCGACGGCGGTTCCTCCACCGGCACCCCCTTCACCTTCACCGTCATCGACGACGAGACCTTCTCTCTTTCCTTCAACGAAAGCTACGGCGGCTTCCTGGTGCACATTTCCATCTCCGGCTGGAAGGGCTACACCGATCTTCTGAAGCCCGCCCACTACCTCAAGCAGTATCACAAGGATTTTGCCGAGGAGTGCCACGGCTCTCTGGACGCCTATTATGAGTTCATGACCCCCATCGCCGCTGCCATCGGTTATGACGACATCACCGCCGACGGCGCGTGGGTCGCGGTGTTCAACCAGATCGACTGCTCCAACTGGGAGTGCTCCGATCCCACCGACATGCTCACCTCCGTTACCTTTAACGGCGCTATCGATCAGGACATGCCTAACCTGTATGCCTGGGAGATGACCTCCGCTTCCAACAACTACTATTACTACGAGCGCAACCCCTACTACTTCAAGGTGGACGCGGACGGCAACCAGCTGCCTTACCTGGACAACATCCAGTATAAGACCGTGGAAACCGCCGAGCTGCTGCAGATGGAAATCGTCACCGGTCAGGTGGACTTCCAGCGCGCCAACGCCACCATCGACAACGTGACCCTGTATAAGGAAAATGCCGACGCCGCCAACATCGACGTGATCATCGCGGCCCAGCACAACCATCCCACCGACGTCGCCCTGAACATGAACTACGGCCTCAATCCCGACGGCACCGTGAAGGACGACGAGCAGTCTCAGGCCTGGCAGGAAGTCATCAATGACATCCGCTTCCGCAAGGCGCTGACCATCTCCATCGACGCGGAAGAGCTGGTGGACGGCGCTTACAAGGGATTCGCCGAGCCCTACGCGCCCTTCGGCTGCACCCACGATATCGACGGCGCCAACGCCCTGCTGGACGAAATGGGCATGGTTGA
>CACXHB010000085.1 GCA_902767315.1 uncultured Eubacteriales bacterium
GGCTGCGCCGGAAGGATCTGGAGGCGATTCTGCGGGTGGGCGTCGGGCCGGAAAACCGGGAGACCGCCATGAACCTGATCTGCGCCATCTGCGAGGAATCCAGCTGGGCCGATCTGCGGGAGACGGGATTTGAGGACGACGCGCATCCGGCGGTGGATCGGACGGCGGCGGAGACCGGGGCGCTGCTGGCGTGGGTATACCAGTGCGCCAATCTGGACGTGAAGACCCGGGCGCATCTGGCCTGGGAGATTCGCCGGCGGATTCTCAGCCCGCTGATGGCCCACCAGGACTATCCCTGTCTGGCGGGAGAAGGGGCCTATCCCGTGACGATACTGTGCGCGGCGGTGACCTGCGCGCTGTTTCTGGCGGAGGCGGAGCCCCGGCTGCACGCGGTGCTGCGGTATCTCACCGGGCGAATCGACGAAATTTTGCAAAGGCCCTTTCGGCGGCCCCTGGCGGAAACGGTAAACGACCAGGCGGCGGCCACGGCGCTGTGGCTGTTCTGCCGCAGGCTGGGCCTGCCCATGGAGGAGGCGCTGCCCTTTCCCGGGTGGATGGACGCGCTTCTGGCGGCGCATCTGGGGGGCAGGGACTTCATGGACCCCATGGGGGAAGGGGTACGCCGGGGACTGAACGCCACGGACGTATTTCTCATGGGCCATGCCGCCGGCGACCGGGCCATCGAGACCCTGGGCGCGGCCCTTTACCGGGACGGCGGCGCGGCGGCCAGCTGCGTCAACGGCCGGCTGCTGGAGGATTACACCATGAACATGACCGTAGCGCCGGTGAACGTGCCCCGGCTGCGGCACGCGGCGCTGCCCGGAGGGAGCCTGATGTCCGCCCGGGGCGGCAGCGTGTTTGTGGCCCTTACCGCCGGGGGACGGGGCAACGGCGGCGGACTGTACGTATGGATTGGCGGCAGCGCCATGCTGGTTTCCTGCCCCGGAGACGGGCCGGTGATCAACGGCCTTGGGCAATTGGACGCGGCCGGAAGCGGAGAATCTCAGTTTGGAGACGTGCGGGCCAACATGGCGGTGGAATTGACGGGCTGTTATCCGGCGGCGGAGGATCTGCGGTATGTGCAGCGCACGGTGATGCTGGAGCGGCGGGAGGGGGCCACCCGGGTGGTGGACATGATCGAATGCCGCAATCCCGGGCAGGTGCGCTATACCTTCCGGTCGCCTCACATTCCCGCGCAGGTGCGGGGCGGTCTGCAATTGGGCCCGGGAATCCTGGGCTGCGACGCAGGCGCGGAGATTCAGACCTATCGTGAAAACGGCGGCGCGGCGTTTCGGGAGGGATTATTCCGCATCGAGATGACGCTGCCCCTGCGGCGCGGGAGCAATCTGATCAATTTCACGCTGTCTCAGGGATAAAAATGAAGCGGCCGGAGGAGGACGACCTCATCCGACCTCGCTGCGCTCGGCCACCTTCCCCAGAGGGGAAGGCCTGGGGACGGGGGCGTTCTGACATGGATAAAAATCGGGCGAAGAGAGATTGTTCTCTTCGCCCGAAATGTATTTGGAAAAATTACTGGATATTGGCGTGGAGCCAGGCGGAATCGTCGGCCAGGCACTGGTCGTGATTGTCGCCGTAGAAATCCTCGCGCTCTACGATCCAGAAGGCTTCGAAGCTCTGCTCGTCCAGGGCCTTTTTGATTTCCTTCCAGTCCATGTTGGAATCCGGCTCGCCCATTTTCCCCTGCAGCACGGGTCGCTTCATGGCGGCAAAGCGGGCCTCCATGTCCTTGAGCAGCTGCTGCTTCTGTTCCAGGGTCATAGAAGCGATATCGGGCATGGGGGGACGCTGGGGGCCTTCGCCGTGGCGGGAAGCGGGGCGGGCGCCGGGGCCGGAGACGTGGTTGTTTTCCTTGACGTGGATGGAGACGATGCGATCCCGGTATTTCCGGATGAAATAGGGGGGATACATGCCGCCGTTCTGGGCCCAGCCGCAGTCCAGCTGCGCAAAGCATTTGGTGCTGTTGTCCAGCAGGTGCTCCAGAAGGCACTTGCCTTCGTCGAAGAAGAATTCGGAAGAATGGTTATGATAGCCGATCTTGATGCCATAGGGCGCGGCCATTTCGGCCATGTCGTCCAGAATATGGGCCACTTCGATGGCCTCGGCGGCGCTGCCCATGGGGGTGCTGGGCCAGATGACGGCCTTGCCGCCCAGAGCGGCCATTTTCCTGACCACTTCTTCCGTGGGCTCGGCGTGCACGGAGGTGACCTCCAGGCCGGTTTCGTCCAGCCATTTTTTGATGTCCTCCACGCTGTTGCGGGCCAGATCTACCGCCAGAAGTTCCACCGTATCAAATCCCAGGGACTTGATGGTCTGGAACTTTTCCAGCAGGGTGGGGCCGAGGCCCAGGAAGCTGGCGATGCCGCCGAAGGAATAAGTACCGATACCAAATTTCATAAAAACATCCTCCTGAACGTATGCGTTAATTTAAATATAAACCCGAATGTGCGAAAAGTCAATAAAAGCTTGTGGGCTCAGGCGATTTCCAGGGCGATTTTCATCATGTCCGTAAAGGACACCTGGCGCTCCTGGGCCGGGAGGGCTTCGCCGGTGACCAGACTGTCGGAAATGGTGAGCAGGGCCAGGGCGTTTTTGCCCGCGGCGGCGGCGTTCAGGTACAGGGCGTAGGCTTCCATTTCCACCGCCAGAACGCCCATTTTCCGCAGCACAGTGGAGGAAGGAACGGGCTTTGCGTCGTAGAAGGTATCCGAGGAGAGCACCGGGCCAGGCACCATGCGCACCCCCAGCTTTTCCGCGGCGGCGGAGGCGGCGGTGAGCAGCGAATAGGAGCAGCAGGGCGCCAGCGTGCCGTCGAAGCCGAACTGTTTGCCATAGGCGGAATCGGTATAGCAGCTCATGGCGGCCACCAGATCCCGCAGGTGCAGATCGGCGCTCATGGCCCCGGCGGAGCCCACGCGGATGATATTTTCCACGCCATAGAAATTGAAAAGCTCATAGGAATAGATGCCGATGGCGGGCATGCCCATGCCGGAGGCCATGACGGAGACCCGTTTGCCGTGATAGGTGCCGGTATAGCCCTGCACGCCCCGGACGTTATTGACCAGCCTGGCGTCGGTCAGGAAATTTTCCGCAATGAATTTGGATCGCAGCGGGTCGCCGGGCATCAGCACCGTGGGGGCGAAATCGCCGACTTGCGCGTTAATATGAGGAGTGGGCGTATTGGACATGAGAAATTCCTCCTGTAAAATCGAATTTTTGATACTTCCATTATAAGGCATTTTTCCATTCGGGGCAAGGGCGGAAAAAATCCACCGGCGTTTCATTTTCCCATCTACCTTCTTCATCCCCCGTCGCCTCAGCCTTCTCTCTGAGAAAGGCGCCGCCTTCCAACGGCGAATGGAGTCCGTCCCCCTCCGCCTATTCCCCCTTTACCGCCCGGGCAATCCGCACGGCCGCCTCCCGGGGCGAAATGCGGCTCACGTCGATCTTCGTGCCCCGCGTCTGCTGACAGGCCAGGCGGCGATCCATGCTCCGGGCGATTACGTCCGGTGTGCGCTTCCCCTGGGCAATGTCCCCGCCCAGCCGCTCCCGCAGGGCCTTCTCCGTAATGTCCAGGGTAAATAACCGGTATTCCGCGCCCCCCGTTTCCAGCCGCGCCAGAATCCCGTCGATGATCTCCTGCCGGTGCATCACCCAACAGAAAATCACATTTTCGAAAGCGTCGCATGCCAAAAACCGGTTCAGCATTCCGCAAATGTTGTCCAACACCAGCTGTTGGGTCTCCGCCGTCACCACAAAGGGCGACATGTCCCAACACCAGTCCCCGTCCAGAAACACCGACGGCTGCAGCATCTCCTTCAATTCCCGGCAAACCGTGGTCTTCCCGGCCCCCATGGCCCCGTTTACAAAAATCAGTCGCTTCATCGGCCCCATTTCCCTCCAAAGATGTTCTCATTCCCATTTTATCCCGCCCGTCAAGCCCGCTTCTTTCCCAAAATGCAACGCGTCCGCGCTGGCAAATTCCCCGCCCCCGGGCTAAAATAAATCGACGCTTTGCGTTTTTTCTTTCCC
>CACXHB010000086.1 GCA_902767315.1 uncultured Eubacteriales bacterium
CTTCTCCTTTTTCAGGAGAAGCGCGCCCTTTGCCCACTCGTCAATCGTATATATCGCCGTCGAATTCCGGCTCCGCCAGCAGGTATCCCTCCCGCAGGCTGTTGTTTTCCACCCATAGCCGCACCTGATCCAGCTTCCCGGCGGCATACATGGAATGCGCCCCGTCCGGCCGGATAATCACATGATCCAACAGCTGAATGTCCGCGGCGGCCAACGTTTTCGCGTAACCGATGGTGTGTTCCCGGTCGTAATGTTCAAACTGGTCGCCGGGAATGGACGAATATTGGCCGATGAGCACGCTGTGCGCCCGGCTGCTCAGGGCCGCGGACAGCGCGTCCCGAAGATATTCCTCCTCGCCCCAGGCGGCGCAATCGGAAATCCGCTGGCCGCCCAGCAGCCGTCCGCCGGCGTTCAGGCTGAATTGCCATACCTCGGGATAATCCGCGTTCTGGAAAAACTGGCTCAAAAACGCGTCGGTTCTGCGCATGTTGTTGATGCGCGGCCGGTCCATGGCGTCCAGGTCGGCGTATGCTTCCACCATCTCGCCCAGGGCCCGCAGCCACGCGGCGGTGCGTCTTCCAATGCCCCGCACCTTCGTCAATTCCTGTTCTGACGCGGCAAGCACGCCCTCCACGCTGCCGAAGGCCCCGATCAGCGCGTGGGCCTGTTCCCGGGTGTCCCTTCTGGGCAGGGCGTAATACAGCATCATTTCCACCAGCTCCTGGGGCCGCATGTGCTCCGCCCCAATGCTTTCCGCCCGCAGGCGCATCCGCGCCCGATGTCCTTCCATGGAAACCGGCATCTCTGTCACCTCCGCCCGGAAAAACAAGCGCCCTGCGCCATTATCCGGCCCAGGGCAAAGAAACCTGTCGTTGGAATTTACTTGACCTCTTCATCCAGCTTCTGGCGCTGACGGCTCACCCGCTCCAGCGCTTCGGTCAGCTCGGTTTCCACCCCGCGCACCAATTGCAGCATTTCGTGGCTGGATTTCAGGCGGTCTTCGCTGATCTGGATGGCGGCGTTGTTCTTCATCACCTGCGCCTCTTCCTGGGCGCGGCGGAGAATCTCATCGTCGCTTACCATATAATCCGCCCGCTGCTTTGCGTCGGCCAGAAGGCTGTTGGCTTCTTCGTTGGCGTCGGCCAGAATGCGATCCGCCTGCTTCTGCGCGTCGTCCAGCGTCTTGCGGGCGCGCATCTCCGCGGTGGTAATCCTGTCCCTGGCTTCGTCTTCCGCCACGCCCAGAATCCGCTCCCGTTCGTCGTACATGCGCCGTCCGTACTGAATGGCCACCGGCAGATTTTTGTCCAGGTCGTCCAGAATATCGTTGCACTGCTCCACGTCCACGAATTTATACCGGCGGAAGCCCTTGCCTCCGTTGATGGTCTGACGGATCGCTTTGAGCAGGCTCAGATAATAGCGCATGTCATCCACCGGGCCGTCGTCCGGACGGATGTCGATATCATCCTCCTGGGGCATCTGCTCATTTTCCAGATCTTTTCTCTGATCCCGATCCATATTTCTTCTCCCTTCCATATACGTCATCTGGCGTATACAGCGTAGATATCTTCCATAATTTCTTCCGGCACCATGCCGGCCAGGCTGGCTCTGTGGGCCGCGCAATCCCGCACCACCGTGGAGGAAAGCCGGCTCAATTCCGGCAGCGAGGGAAGCATCAGCGTCTCATAGCCCCCCAGCATCCTGTGGGCCTGGGCGATCTGCATCTCTTCCCGCACGTCTCCCGCATCCCGCACGCCCCGGAGAATCACGTCCGCCCCCACCTGAGCCATCAGATCCACCAACAGCCCCGTGGAACAGACCACCGTTACGCCGGGCATGCCCGCCGTAATCTTCCGCAGCATCTCCGCGCGCTTTTCCGGCGGCAGGGCGTATTGCTTGCCCTCCTGGGACAGAACCGCCACCACCAGTTCCCCGAACAACGCGCTTCCCCGGCGAATAATGTCCAAATGTCCACAGGTGGGCGGCGAAAAGCTGCCCGCGAACAGCGCCTTCATTCCGTCAGTATCCGCCTTTCGCGCAGAAAATCCACGGCAGTTTCGCCGTAGAGACGCGTGTCGTAGATTTCAAATTCCGCCGGATATTCCGCCTGAGCGCTTCTGGCCCGTTCGCAAATTACCACGGCGTCCTCCGCCAATAGTCCCCTCTCCCGCAAAAGGTTCAGGGCAGCCCCGTAAGCCTCCAGCATCCGGTATGGCGGATCCAAAAATATCATGTCGTATTTCGCAGCTTCCAATCGGGACAACACGGCGCGGTAATCGCCCCTTATTATGTCCACTCTCTCGGAAAAATCTGCGCCCAGCACGCTCTGCGCGTTTTTTTGAATCACGTCCCACGCGGCTCTGTCCTTTTCGATGATCACCGCCCGGGCCGCGCCCCGGCTCATGGCCTCCAGCGCCAGCGCCCCGGTGCCGCCGAAAACGTCCAACACCCATGCCTCCTGCGTGTGCAGGCGAAGGATGTTGAACAGCGAACCCCGCAGCTTGTCTGAAGTAGGACGGGTCTTTTCACCCGGCGGGGCGGCGAGTTTTCGCCCTCCCGCAATGCCCGAAATAATGCGCATAACGCCACCTATGATATTTGTCTTAATTATATCATAATTAAGCAACAATTGCAAACGATTTTTTCAAATTCCCTGAGAAATGACGGAAAAAACGTATTTTTTAACATTATTTCCCAGTCAAATTCAGATGTCTTGCCGCCACTGCCGATGCACCCGGGCGGAAAAGCCCAGCATGATCTCATAGGGAATGGTCTCGGCCCATCCGGCCAGCTCCTCCGGGGAGAGGCAGTCCGACCTCTGCCGTCCCATGAGGGTCACTTCGCTTTCCATGGAAACCCCCGGGATGCCGGTTACATCGAACATGGTCATGTCCATGCACACCCTGCCGATCTGCGGGGCACGTTTTCCCTCCACCAGAGCGCAGGCCCGGTTGCTGAACAGCCGGGGATAGCCGTCGCCATAGCCAATGGGCACGGTCATCACCGTGGTTTCCCGCTCCGCCCGGAAGGTTCGGCCGTAGCTCACCGTGTCGCCCCTGTGAATTTTCTGCAGCCGCACCGGCCGGGTGACCAGCCGCTGCGCCAGCTTCAGTCCGGGAGTTTGCGCCCCCAGGCCGTACAGCGCCAGCCCCGGCCGCACCATGTCGTGCTGATAGGCCGGATTTTCGAAAGCGCCGGTGGCCGCCGCGTGGGCAATGGGCGCAAAGCCCGCCTGCCGCGCCCGGTTCACCGCCTGACAGAACCGCCGGTTTTGCAGATTCGTGAATTCCTCGTCCGTTTCCGATACGCAGAAATGGGTGAAAATGCCTTCCATTTCCACCATGGGGCATGCCCGCCAGGTATCCAGCATTTCCTCCAGCGCATTTTCTTCCCGCACGCCGATGCGGGACATGCCGGTGTCGATTTTCAGATGAGCCCTGGCCCGCCGCCCCAGCCGAACCGCCGCCGCCTGCAGATCCCGCAGCATGCCGGGGCTGAACACCGCCGGCGACGCGTCGGCCAGCACCGCTTCTTCCAGGGAATCCCGATCCGTTCCCCCCAGAATCAGCACCGGGCAGTCCATTCCTTCCCGGCGCAGGGCCGCGGCCTCGTCCACAATGGCCACCGCCAGCCCCCACGCGCCCCCCTGCAGGAAGGCCCGCCCCGCCTGAGCCAGGCCGTGGCCGTATGCGTCCGCCTTCACCACCGCCATCATCCGCACCTTTTCCGGCAGCGCGGCGCGAAGGGTTCGGGCGTTGTGCTCCAGCGCCCCGGTAGAAATCTGCAGCGTGGTCTTTCTCACAGCGAATCCACCTGCTCCTGGCTCAGCATCCGGATGCCGTTTTCGGCAAAGAGCATCGCGCCCTTCTCCGGATCGTCCAATTTGAAAATCAGAAGCGCGTCCACGCCGGTGTTGCGCACAAAGGAATAGATATATTCAATGGAAATTCCGCCCTGATCCAGCAGCCCCAGCACCCGGGAAAGCCCGCCGGGCTGGTCGGGCACGCACGCGCAGATCACGTCCGAAACCCGGGCGGTGTATCCCGCCTCCCGCAGCGCCTCCATGGCCCGGTCCAGTTCCCCGGAATGGGCCACGCAGCGCAGCACGCCAAAGCTGTCGCTGTCGGCAATGGAAAGGGCGATCAGGTCGACGCCGTGCTCCCCCAGAAGCCGGGTCATGCTGTGCAGGCTGCCGGTGGTGTTTTCCAAAAAGACCGAAATCTGCCTGATATACATTGCGCTTCCTCCTTTTTACAGCTTCCGATGGTCGATGACGCGCTTGGCCTTGCCCTCGCTGCGGGGAATGGACCGGGGCGCCACCAGCTTGATCTTCGCCTGAATGCCCACCACGGACTTGATCTGTCCGGAAATTTTCTTTTCCAATTCCACAATATGCGCCACGGTGTCGGAGAACATGTCCTCCGTCATTTCCACCTGCACTTCCAGCACGTCCGCGGACTTGACCCGATCCACCACCAGCAGATAGTGAGGCGCAACCCCGCGAATGCCCACCAGCACGCTTTCGATCTGGCTGGGGAACACGTTCACCCCGCGGATCACCAGCATGTCGTCCGTGCGGCCCGTCAGCCGGCCCAGCCGCAGCGTGGTGCGGCCGCAGGCGCAGGGAGATGTGGTAATGGAGGAAATGTCGTGGGTGCGATATCGAAGCATGGGCATGCCTTCCTTGGAAATGGTAGTAAATACCATCTCTCCGCTCTGCCCCTCCGGCACGGGCTTTTCCGTCACCGGGTCGATGATTTCCAGCATCACGTGGTCCTCGTTCACGTGCATGCCGTCCTTTTCCAGGCATTCGAAGGCTACCCCCGGCCCGGCGATTTCCGTCAGCCCGTACAGGTCGCATGCGTCGATGCCCAACAGCTCCTCCAACTTTTGGCGCATTTCCTCGGTCCAGGGTTCCGCGCCGAAGCAGCCGGCCTTCAGGTGAATGTCCTTCCCCGGCTCCAGCCCCATTTCCCGAATGGTTTCCCCCAGATGCGTGGCGTAGGAGGGGGTGCAGCAGAGCATGGTGGCCCCCATTTCCCGCATCATCATGATCTGCCGCTGGGTGTTGCCGCTGGACATGGGAATCACCATGGCGCCGATTTCCGTGGCCCCCTGATGCGCCCCCAGTCCGCCGGTAAACAGGCCGTAGCCGTAGCAAACCTGGATGATGTCGTCCCGTCCGCCCCCGGCCGCCGTCAGGGCCCGGGCCATCAATTGGGTCCATACGTCCACGTCGTTTTTGGTGTATCCCACCACAATGGGCTTGCCGGTGGTGCCGGAAGAGCCCTGAATCCGCACGATTTCCGATTTGGGGGCGGCGAACAGACCGTAGGGGAAATTGTCCCGCAGGTCGGTCTTCTCCGTGAAGGGCAACAGCACAATGTCGTCGGCCGTACGAATGTCCTCGGGCTTTACGCCCTTTGCGTCCATCCGGGCCCGGTAAACGGGCACGTTGTCGTATACCCGCCGAACCACTTCCCTCAGCCGCCTGCCCTGCAAGGCGTGCCGCTCGTCCCGGCTCATACACTCCATTGCAGGATCCCAGATTTTATGCGCCCTTTTCCCCGTCATACGTGCAGCCTCCGCTTACAAAAGATATGCAAAATTATACAGCCTTCGCGTTAATTTTGTTAAAGGTTCTTCGGTTTTTCGTCTCATTTTTCGCCTTTTTTGTTCAAAGCATGCATTTCTTCCAATGCCAATGCCGCTCGGGGATTGAATTCTTCCTCCCGGCCCAGGGCGCTGGCATTGAGATAATGGGAAAGCATGTCCGCGTCCTTCAATATTTCGCTCATGGGGTCGTCCGTCTGCCGGGTGAAATCGTGGTTTTCGATCATCCTTGCCACGGTTTCGATTTCCTCCGGAGCAAACTCCCCCTCCTGTTCCATCATCCGCCGGGCCAGTTTCGCCCCCTCCGCCGCGTGGGCGTCGCAATCTGCCTGACTGTAAGGCGCGCGCTCATGCAGCCACACGTCGTGCAGAAATCCCGCCGCCTGGCAAAGCTCCATGTCGCAGCCCCGCTTCCGGGCCAGCAGCGCCCCCAGACACGCCACGTAGGAAAGATGCGCGTATCCCGTGGCCGCATAGTCGGGATTCACGTTCAAAAGGTCCTCCAGCGCCATGCGCTTGATTTTCTCCAGCCGCCCGCTCATGTTTTTCTCCTTCCCCCCCATAGAAAAAAGGTCTGCCGCATTCCTGCGACAGACCAGTCGGTATGAATTAGCCGCGCTTGAACTGCACGTCCTTTTCGTACTGCTTCACCTGCTTGAGCCACTCGTCGCCCACGGGCGCGCCCTGGCGCAGGCAGTACATATCCCAAACGGCGGTGAAGGGCAGGGTCTTGGCTTCTTCCTGCAGGGCCAGACGGCTGGTGTAATCCTGCTCGGCCTCGGCCTTCTTGATCTCGTCGGTGGGGCACAGGAAGGCCTTCAGCAGGGCCTTCTGGGAGTTGCGGGTACCGATGACCCACGCCGCGCAGCGGTTGATGGAAGCGTCGAAGAAGTCCAGAGCGATGTTGACGCGCTTCTCATAGCCGCCCTTGACGATCTCGTTCATGATGTTCTGCAGCTCGTCGTCCAGCGCCACTACGTGGTCAGAGTCCCAACGCATGGGGCGGGAAACGTGCAGCAGCATCTCGGGCATGAACTGCATGATGGCGGAGATCTTCTGAGAGATCTGCTCGGTGGGATGGAAGTGGCCGGCGTCGGTGCAGACCAGCTTGCCGCGGGTCAGGGCATAGGCCAGGGCGAATTCGCCGGAGACCACGGTGTAGGCTTCCACGCCCAGGCCGAACAGCTTGGACTCGATGGCGTCCTTCACGTAAGTGGTGGGAATGTCCTTGGCGGCAAAGATCTCATCCAGAGAATCCAGCATCAGCTTGCGGGGGGTTACGCTGTCTTCCTGGAAATCCTTGTATCCGTCGGGCATCCAGTGGTTGATGACGCAGGGGATACCCAGCTGCTTGCCGAACTCTTCGCCGATTTCGCGGCAGCGCTTGCCGTGCTCGATCCAGAACTTGCGATGCTTTTCATTGCGGGAAGCCAGGGTGAAGCCGTCTTCCACATAAGGATGAGAGAAATAGGTGGGGTTGAAGTCCAGGCCGATTTTCTTTTCCTTGGCCCAGTCCACCCAGCCCTGGAACTGCTCAATGGTGTAAGCGTCGCGGTCGATCTTCTTGCCGTGAAGCTCCGCGTAGGAGGCGTGCAGGTTCAGCTTGCTCTTGCCGGGGATCATGGGCATTACGAAGTCCAGATCCGCGCGCAGCTCGTCGGCGTTGCGGGCCTTGCCGGGGTAATTGCCGGTGGTGGCGATGCCGTTGGAAGCGCCTTCGCTGTCGCCTTCGCAACCGTTGACGTCGTCGCCCTGCCAGCAGTGCAGGGAAATGGTGGTATCGGCGGCCTTCGCCATGGCGGCTTCGACGTCCACGCCCTTGGCAGCGTAAACTTCCTTGGCGTACTCAAAACCGGCGTTGACAAGTTTCTCGGAAATAGCCATTTTTTGTCCTCCTTAATTTTAACGCGAATACGCGTTCCTATCTGATGTTATTATACACACCCCGGCGAAAAAAGTAAACCACTATCTTCCGAATTCTGCGCGGAAAAAGAAAAAAACGGCGGCTCCGTACAAAGCCGTCCGCTTTGGAAAGAGCGCCGTTATGCCGGGTCTGCGTCGATGCGCCGCACCTGAAAATTCAGCCCGTCGCAGGAAACCTGATAATAAGTAACGCCGTTTTTCACGCCGTTGAAGGCCGCCTGCAGCCCCGCGCCGTGAAGATGGCCGTAGACGCATTTGTCCACGCCGTATTGGCTCAGAAGGTCGGAAAACCCCTCGCAGGCGGTGGAAAAGGGCGGATAGTGCATCATGACGATCAGGGGCTTTTCCTCCCCCAGCCGCCGGGCGGCCTTCAGAGACATTTCCAGCCGCAGCCTTTCCCGCTGATAGATCTTCAAATCTTCCCCTGTGGCGGCCTCGCTGCCGGGCAGCGTCCAGCCCCGGGATCCGGCGAAGACGATTCCTTCCATTTCCATGGCGTCGTTCTGCAGGGCGTACATGCCCTCGGGCAGGGCCCTGCGCACCTGGCCGATGCCGCCCCACCAGTAATCGTGATTGCCCCGCAGAAGAATCTTCCGCCCGGGCAAAACGCCCACCTTGCCGATGTCCTCCATGGCCTCGTCCAGGCGCATGGCCCAGGTGAAATCCCCGGGCAGAAGCACCACGTCTTCCTCCGTCACCTGGCTCAGCCACGAATCGCGAATGCGTTCAAAATGGTTTTCCCAATGAGGCCCGAAGATGTCCATGGGCTTGCGTCGGGCGGGCAGATGCAGGTCGGATATGGCAAATATCCTCACCGCTTATTCCTCGTCCTCTTCGTCCTCGTCGTCCTTGTCTTCCTCGTCGTCGTCGCCGAAGCCCTCGCCCGCGTCGTCGAAGGGCACGTCGTCCATGTCGCCGCCCAGGTCGATTTCGTCCATGTTGGTCACGGAATCGATGCCGATGTTGGGGTCGTCGTGAACGATGGCTTCGTCGGTGGTCTCCGCGGCGGTGCGGCGCTGCAATTCCTTCAGGCAGCCGGCGCACAGTTCGTATCCGGGCACCACGGGGTTCTCGCCGCATTCGCTGCACAGTTCGATCATGTCGAACTGTTCGCTTTCGCCCCGCACTTCCCTGCGGCAGACGGAGCACATTTCATCGGTGTCGTTCATGTAGTTAAGCTCGCAGCGCGGGCATTTCACAAGAGCCATTCCAATTCCTCCATACGTGTTGCAAATCTGTTTGAAATTATGCCGCGGCAGGCGGATTCGTTCCCCGCCGGGCCGGGCAGAAGCAAATTTTCACAGCGTCCCCCGGGCGTGATGGCCACATATCCTCGGACGCAAATAATATCATACACATTTATCGGCGGAAAGAAACCCCCCTGCGCCCCTTCACTCGTTAAATATCGGAATATTTTTGATTAATTGGCCCAACTTCTCCATGTCCTGGGCAAAAATCGCCTTCAAACCGGGGTTGTAGATCATGCTGGCCGGATGATACATGGGAAAATACAGCCTGTCCTCCTGCCTGCGCAGCTGGCCGTGGGCCTGGCCGATGGTCTCCTTTTCCCCCAACAGCGCCCGCAAAGGCACGTTCCCCAGCGTCACCACGCAGGCGGGATCCACCTGCGCGATCTCCTTTTTCAGAAAGGGCAGAAACGCCGCGATTTCCTCCTGGGTGGGGGTGCGGTTCACCACCCGTCCCGCCTTCGAAATGCGGCTGGGGCGAAACTTCACGGTGTTTGTGACGTACATCTCCCCCCGGGTAAGGCCCGTGCCCGCAATAAAGGCGTCCAGCAGCTTGCCCGCCTTGCCCACAAAGGGCCGGCCCAGCATGGCCTCCTGCTCCCCCGGGGCCTCCCCCACCAGCATCAGCCGCGCCTGCGCCGGGCCTTCTCCGAACACCAGTACCCATTCCCGGTCCGGATAAACCTCCTTTACCATGGCGCGAATTTCGTCCTTCAGCTTTTCCAACCTCACCCGTCCTCTCCCGCGGGCCCGGCAAGCGCCGACAGTCGATCCCGCACTTTCTTGAAATCCTCCCAGGCCTCCCGCTTTTTGGCGGGATCCCGCAATAGCGCGGAGGGATGGAAGGTGGGCAGAAACCAGATTCCCTTGCGCTCGTACCATGTGCCGTGATCCCGGGTGATGTATACTTCCTCCCGCAAAACGTATTTGCAGGCCACCCGCCCCAACAGCACCACCACCTTCGGCCGCACCAGCAGCACCTGCCCCCTGAGATAATCCAGACAGGCCGCCGCCTCTTCGTCGGAGGGATTCCGGTTTCCCGGGGGCCGGCATTTCACCACGTTGGCGATGTAACAATCGCTGCGCTCCCGGCCGATGGCGTGAATCATTTTGGTCAGAAGCTGGCCGGAGGGCCCCACAAAGGGCCGTCCCTGGCGGTCTTCCTCAAATCCCGGCCCTTCGCCGATGAACATCAATTCCGCCCTGGGATTTCCCTCCCCGGGCACGGGCAGGGTGCGTCCCCGGCAAAGATCGCACTTTTCGCAATTTCGAATTTCTTCCGTCAGGCTCTGCCAGGATACCCGCATGCCGCTTCTTCCTTTCGCTCATTGTTCCCAAAAGCAGGGCGCAGGAGTCCTTTCTCCCGCGCCCTGCGCCGTCTGTTTTTGCGTAATTCGTCAGTCGGTCACCACTGCCTCCTGCAGCATGCGCACCATGGCGCCAAAGGAGGAATCAAAATCGCCCGCGATCCATTTCACCAATTGCACCAGCAATACCACGCACAGAATGATAATCACTGCGCTGGCCACCGTGCCGATGAAATCGAACATGCCCGCGAAAATCTTGAAGGTCATTTTTCGGTTGCGGGCCTCCCGGCGGGTATACAGTCTCGCCATAGCGCTCACCTCGTTTCCCGCTTATTATAGCATCGCCTCCGCCCCGGGTCAAGGGCGGCAATTTGACAATGCCTGTCAGTTCTCCAGCGTGGCGTATCGGGAAGACACCCAGGCCTCCCCGCCCCGGTAGGAAACCTTGTACCAGTCCACGCCCCGTCCGTCGGTGGAAATTTCTCCCAGATAATCAAACACCGTTCCCTGAGAGACGCTGCCCACGGTCTCATAACTCAGCCCGGGGCCGGAGCGCACGTTGATGCTGCCGCCGCTGGCGCGTACGTGTCCCGAAGGCTGCGCCGGCGTGGGCGCGGGGGCCTCCAGGGCCTGCTGCAGCATTCCGCCGCCCGCCTGACTTTCCTGGGTGGGGGGTTCTTCCCCGGCGGACAGGCTTTCGGAACCGTTCATGATTTCCAATCCCGTCTTTTCGAAAATCATCTCTCCCGGCACGATGGGCTGCTCGTCTTCAAATGTCACGCCGTCCTCGGCGAAAAATCCGTTCAGCAAATCGTCGATCTGTATATAAGCGTCCTCCGACATGTCCTGCGTATAGAAGGCGTCTTCGTAGGTATCCGGGTCCCGCAGGCCCACGCCGTCGGTATAGCCCGGATCCTCGATTTTCCGCAACTGCTGCCAGGCGCCGTTTTCAAAGGCCAGCACCCGGTAAATCTGATTGACCCCGTTGTAGAAGAACATGGTGTGCAAAAAGTAATTCCCATTCTCCATCCGGTACAGCCGCAGGATGTAATCGCCTTCCTCGGGCACGTTAATGCAGAAGGAGCTCACCGGTATCTGCTGCCCTTCCTTCACCAGACACACTTGGCAGTAAATCTCGTTTTCGATATACCAGCCGGTCTGTACGTCGTCCTCCCCAGGCGCGGTGTTGAAATCAAACATGGAGCCTTCCGCCATCGCGCCGGTTGCGCACACCGCCAGCATCACCAGCCAAAGCATCGCCCTTCCAACGAAATTCCGCATCTTCCTTCCTCCCGTCTCGATTTTCAAAGATAATCCTGCCAGCCGGGCTTCGGCTGCGCTTCCCGCAATTGTCCTTCCCCGGTCAGTCCCGGGAATCCCTGCTGCCGCAGGGCCTCGTAGGCCACGATGGCCACGGAATTGGAAAGGTTCAGGCTCCGGGCCTCCCGCCGCATGGGAATGCGAACGCATTTTTCATAATGCGCCGCCAGCAGCTCCTCGTCCAGTCCCCGGCTTTCCCGGCCGAACACCAGAAAATCCTCCGGCCCGTATTGCACCTGACAATAGTCTCTGGGGGCGCGGGTGGTGGCGAAGTAGCAATTGGCCCCCGGATTTTCCCGCAGAAACTCCTCCCAGGATTCGTGCACCCGCACGTCCGCCAGAAACCAGTAATCCAGCCCCGCCCGCTTCATGTACTTGTCGTCCAGTTGAAAGCCCAGGGGCTTTACCAGATGCAGCGTCAGCCCCGTGGCGGCGCAGGTGCGGGCGATGTTGCCGGTGTTCTGGGGAATTTCCGGATTCACCAATACAACGTGCATGCCGCTTACGCCTCCTCGTCGAACACGCAGTCCCGAAGCAGCCGCGCCAGCCCGTCCTCGGCACAGGGGGGCGCCACCAGGTTGGCCTGGGCCTTCAGTTCCGCCACGGCGTTGCCCATGGCCACGCCCACCCCCGCCGCCCGCAGCATGGACGCGTCGTTGGTGTTGTCCCCAAAGCACATCACCTGTTCCCGGCCAATCCCCAGATACCGGGCCAGCCAGGCCACCGCCTGCCCCTTGCCCAGCCCCGGAGAAGTGATTTCAATGTTGGTCTTAAAGGAGCTGGAAACGCTCAGCCCCGCCTTCACCAGCTTTTCCCGCAATTCCGCCAGCAGAGCCGTGTCGTTGGAATAGACCTCCATTTTGTAAACCCCTTCCAGCGCCTCCTGCTGAAAACGCGCCGGGTCGTCGTCCACCACGTCGAACACGTCCCCGCCAAAATAAGACAGCTTCTCCGGCGGACGGTTATCCATGGTCCAGGTGTTCAGCCGGTAAATGGCCCCTCGGACGTAGCTGGTAATCAGCGCCCCGCAATCCTTCACGATGGCGTATGCGCTTTCCACATCCTTTTCCCGCATGGGAAATTCCTTCAGCACTTCCCCGTCCACGGTCATTACACAGCCGCCGTTGGCCACGATCAGCGGCCCGTTGACCCCCAGCGTCTCCGCCACGGTTACCGCGGAAGGAAACCACCGCCCGCTGGCCAGGGAAAACACAATGCCCCTGCGGCGGCATTCCGCCACCGCCCGCCGGGTTCCCTGAGAAATCACGCCGCCCTTGGGCAAAAGCGTATCGTCAATGTCCGAAACCACCAGTTTCATGTCGTAATGCATGACAGCCTTCTCCCGTACCTGTGTTATTCTTCTCCCAGAACGTATTTTTCGATAACCGCGCCCACGCCGCCGGAATCGTTGTCCGGGGCGACAATGCGGGCCAGATCCAGGGCGCATTTTTCCCCGTTGCCCATGGCCACCGGCCATCCGGCGTAACGAAACATGGGCAGATCGTTGGAATTGTCGCCGAAGACCATCACCTGCTCCGGCGCAACGCCCAGATGCTCCGCCGCAAATCGCACCGCCGCGCCCTTGTCCGCCTGGGGATGCATGATCTCCAGATTGTCCCGCCAGGAACTGGACAGGCTCAGGTCAAATCGCGCCAGATCCCGGCGAATTTCTTCGAAACGCGGATCGTAATCCTCGCCGAAGCAGATGAACTTGTACGTACTCTTCCAGCATTCCGCCGCGATGCGCTCCGGGTCGGCCACGATTTCATATTCCCGGCCGGAATACACATGCCTGCCCGGGGCGTGGTGGTGCTTTTTCAGCCGCTTCTGCTCGTCGATGTTGTACATGTAGCTCCTGCCCCGGGTGTAGGCCATGAAGTACATGCCCCGATCCCGAAGCATCTGAAAAATCTGTCGGGCGGTTTCCGTCTCCAGGGGCGTTTCCCGCAGAATGCCGCCGTCCCGGGAAGCGTCGATGCGCGCGCCGTTGGCGGAGGAAAACAAAAAATCCACGCCAATTTCGTCGGCGTATTCCAATTGCACCTCAAAGGCCCGGCCGGAACAGAGCATCAGACGGATTCCCTTTTCCGCCGCCTTTCGCAGCGCCCGCCGGTTCTTCTCCGGCACGTGCTTGTCGCTGCCCAGCAGCGTCCCGTCCAGATCAAAGGCCATCAGGCGAATGTCCATCTTTTCTCACCTTTCCGGCCACTGGGGGGCCTGTGAAGTAAATTCCGCGCCCAATATCCGCACCCGGCAGCACCATAGCCGCAGCTTTCCCGGATGCCGGCGATTCAGGGCCCGGTCGCCGTATTTGTCGTCTCCCAACAGGGGATGTCCGTGGTAGGCCATGTGGGCCCGCAATTGATGGGTGCGGCCGGTGACGGGCTCCATTTCCACCCGCGTCAGCTCCTGCCCCACCTTTTCCAGCCGCCGCCAGCGGGTCTCCACCCGCAAAGCGCCCCTGGAATCTCCGCCAATGCGCACCCGGGCCCGGGCCGCGTCCTTTTTCAGGAAGTCGCGATATTCCCCCGCTTCCCGGGAAAATTCGCCCCCCGCCAGTGCCTGATAACGCTTTTCCACCCGGTGTTCCCGAAAGGCCGCCAGCGCCGCCTCCCAGGCCGCCTTCTCCGTGGCCAGCACCAATACGCCCCCGGTGGCCGCGTCCAGCCGGTGGCACAATTCCGCCTCCGGGAAAATCGCCCGGACCCGGCTCAGGGCCGTGTCCGCGCCAATGCCCTCCGAATCCACGTCCACGGGCAGGCCCTGGGGCTTTTCCACCGCCAGCAGCCCGTTTTCCTGCCCCAGCACCCGAATGGAGAAGTCGCAATCGCCGTACAGCAATAGCTCGTCCCCCGGCTGCAGCAGGAATTCCCCCTCCCGGCGCAGGCCGTTCACCTTCACGTCCCGCTTTTTCAAAAGCGCCCGAACGTTCAAAAGGGGATAGGCCCGGGTGAGATAATGCTGCAAACTGCCCGGAACAATGCCCTGAGGCACCGCGTGCCGAATCACGCCCGGCCCTCCCGGCGGGCCATGCAGGCGCGGATGATCTCCATCAGCGGCTCCACCTGCTCGTCCTCCACATCCCGGCGGGTGAGATACGCGTCGAACAGCTCCTGGGCGTCCTGAGCCCGGGTTTCCCGCAGAAGCTCCGCCAGAAAGCCGTATACGTCAAAGCCGTTGCGGGTCAGTTCCGTCAGGGCCAGCTTCCGGGCCTGGGGGGAAAGCCCCGCCAGAAAGTTGGTTTCCCCCTGGGGCGCGGCGGGCGCCTGCGTTTCCGGCGCGCTTCGGGCATAGGCCTCCTTCACAAAATCCGTGACGGTTTTAAAGTCCGCCTTCACTCCTTCCCGGGCGGATAGGGGCACCGCCTTCCAGATGCGGTTCAGCGCCTGCCACTGGGGCGACGTGCGGTATTCTTCGGCCATGACATCCTCCGTATTGACGGGGCCGGGAACGAAATGCGCCCCCGGCCCGGATAAATTATTTCTTTTCCAGCGCGTCGGCCAGGTTCTCCAGCCAGTCGCCTTCAAACAGTTCGATCATGCCCTTGTCGCATGCGCCGGCCAGCTTGGGATTGATGGGCAGCCGGGCCACGGTGGGAATGCCGAATTCCTGGGCAATCTGGTCCACATGGCTTTCGCCGAAAATGGCGTGACGCTTGCCGCAGTCGGGACACTCATAGTAGGACATGTTTTCCACAATGCCCAACACCGGAATGTTCATCATTTCCGCCATCTTCACGGCCTTGGTGACGATCATGCCCACCAGTTCCTGAGGAGAGGTGACGATGACGATGCCGTCCACGGGCAGGGACTGGAACACCGTCAGGGGCACGTCGCCGGTTCCCGGAGGCATGTCCACAAACATGAAGTCCACGTCGCCCCACATCACGTCGGTCCAGAACTGCTTCACCGTGCCGGCGATCACCGGACCGCGCCAGATCACGGGATCCGTATCGTTTTCCAGCAGAAGATTCAGGGAAACCAGCTTCACGCCGGTTTTGCTCTGGGCGGGCACAATGCCCTCGTCGGTGCCGGTGAGCATATCCTTCACGCCGAAGGCCCGGGGAATGGAGGGGCCGGTAATGTCCGCGTCCAGCACGGCGGTCTTCAGGCCGCGGCGGTTCATGGTCACCGCCAGAAGGGAGGTCACCATGGATTTGCCCACGCCGCCCTTGCCGCTGACCACGCCGATGACCTTTTTCACCCGGCTGTGGGGGTTGGCTTTGGCCAGCATGCTCTCCGCCTCGCGGCTGGAACAGTTGGCCGAACAGGTGTCGCAGTTATGGGTGCATTCGTTTTCTGCCATTTTGTACACTCCAATCGTCTGTTTTTGAGCTCTTTGGGATACGTTATCCCCAGTATCCACAACCTCTTGTGGATAACTTCATCTTGTGACCACAAGATATGGGGTTCGCAATCCCATGCTTATGCCCATAATATACCCGAAAGCCCGCTTCGTCAAGCGTCCGGGAATTTTTATTTGTGGTACATCTTCGTCTGCTCGTACCGGGGCTCGCAGCTGACGAACACGCCCAGCTTCTTATACAACCGCTCGTCCACGCCGGAGGGAATGACGCTGAAGTGCGCGTCGCAGCCCTTTAGCTTGGGCAGCTGCTCCATGGCCATGGCCGCCACGGGGTTGGTCACCGCGGAAATGCACAGGGCGATGAGTACCTCGTCGGAATGCAGCCGGGGGTTCTTGTTGCCCAGGTTGCCGGTTTTCAACTGGCAGATGGGCGCAAGCACCTGGGGGCTGATGAGGTCGATTTCGTGAGCGATACCCGCCGAAACCTTCAGCGCGTTCAGAAGCAGCGTGCTGGAACAGCCCATCAGGTCGGTGGTCTTGCCGGTGACAATGCGTCCGTCGGCCAGCTGCATGGCCGCGGCAGGGCCGCCGGTGCGCTCTTCCTTCTCCAGCGCCGCCTGCATCAGGGGCAGCTGCCCGGGCTCCACGCCGATCTGGTTAATCAGCAGCTCGATCTTCCGCACGATTTCGTCGCTGCCCGCGCCCCGGGCCCGGTCGCACAGGGCGGCGTAATACCGGCGCACGATTTCCATCCGCGCCGCCCGGCAGGTGGCCTCGTCGTCCACAATGCAGAAGCCCGCCATGTTCACGCCCATGTCCGTGGGGGATTGATAAGGAGAAACGCCCATGATCTTTTTCAGCATGGCGTTGAGCACCGGGAAAATTTCCACGTCCCGGTTGTAATTGACGGTGGTCTGACCGTAGGCCTCCAGATGGAAGGGGTCGATCATGTTCACGTCGTTGAGATCCGCCGTGGCGGCCTCGTAGGCCAGGTTCACCGGGTGCCGCAGGGGCAGGTTCCACACCGGGAAGGTCTCGAACTTGGCGTATCCCGCCTTCACGCCCCGCTTGTATTCGTGATACAGCTGGGAAAGGCAGGTGGCCATTTTGCCGCTGCCCGGGCCGGGAGCGGTAACCACCACCAGGGAACGCCTGGTCTCTACATATTCGTTTTTGCCGTAGCCCTCGTCGCTGACGATGCGGGCCACGTCGGAGGGATAGCCGGGAATGGTGTAATGCTTGTAGGAACGCACCCCCAGGTCGTGCAGCCGGGCCATGAACTTGTCCGCCCCGGCCTGTCCGGCGTAACGGGTCACCACCACACTGCCCACATACAGCCCCATGCCGTGGAAAATGTCCATCAGCCGCAGGGCGTCCTCCTGATAGGGAATGCCCAGATCGCCGCGCACCTTGTTTTTCTCAATGTCCTCGGCGTTGATGACCAGCACGATTTCCACCTGATCCTTCAGGGTCTGCAGCATGCGAATCTTGCTGTCCGGCTCAAAGCCCGGCAGCACCCGGGAAGCGTGATGGTCGTCAAACAGCTTGCCGCCGAATTCCAGATACAGTTTCCCGCCAAACCGGGCGATGCGCTCCCGAATCTTTTCGGATTGCAGGGAAAGGTATTTTGCGTTGTCAAAGCCGATGCCGCTCATTTTGCTCCTCCGTTTATGAGTATTTCTTCCAGGGGCCGCTTGGGCACATAATGCGCGTCCCCTTCCCGATAATAGGCCGTGTCGTTTCCCCTGGTTTCCACCAGGCGAATGTCCTCCGCTCCCCTGCCCAGGGCCACGATCAGCGAAATCCGATATTGCTCCTTCAGCCCCAGCAAATCGTGAAGCTTCGGGTCGATGGCGCCGATCATGCAGCCGGAAAGCCCCTTTTCCGCCGCGCCCAAGAGGATGGTCTGGGCGGCGATGCCCACGTCCGTGGCAGCGTTTTTCGCAATCTGCGTGTCGATGCAGATCACGATGTATCCCGCCGGCCCCTTCCCCTCCGGGGGCAGGGAAATATCCTTCAAAAGTCCCGCCCACGCGGTGTGAGCAAGAATCAGGGCGTTCGTCTCCTCCTGCCAGGAAAGCAGGTATTTCAGCGGCTGCAGATTCACCGCCGAGGGCGTCAGCCGGGCCAGATCCACCAGCTGTTCCAGCTCCTCCCGGGAAATCCGCCTTTCCGGGTCAAAAGCCCGGGTGCTGCGGTTTTTCAGCACCAGTTCTCGAAAATTCATGCGCCTTCTCCTTCCGTCAAAAGCCGCCAGGTGTTTTCCGCCACCCCCGCCTCCTCGTCGGCGGGAATCACGTGGGCCGAGGCCGGGGAATCCGGGGTGGTAATGATCTCCTCGTCCCGGGCGTTTTTGTCCGCGTCCAGCTTCAGGCCCAGGTGGGCCACCTGCCGAATCACTTCCGCCCGCAGCCGCGCGTCGTGCTCGCCCACGCCGCCGGTAAAGGCCAGCGCGTCCAGCCCGCCCAGTTCCGCGTAATAAGCGCCGATGTAGCGGACGATGCCGTTGATGTATACGTCGATGGCCAGCTTTGCCCGCTCGTTGCCCGCGTCCGCCGCGGCCCGCAGATGGCGCATGTCTCCGCTCACGCCGGAAATGCCCAACAGGCCGCCCTTTTTCTGCAGCCCGGTCACTACCTGATCCAGCGTCATCCCCTGAGCAACCAGATAGGGAATGATAAACGGATCAATGTCTCCGGCCCGGTTGGCGTTGAGGATACCCGCCTGCAGGGAAAGGCCGAAGCTGTTGTCCACGCTTTTGCCCTCCAATATGGCGCAAATGGAGCCGCTGCCCCCCAGATGACAGGAAATCACCCGTTTTTTCCCCGCCAGACGGGAAGCCACATAGGAATGAGAAGCGCCGTGATAACCCATTTTATAAATATCGTATTTCTGCGTCCAGTCCCAGTCGATGCCGTACACCCGCCGCTCCAGGGGAATGGTGGTGTGAAAGGCCGTTTCAAAGGAGCCCACCAGCGGCACATCCGGCATGAGCTTCTGGAACACGCCGATGGCCTGCAAATAGGCGGTATTGTGGGCGGGGGCCACCGTCAGGGAGGCGCGCATGCCCTCCAGCACCCCTTCGTCAATCCGGTGCACGCCGGGATACCCCCGGGAAAGCACCGTCTTGAAGCCCACTGCGTCTATGGAAATCTCGCCCAGATCCGAAAGAAACCGCCGCACCCCGGCCATATAATCCGGCACGGACTGCTTTTCCGTGGAAATGGAAACGCCGCGGCCCTCGAAGCGGTAAATGGCGTCGTCACCGCCCACCCGCTCCACCCGGCCCGCGGCCAGAGGGGTTCTCTCCGGAAAGGCATAAAGCTTGAATTTCAGCGAGGTACTGCCCGCATTGCACACCAATATGTTCATCCGCACACCTCCAATTTTATATTATAACATCCCATTCACACTCTGTCCATAATTGCATTGCAAAATAACGGGGTACATATTATAATGGATGGGAATCGGTACAAAAAATTGGAAAACCGTTTTTCAGGGAGGTAAAAGGCGTGAGCAGCCGCTATACCGGCATGGACGGGGAAAACACCGCCTGCGATTATCTCACCGGCATGGGCGCGAAAATTCTGGACCGCAACGTGCGCCTGGCCGGGGGCGAAATCGATATTATCGCGTGTCAGGAGGGAACCTATCTCTTTGTCGAGGTCAAGCGCCGCTCCTCCGGCAAATACGGCGCACCCATTGCCGCCGTCACCCCTGCCAAGGCCCGGCGGATTCTCCGGGCGGCTTCCCTGTATCTGGCCATGCACGGCTTAAGCGACCGGCCGGTGCGCTTCGACGTGATCGAAATTCTGCCCGGCACGGTGCGCCACATTCCCGGCGCCTTCGACGGCACGTATCTTTAGGGTGCCGCCGCAACTTCCGGCGGCCGGATGCGTCTTAAAAGAGACATTCCCAAATTTTTGGAGGAACACTCATGCGTAAATGCCTTGTCTGTTTTCTGCTTGTGATGACGCTCCTTTTCAGCCTGAGCGCCCTGGGAGAAGGGGAAAACCTTCTGCAAAACCCCGATCTGGAAGCCTCCGACGCCCTGGGGCTGGCGGAGGGCTGGTATAAGGACATGTGGGACGAAAGCGCCTCCCTTCTGGAAACCTCCGCCGACGGGCTTTCGGGCCGCTGTTTGAAAATCACCAACCAGGCGGCCAACGACGCCCGGTTCTGTCAGGATGTTTCCGTGAAGCCGGATACTTTATATGAAATCCGCTGCATGGTAAAGGCCGAGGACGTCTCCGGCGGCGACGTGGGGGCCTGCCTCTCCGCCAGGAATACCTTTTCCTATTCGGAAAGCGTCTTCGACACCCAGGGGGAATGGGTGCCTTTGACCCTTTACGGCCGCACGGGGGCAGATCAGACGGAATTGACCCTCTGGGCCCGGCTGGGGGGCTACAGCGCCACCTGCACCGGTACCGCCTGGTTCGACGATTTTGAATTGCGCAAAATTTCCACCCTGCCGGAAGGCGCGGTAGAGCAGGACCTCTCCCCCGTCACCTTCTCCGGCGGCAGCAACACTTCCACCCAGACCGACGAGGACGCGGAACCCCAGCGGCATACCCAGGCCTGGCTGCTGTTCGCCTTCGGCATGACGCTGGCCTTCGTGGCCGTGTGCCGCAAATCCTGCCGCATCCGCTCCCTGAAGTGCGATTTCAAAACCTTCGCCCTGCTGCTGATCCCGGCGCTGATCCTGCGTCTGGCGGTGGGCAGCGCCCTGCGGGGATACTATACGGACGTAAACTGCTTCCTTGCCTGGTCGGAACGGATTTTCGACACGGGCTTTCTGCGTTTCTATCAGGCGGATTATTTCTGCGATTATCCGCCCCTGTACATGGCCATGCTGTGGGTCATTTCCGCCCTGCGGCATGTGCTGGGCATTTCCGTCAATTCCACGGCGCATATTCTGCTGCTGAAGCTGCTGCCCATGGTGTTCGACCTGCTGCTGGCCTCGCTGATCTATGGTTTCGCCCGAAAGCGGGCCGGGGAACGGGTGGCCCTGCTGCTGGGGCTCATCTGCGCCCTGAACCCCGCCGCCATTGTGGATTCCGCCGCCTGGGGGCAGATCGATTCGGTTTTCACCTTCTTTACCCTGCTGGGCGCGGTGCTGCTGGCGGATTATAATTACGCCCTGGCGCTGCCCATGATCGCCCTGGCCATGCTCATCAAGCCTCAGGCGCTGCTGTTTGCGCCCCTGGGCCTGTTTGCCCTGGCGGTGGAACTGGTTCGGCGGCATACCGCGAAGGATCTTCGCCGGGTGGCCATCGGCCTTGCCGCGTCCCTGGGGCTTCTGCTGGTCTTCGCTCTGGTGTTCCATCAAAAGGACGTCAGCCCCGTTTCCTGGCTGGTAAATCTCTACGGCGGCACCATGAGCGGCTATCCCCGCATCACCGTCAACGCTCTGAATCTTTATGAGTTGCTGGGCTTTAACTGGGACGCCCTTTCCCAGCACCGGCTGTGGACCGTCTTTGCCTGGATCTGCTTCGGCGGGGCGTATCTGTATTCCTTCGCCGTGTATTTCTTTTCCAAGCGCAGGGACAGCCTGTTCCTGGCGGCGGGAACGCTGATTCTTCTGATCTGCGCCTTCGGCCCCATGATTCACGAACGCTATGTCTATCCCGCGGCGGCGCTGCTTCTGATGGCCTACGCCTGCTCCCACGACAGGCGGCTGCTGATCAGCGTCTGCACCGTAAGCGTCACCCTTTTCCTGAATCAGGTACTGGTGCTTCAGGGGGGCATGACCCCCGCCAATTACGGCCATCTGCAGGATTCGGAAAAGATCATCAACCACCTGCTTTCCGCTCTGGTGGTGCTGAACGCCCTGTTCACCGCCTATGTAGCGGCGGATATCGCCTTTTTGCGGCACACCCTGCCCGGCGGTCTGTGCGCCGGCCGGGCCCGGGTGGAAACGCCGGACTGGCAGAAGGCCCCTTCCTGGAAAATGAACCTCACCCGCCTGGACGCGATTCTCATGGCGGCGGTAACGGCCCTCTACGCCGTGGTCGCCTTTGTAAACCTGGGTTCCACCAAGGCCCCCCAGACCAGCTGGGTCTCCGGCCAGACCGGGGAACAGGTGACCTTCGACCTGGGCAGCGTGCAGACCTACAAAATGGAATATTACGGGGGCATCTGCAACAAAATCGCCTTCCAGGTGGAGCTGTCCGACGACGGCGAAACCTGGACCCAGCCGGTGTGGGCCCAGTACGATCAGGGCAAAATCTTCCGCTGGCTGATCTTCGTGCCCGCGGATGAAAACCAGAACAACATTGCCGCCGGCAGCGAGGCCGCCCTGGCGGAGCCCGGCTTCAATTACTATTCCGCCCTGGAGAAATATCCCGCCCAGACCTCCCGCTATGTGCGCATCACCGCTCAGGCAGAGGGCCTGGTGCTCAGCGAAGTGGGCTTTGTCAATTCGGACGGCAATCCCCTGCCGGTAACCCTGGCCGCGAACGCCTCCGCCCCGGAAAACGCCCAGGCGCTCATCGACGAGCAGGATACCGTGCCGGACCATCCTTCGTACTATAACTCCACCTATTTCGACGAAATCTACCACGCCCGCACGGCCTACGAGCATCTCCACGGCCTGAGCACCTACGAATGGACCCATCCGCCCCTTGGCAAGGTGCTGATGATGGTGGGCATCCGTCTCTTCGGCATGACTCCCTTCGGCTGGCGGTTCATGGGCGCGCTGATGGGCGTATTGATGCTGCCGGTGATGTACCTTCTGGCCAAGCAGCTGGGGGCCTCCACCAAAGTTTCCTGCCTGGCCATGCTGCTTCTGGCGCTGGATTCCATGCACTTCACCCAGACCCGCATCGCCACCATCGATTCCTACGCGGTTTTCTGGATCATGCTCATGTACCTGTTCATGTTCCGGTATGTGAAGATGAATTTCCACCGGGAATCCCTCGGGCGCACGCTGGTTCCTCTGGGCCTGTGCGGGGTTACCATGGGCGTGGCCTGGGCCACCAAGTGGATCGGCATCTATGCCTCGGCGGGGCTGGCCCTGCTGTTCTTCTGGTCGCTGATCAGCCGCTGCCGGGAATATTTCCAGGCCCGGAAGCTGGAAACCCGGCCGGACTGGGTTCAGCGCCATTGGAAAAACGTCCTTGTGACGCTGCTGTTCTGCCTGGTGTTCTTCGTGGCCGTTCCTCTGCTGATCTACTATTTCTCCTATTACTGGCAGATGGCCCCCCAGGGCGGCCTTTCGGTGAAAAAGGTGTGGGATCTGCAGCTGCGCATTTACAATTACCACGCGGGCCTGGGCGGAGACACCCATTTCTTCCGCTCCCCCTGGTATGAGTGGCCGGTGATCGCCTGGCCCATGTGGTATTACAACGGCTCCCCCTTCCTGGCGGCAAATCAGGTGTCCTCCATCTCCTGCATGGGCAATCCCGCGGTGTGGTGGACGGGCCTTGTGGCCATTCTGGCCCTGAGTGTCCGCGTCGCCGGCCGGCGGAAGGCCGGAAAGACGGAGATTCTGATTCTGGCGGGCTTCCTGTCTCAGTATCTGCCCTGGGTGCTGGTGCCCCGCAGCACGTTCATTTACCATTATTTTGCCAGCGTGCCCTTCATCATTCTGGCGACGGTCTATTTCCTGGGTCTTCTGGAAAAGAAGCGCCCCCGGGCCTTCCTGGTCTGCGGCGGCGTGCTCACCGCCCTGGCGCTTTCCCTTTTCGTGATGTTCTATCCCATCGAAAGCGGCCTGCCCATGTCCCGGGATTACGCCAAATATCTGCAATGGTTCGACTGGTATAATTACGACATCCGCTGACCGACTGACTTTACCAAGGAGGCGTCTTCCATGCTGGCCAAATCCCTCAGCTACGGCCTGTCCGGCATTTCGGGCTTTCCTGTGACCGTGGAAGTGAACACTGCCTTCGGCATCCCCTCCTTCGACGTGGTGGGGCTGCCGGACGCGGCGGTGCGGGAATCCCGGGAACGGGTGCGCTCCGCCCTGAAAAACAGCGGCATGGGCTTTCCCGAACAGCGCATCACCGTGAACCTTGCGCCGGCGGATCAGAAAAAAGAAGGCCCGGCCTTTGATCTGCCCATCGCCCTGACCATCATGGCCTGCATGGGAAAGCTGGACCCCGCCGCTCTTTCGGGCACGGCCATCATCGGCGAAGTAGCGCTGGATGGCAGCGTCCGGCCGGTGCGTGGCGCCCTGCCCATGGTGATCTCCGCCCTGGAGGCCGGAGTAAAGCGCTTTTTGCTGCCCGCGGACAACGAAAATGAGGTGCGCTGCGTGGAGGGCATCGACCTGTACTGCGTCTCCTCCCTGACCCAGGCGGCGGAACATCTCTCCGGCAAGCATCCCCTTCCCCCGGTGAAAACCGTGGCCTATTCGGAAATTCTCGCCCGCCGGGAAAGTCCCTTTGATTTCAAAAACGTCAAAGGCCAGGCCGGGGCCCGCCGCGCCCTGGAAATCGCCGCGGCCGGCAGCCACAATATTCTCATGATCGGCCCTCCAGGCTCGGGTAAAACCCTGATGGCCCGGTGCGTGCCCTCCATCTTGCCGGACATGACCTTTCAGGAGGCCCTGGAGGTCACCCGCATTCATTCCGTGGCCGGGGCCGTGCCGGAAACCGGTTTGCTGGTGGAACGTCCCTTCCGCTCTCCCCATCATACCGCCTCTCACGCGGCGCTGGTGGGCGGAGGAACCGGTGCGCTCCCCGGGGAAGTGTCCAAAAGTCATAATGGTGTGCTCTTTATGGATGAGTTACCGGAATACAGCCGGGACGTGCTGGAGGCTCTGCGTCAGCCCCTGGAGGACGGCGTGGTCACCGTCACCCGGGTCTCCGCCCAGTCCACCTATCCCGCCCGGTTCATGCTGGTGTGCTCCATGAACCCCTGCCCCTGCGGCTATTACGGCAGCCGCCAGCGGGAATGCCGCTGCTCCGCCTCGGAAATCAAGCGCTATCGCAGCCGCATTTCCGGCCCGCTGCTGGATCGCATCGACATCCACGTGGAAGTGGAATCCATTCCCCCGGGACAGCTGGGCGACGATACTCCCTCGGAATCCTCCGCCGAAATCCGCGCCCGGGTGCAGGCGGCCCGGGAAATTCAGCGTGCCCGGTACGCGCCCCTGGGCGGACGGGTCAAATGCAACGCCCAATTGGACGCAGGCAGCCTGAACGCCGCCTGTCCCCTGGAAAAGGAGGCCCGGCAGCTGCTGGATCTCTCCGCGGAAAAGCTGGAGCTTTCCAATCGGGCCTACACCCGCATTTTAAAAGTGGCCCGCACCATCGCCGACCTGGACGGCCGGGAAATCATCGGCCCGGAACATGTGGCCGAAGCCGTGCAATATCGATCGGCCAATCAGAAATACTGGCGTTAATTCGCCGCGGAAGGAGCATACGCGTGGAATATTCCGTCATGGATCAATACTGGATCTGGCTTTCCGCGGTGGAGGGCGTCGGTCCCCGGCGGTTTTATCAAATCCTGAGCCTGTTCACCGATCCCCGGGACGTGTGGGAAAACGTGCGGGATAACCGGCTGGAATTTCTGGGGCCGAAGGTGCTGGCCTCCCTGCGGAAGGCCCGGGATGAGCGCTTCTTTTTCGAACTCTTCGCCCGCCTGGAGCAGGCCGGAGTTCGGGCGCTGACTCGCACCTCTGACGATTATCCCCTGCGGCTGACCCGGACGGTAGACGCGCCGCCCACCCTGTATGTGAAGGGCGAAGCCGACCTGAACGCGGAAAAGGCCTTTGCCATCGTGGGCTCCCGGCGCTGTACCCGGGAAGGCCGCCGGGCCGCCCAGGAATTTGCCCAGGTGCTGACCCGGGAGGGCGTCACCGTGGTCAGCGGCATGGCCATGGGCGCGGATTCCGCTGCCCATCAGGGCGCCGTGGAAGCCGGCGGGCCCACCATCGCCGTGCTGGGCTGCGGCCCGGACGTGGTGTATCCCCCGGAAAACCAGCTGCTTTACGAAAAGGTGCTGGAAACCGGCGGCGCCGTCGTTTCGGAATATCTGCCGGGCATGCCGCCTCTTTCCAGCAACTTCCCCGCCCGGAATCGAATCATCAGCGGCATAAGCCGGGGCGTGCTCATTGTAGAGGGCGCGAAGCATTCCGGCGCGATGATCACCGTGGGCTGCGCCCTGGATCAGGGGCGGGATGTGTTCGCCGTGCCCGGCTCCATCTATTCCCCCATGTCCGCCACCCCCAATCAGCTCATCGTGGACGGGGCCTATCCCGCCCTTTCGCCCTGGGAAATTCTGGAGCATTACGGTTGGTCCCGCCGGCTGGAGGAACGGCCCGCGCCCCATCAGCAGGTGGAGCTGTCCGAGGTGGAAAAACAGGCGGTGGAACCCCTGCGCCAACAGTCTCTCACCCTGTCGGAGCTTGCGAATATTACGGGAATGTCCACCCCCAGCCTAAATTCGCTCTTGACAATGTTGGAGCTTCGGGGAATAATAGAGAAACAGCCCGGCGGTGAATACCGGGCCTATTCCTGAAAAACGCCGCGCGCCGCGGCTTTACAGCGCATAATCAGCAAAAAACTTCCGGAGGACAGGAATGCAAACCAAACTGGTCATCGTAGAATCGCCCGCAAAGGCGAAAACCATCGGAAAAATTCTGGGCCGGGGCTACAAGGTGGAAGCCTCTCAGGGCCATGTGCGGGATCTGCCCAAGTCGCAGATCGGCGTAGGCCCCGAAAACGGCTTCGAACCCAAGTACATCACCATCCGCGGCCGGGGAGAAATCCTCTCCCGCATCCGCAAGGAAGCCAAAAACGCCGCCAAAATCTTCCTCGCAACAGACCCGGACCGCGAAGGAGAGGCCATTTCCTGGCACCTGGCCTACATTCTGGGCATCGACCCGGCCAGCGCCTGCCGCATCGAATTCAACGAAGTCACCGCCAAGGCCGTAAAGGCCGCGGTGAAAAACCCCCGGCCCATCAATATGGACCTGGTCAACGCCCAGCAGGCTCGCCGGGTGCTGGACCGGCTGGTGGGTTATAAAATCAGCCCCCTTCTGTGGGTCAAGGTGAAAAAGGGACTCAGCGCCGGCCGGGTGCAGTCCGTGGCCACCAAGATGATCTGCGACCGGGAAAACGAAATCGAAATCTTCGTGCCGGAGGAATACTGGACCCTGGCCGGGGAATTCACCATCGGCGCCACCCGGCTGAACGCCCGGTATGTAGCTCCGGAGGATCACCCCCTTTCCTGCAAAGAGGATTGCGACCGGGTCATCGCCCAGTGCGCCGGGGAATTCCATGTGGGCGAAATCCGCTCCACGGAACGCCGGAAGAACCCCGCCGCCCCCTTTACCACCTCCAACATGCAGCAGGAAGCCAGCCGTAAATTGAACTTCACCACCCAGAAGACCATGCAGATCGCCCAGCAGCTTTACGAAGGCGTGGATATTCAGGGGGAGGGCAGTCAGGGTCTGGTGACCTATATCCGTACCGACTCCACCCGCATTTCCGACGAGGCCCTGGCCAACGTCCGGGAAATGATTCTCACCACCTACGGGGGCGAATATCTCCCCGCCGAGGCCAACGTGTATAAAACCCGTTCCGGCGCTCAGGACGCCCATGAGGCCATTCGCCCCACGGACATCTCCCGGCGGCCCGACGACATCAAGGCTTCCCTCAGCCGGGATCAGTACCGGCTGTACAAGCTCATCTATAACCGCTTCGTCTCCAGCCAGATGACCCCCGCCGTGTATGACACCGTCTCGGCCGACCTGGTAAAGGGCGACGTGAAGTTCCGTTTCTCCGGCCAGAAGCTGAAATTCCCGGGCTTTACCGCCGTCTATGAAGAAATTCTGGACGATCAGCAGGAGGAGAAAAACGTGCGCTCCCTGCCGGATCTGCATACCGGCGACGCGGCTACCCCTGGGGAAATGAACGCCGATCAGCATTTCACCCAGCCGCCGCCCAGGTATACCGAAGCTTCCCTGGTGCGCGCACTGGAGGAAAAGGGCATCGGCCGCCCCTCCACCTACGCCTCCACCATCTCCACCATCATCGCCCGGGGCTACGTGCTGCGGGAACAGAAGCGCCTGATGCCCACGGAACTGGGTAAAATCGTCAACGACATCATGTGCTCCGCCTTCCCGGACATCGTGGACATCGCCTTCACCGCGGACATGGAAGAAAAGCTGGACAGCGTGGAGGCCGGAAAGTCCGAATGGCACGGCATTATCTCCGATTTCTACGGCCCCTTCGAAAAGACCCTGGAAAAGGCGGAGGCCAGTCTGGAAAAGGTCTCCATCGAAGACCAGGTCTCCGACGTGGCCTGCGATAAGTGCGGCGCAATGATGGTCTATAAAATGAGCCGCTACGGCCGGTTCCTGGCCTGCCCCAATTTCCCCGAATGCCGCAATACCATGGCGCTGCCCTCCAATATCGGCGTGAAGTGTCCCAAGTGCGGCGGCGAATTGCTGGAGCGGGTCAGCCGCAAGGGCCGCAAGTTCTACGGCTGCGAACATTATCCGGAATGCGATTTCGTCTCCTGGGATCGCCCGGTCAACGAAAAATGTCCCCTCTGCGGCAGCTATATGGTGCTGAAGCGGGGCGCGAAGGACACCCTGTTCCACGTGTGCTCCAACGAATCCTGCCGCCACCGCGTCGAGGTGGAGAATCCCGGAGGCAGCGATGGCGAATAATCCCGTAACCGTGATCGGCGCGGGCCTGGCCGGCAGCGAGGCTGCCTGGCAATTGGCCAACCGGGGCGTTCCCGTCACCCTCGTGGACATGAAGCCCCTGAAGTTCTCCCCCGCCCATCACATGGAAACCTGCGCGGAACTGGTATGCTCCAATTCCCTGAAGGCGGAGCATCTGGCCAACGGCTCCGGCCTTCTGAAGGCGGAAATGAAAAAGCTGAATTCCCTGATTCTGGCGGCGGCGGAGAAAAGCCGCGTGCCCGCCGGAGCCGCGCTGGCGGTGGATCGGGATAAATTTTCGGAGGAAGTCACCCGCCGTCTGGCGGCCCATCCGCTGATTGCCATGGAGCATCGCCTGGTAACCGCGTTGCCGGACGCCCCCTGCATCGTGGCCACCGGCCCGCTCACCGACCCCGCCCTCACCGACGCGCTCACCGCCCTGCCGCATCTTTCCTCCCTGCACTTTTTCGATGCGGCCGCGCCCATCGTCACCGCGGAGTCCATCGACATGAACCGGGCCTTCCGGGCATCCCGATATGAAAAGGGCTCGGATTATCTGAACTGCCCCATGACCCGGGAAGAATACGACGCCTTCTATGAGGCGCTGATCTCCGCCGAGCTGGCGGAGGTGCACGATTTCGAGAAAAAGCTGGTGTTCGAAGGCTGTCTGGCTGTGGAAATTCTGGCCGGCCGCGGCCACGACACCCTGGCCTTCGGCCCCCTGAAGCCCGTGGGTCTGACTGACCCCCACACCGGCAAACGCCCCTACGCCGTGGTGCAGCTGCGTCAGGAAAACGAGACCGCAACCCTCTATAATCTGGTGGGCTTCCAGACCCGGCTGAAGTGGGGCGAACAGAAGCGGGTCTTCCGGATGATTCCCGGGCTGGAAAGGGCGGAATTCGCCCGCTATGGCGTGATGCATAAAAACGCCTATCTCAACGGCCCGGAGGCCCTGGTCCGCAATTATGCCTGGAAAGAAAATCCCCTGGTGCGCTTCGCCGGACAGTTCTCCGGCGTGGAGGGCTACGTAGAGTCCGCCGCCTCGGGCATGGTGGCCGCCATCGGCCTGGCCCAGGCCCTGTCCGGCCGGGAGGAAACCGATTTCACCGGTCAGACCCTGCTGGGGGCACTGGCGCGGCATGTGTCCACGCCCACCCCCAATTTCCAGCCCATGAACGCCAATTTCGGCATTCTGGATCCCATGGAAAAGCGCATCAAGGGCAAAAAGGAACGCTACGAGGCCATGAGCGCCCGTTCCCTGGCGGTCATGGATAAACTGATTCAGGGAATGTGATTTTTCAGCATACAGAGGTGATACACATGTTCAAGGCAACCACCATCTGCGCCGTGCGGCGCAACGGCGTCACCGCCATGGCCGGAGACGGTCAGGTGACCATGGGGGAAAGCGTCATCATGAAGGGCACCGCCAAGAAGGTGCGCCGAATCTACGGCGGCAAGGTGGTTACGGGCTTCGCCGGCTCCGTGGCGGACGCCTTCGCCCTTTCCGAAAAATTCGAAGAAAAGCTCACCCAGTTCTCCGGAAACCTGCCCCGTTCCGCCGTGGAGCTGGCCCAGGAATGGCAGTCCGACCGGGCGCGAAAGCTGGAGGCCATGCTCCTGTGCGCCGATAAAGATAACCTTCTGCTGGTTTCCGGCACGGGTGAGGTCATCGAGCCCGACGGCGGCGTGCTGGCCATCGGTTCCGGCGGCAATTACGCCCTGGCGGCGGCCCGGGCGCTGATGGAGCATACGGATCTCTCCGCCCCGGAAATCGCCAGGGCCGCCCTGGAAATCGCCGCGGACATCTGCGTGTATACCAACCACAATATCATCGTGGAAACCGTGTAAAGGAGGTGCGCGTATGTTGATGCTGACTCCCCGCGAAATCGTGCGGGAACTGGATCGTTACATCATCGGCCAGACCGACGCCAAGCGCGCCGTGGCCGTGGCCCTGCGCAATCGCTATCGCCGGGCCATGCTTCCCGACGACATTCGGGATGAGGTGACCCCTAAGAACATCCTGATGGTGGGCCCCACCGGCGTGGGCAAAACCGAAATCGCCCGGCGGCTGGCCAAGCTGGTGGACGCGCCCTTTGTAAAGGTGGAAGCCACCAAGTTCACGGAAGTGGGCTATGTGGGCCGGGATGTGGAATCTATTATCCGGGATCTGGTGGAGGCCTCCATCCGCCTGGTGAAGGAACAGCACATCTCCCGCATTCGCCTTTCCGCGGAAGACCGGGTGGAAGACCGGCTGGCAGACCTCATCGCCCGTCCCCAAAAGCCCAAAAAGGTCAATCCCCTGGACATCCTGCTGGGCAATAAGCCCAAGGAGCCCGATCTGCCCGCCGAGGAGCGGGAACAGCTGGCCCTGCAGGTGGGCAGCGTGAAGGAACGCCTGCGCCGGGGCGAACTGGAACACGAAATGGTGGAAATCGAAGTGGAAGAAACCGCGCCTGTGGGCGAGATTCCCGGCACGGATCTGAACGTCAACGACATGCTGGGCTCCATCATGCCCAAGCGCACCAAGCTGCGCCGGGTGGAAGTGCGGGAAGCCCGCCGCATCCTGCTGGCGGAAGAAGAGCAGAACATGATCGACATGGACGCGGTGTATTCCGAAGCCGTCACCCGGGCGGAACAGGACGGCATCGTGTTCATCGACGAAATCGATAAAGTGGCCGGGCGTACCGGGGCCAGCGGCGGTCCGGACGTTTCCCGGGAAGGCGTGCAGCGGGACATCCTGCCCATCGTGGAAGGCTCCACCGTGAACACCAAATACGGCCCGGTGAAGACCGATCACATGCTCTTCATCGCCGCCGGCGCGTTCCACGTCTCCAAGGTCACCGACCTGATTCCCGAACTTCAGGGCCGCTTCCCCGTGCGGGTGGATCTGAAGCCCCTCACCGCCGATGATTACGCCCAGATTCTCACCCAGCCGGAAAACGCGCTGATTCGCCAATATCAGCTGCTGCTGGGGGTGGACGGCGTGACCCTGGAATTCGACCAGAGCGCCATTACCGAAATCGCGAACTACGCCTGGCAGGCCAACGAATCCGCCGAAAACATCGGCGCTCGCCGGCTGCACACCGTACTGGAGATGATTCTGGGGGATATCGCCTTCAACGCCGGCGGCGGCGACGCGCCGGAGGTAAAGGTCACCGTGGATGCGGAATATGTGCGCCGCCAGCTTTCTCAGGACGTCCACGCCAAAGACGTGAAGAAGTATATCCTATGAGCCTGCGCTATTCCTGCCTGGTGCTGGACCACGACGACACCGTGGTGGACAGCATCGCCACCGTGCACTATCCCTCTTTTCTGGAAACTCTCTCCCGGGTAAAGCCGGATTTTCAGCCTTCGCTGACGGAATACCGGCGTCTGAACCACGTCCATGGCTTCGAGGCCCTCTGCTATCAGGTGCTGGGCTTTTCCCAGGCGGATATGCAGGTGCAAAATGAAGTCTGGTTTTCCTACATGCGGCGGCTCATTCCCCCCATGTTCCCCGGCATGGCCCAATTGCTGCGCTCCTTCCGGGCCGCCGGCGGACATATCTGCGTGGTGTCCCATTCCTGGGCCTCTTATATCCGCCGGGATTATCGCTCCTGGGGTGCGCCGGAGCCGGAACTGATCTACGATTGGTCTCTCCCCGCCTGCTTCCGGAAGCCCTCTCCCTGGCCCCTGTGGGAAATCAGCCGCATTCTGGGCGTCGCGCCCCGGGAAATGCTGATGGTAGACGACCTGCAGCCCGGCCGGAGCATGGCCCGTTCCGCGGGGGTGGATTTTGCCGCCGCGGGCTGGGCGGAAGCCGTGCCCGATGTGCGCCTGGATATGCAGACCGGCGGCGGCGTTTATTGTGAAAGCGTCTCCCAATTGGCAAATCTCCTCTTCTCCGGTCAATAATTTCCTCTACGAGCCGTAGATTTCGAAAGGCGGTTGCAAAATCGCCTTGACAATCCCGGCTCGTTTTATTATAATATTTTGCATAACGTAAGTTATATAACATCCATTATCCATCGTGCCATCCCGCACAGAAAGGACTTCTTCTCATGAAAAAGCTTCGCTTCGCCTGTCTTCTGCTGATCGCCCTCTGCCTCGTGTTCACCGGCTGCAGCCGCACCTCCCTGGTCTACGACGATTCGGACAAATACGCGGCCGGGGACGCGACCATCTCGGAACCGGTGCGCAATCTCGACCTGGTCTGGATTTCCGGCGGCGTAAAAATCGCCTATCATCCGGAGAACACCATCCTCCTGTCGGAATCCGCCAACCGCTCCCTGTCGGAGGAAAATTCCATGCGCTGGTATCTGGACGGCGACACCCTGCGCATCCGCTACGCCGCCTCCGGCAAGCTCAACTTCTTCAACTTTCGCGATCTGAACAAGCAATTGACTCTGACCCTGCCGGAGGACTTCCGCGGCCAGCGAATCCAGTTTGACCTGACCAGCGCAAACCTGACCGCGCCCTTCCTGGCCGCTCAGGAAATGGAAATCGCCCTGGTTTCCGGGGACGTCTCCCTCACGGCGGAGGCCAACCATCTGAAGGTGGAAACCGTCTCCGGAAAACAGCGCCTGAACGTCTCCGTCGCAAAGGGGCTGGAACTCTCCTCCGTCTCCGGCGACGTCTCCCTCACCACCCCTCAGCTCCCCGAAACCTGCGCCATCGAAACCGTGTCCGGCGACGTAGCCCTTACCCTCCCCCGGAACGCCGGCTGCACCCTCCGCTTTTCCTCCATCAGCGGCGATCTCACCAGCGCCCTGCCCATCTCCGCCTCCGGCAAAACGTATCTGCTGGGCGACGGCCAGTCCGAATTTTCCATTGATACCACCTCCGGCGACCTGGACATTCTGGAATCCGCCCAATAATCCCCCCTTTCAAGGAGGTTTTCTCATGAAGGTATTGGTTCTTAACGGCAGCCCCAAGCGGGAATCCAGCGACACGATGCACATCACCCGGGCCTTTCTGAAGGGCATGGCCTCCGCCGCGCCCCTAGAGGCGAAAATCCTCCACGTGGCCGATCTGCACATTCAGCCCTGTTCCGGCTGCTTCGCCTGCTGGCGCAACGGCGGAACCTGCGTCCACCGGGACGACATGGCCGGCGTGCTGGAAAAAATCCAGGCCAGCGACGTGCTGCTGGTGAGCTATCCCCTGTATTGCTACGGCATGCCCGGCCCTCTGAAGACCCTCATCGACCGCATTCTTCCCCTTACTGCCATGACCATGCGCAAGGTGGGCGAGCGCTATGAGCACGATTCCCGGGCGGATACGGCCCACCTGCGTTTCGTCATGATCTGCGGCTGCGGCTTCCCCAACAGTGCCCATAATTTCGAGGCCGCCGTGCAGCAATTCCAGCTGCTCTTTCCCCGCAACCATACCATCCTCACCCTGCCCGAAAGCCCCATGTTCAACGTCCCCTGGGCCGCCCCCGTCACCGTTCCCCGCCTCGCTCTGGTAGAATCGGCCGGCGCTGCCTACGCCCGGGAAGGCGCCCTCTCCCCCGCCCTGACGGAGGAAATCGCCTCCCCCATGATCCCCCATGAAGAATACGCCAGAATCGTCAACGGCCAGGCGTAAATGAAAGGCTACCTCCCCCAAGGGGGAGACTCCGATGGACGGTATTGCGGCCCTTCCCGTTATGCGCAAGGCAAGCGTCCCGCCAACAGGCTTCGCGCGTTGCCACCGCGCCTTCTTATGTCTGCGCCGTTTCAATATTCTCCCGAGGAATCCGATAAAATCGCCAGCCGTCAGGTATTATCTTCCGTTTTTGTACCCATTTCTTCTATAATAATATTCCATTTCTTTCTCCGCCCGACAATGGCGTGCAGAGTTCCCGGCGCTTGAAATTTCACATGTGCTATGATATAATGATAAAGAATCAGAGTTGGCTAAATGGGTTTGGAAGGGCATCCGTACTCGAGACCATTCGCCAGACAAAACCAGGAGAGATGGCCTTACCAAAAATCGCAGGAATGCGCCATTGTCCATCCATCGTTTTGCCCTTCATACCCGTCTCAATGCGTTGCTGCAGTGATCTCCCGATCCGTGCCTGCAGCCGCTCTTCTGAGGACGCATCATCAAATATGGTACGGAGGCGTAAATGGCAACACATACTACTCATCTCACCCGAAAGACTAAATGGCTGATTTATGCAGGAATAGGCTATTTGCTCGTTATTCTATTATTTCGTTTTCTGGTGGCCGATGGATGGGGCAAAAAAAAGGTGCACACCGTTCCCGTTAATTTTCAATCCACGGTTGGTGAAGTTACCGACGGCGTTCCCCTGTGCCAGGAATTCATTGCAACCATGGATAAAGTTGACGCCGTTGCGATCGGCGCGGTGTTGATTGAGGACGAGCGCGCCGGTACGCTGAACGTCGCCTTTCAAAAGCAGGAAGAGACGCTGTGGTCTACCGATATAGAAATCTCTTCCCTGACGGATTGGGCCATGAATACAATTTCCGTTACTCCCAGCATCCAATTGGAGCGCGGAGAGTTATATACATTGCGTCTGACTGTGACGGGAGGACGCGTTACCTTTACTTATGGTACAACGATGTCCGCCGGAAAATACGACGTCCCGGTTCCCCTCGACGGCAAACTTACCCTGGGGGATACGGAAATTCCCGGCGTGTTGATTACTCAGCTGGACGGTGCGTGTGTCTATCAGGCGCTGAAATGGTATTGGCCTGTAACCATCGGTTTGGGCCTTATCGCTGCGGCGATTGCATGTTATGCCGTCAAACGCAGAAACAGCGGCCGCCTTTGTCGGCTGAATGTACTGGTGGATCTTGTGCTGCGTTATCGCTATATGCTCAAGCAATTGGTAATTCGCGATTTCGTCGTAAAATATAAAGCCTCTTTCCTGGGCGTCCTGTGGAGCTTTCTCAACCCGCTCTTCACGATGCTTGTTTACCTGTTTGTTTTTTCCACACTGTTTCAAAGCAGCATCGCCCATTTCCCGGTATATCTGATCTGCGGTATTGTAATGTTTAGCCATTTTTCCGAAGCAACGGCGTTGGGGCTAAATTCCATCATTGCAAACAGCACCCTCATTACCAAAATATACATTCCCAAATACATCTTCCCCATTTCGAAGGTGCTTTCTGCAACCATTAATCTGTTGATTTCTCTGATTCCGCTCATCGGCGTAAGTCTCATCAACGGCGTTGTTCTTTCCAAAGCGCTTTTGCTTTTTCCGTATGTATTGGTCTGTCAAATCATGCTTTGCACCGGCGTCGCGCTGATGCTTGCTACCAGCATGGTCTTTTTCCGTGACACCCAATTTCTCTGGTCTGTCGTTATCACAATGCTGAATTTTCTTACCCCGGTGTTCTATCCTGCGGACATTATTCCCACGCAGTTCCAGACTCTGTATCAGCTCAATCCCATGTATCAGCTGATCACTTTTCTGCGCACCATTGTTCTCGACGGTGTCGCCCCTGAACCCCGGGCGTTTCTGTTCTGTCTTCTGGGAGGACTGATTCCTTTGATCCTTGGATTTGTTCTCTTCCGCAAATACCAGGATAAATTCGTCCTCTATCTATAAAAGCGATTGTGAAAAGGAAGGAACCCCATGAACGAAATCATTCGCCTCGAACACGTCAGTATGGCGTTTCGCATGGATTTAAATCGAACCACCAGTCTGAAAGAATGGATGGTTACTCTGCTAAAAGGGCAGCATCGCCACAAAGATTTTTTCGCGCTGAATGACGTCAGCTTCAGTGTTCAGCGCGGCGATGTTGTAGGGCTGATTGGGCATAACGGCTCCGGAAAAAGCACCGTTTTGAAAATCATCTCCGGAATCTATAAGCCCACGCAGGGGAAAGTGACCGTTGACGGCCATATAGCGCCCATGCTGGAATTAGGTAGCGGCTTTGACTATGAATTGAGCGGTGATAAGAATATCTTCCTGAACGGCGCGATCCTGGGCTTTAACGAAAAATTTCTTCAGGAAAAGCACGATGAGATCGTGGCTTTTTCGGAGCTTGACGATTTTATCAACATGCCCCTTAAGACCTATTCCTCCGGCATGTTAATGCGTCTGGCTTTTTCCATCGCTACGATTATCGAGCCCGAAATCCTGATCGTCGACGAAATCCTTTCTGTCGGCGACGCGCACTTTCAAAAAAAGAGTCGGGAGCGTATGCGTCAATTGATGGAAGGCGGAACCACGGTACTGTTCGTTTCGCATGATATTACCGAAATCCGGAAGATGTGCAGCTCTGTACTCTGGCTGGATCACGGCAAAATACAGATGTACGGCGACGCCGTTGCCGTGTGCGATGCTTATCAGGCCGCTATGATCTGACTTTTTCAACGCTCTCAATACCAAGGAGGAGATTTACATGGCATCAATCAATGCTTCTGCACCCAGGGTTTCTGTGGTTGTTCCCGTATACAATGCAGAAAAATTTCTGGAAGAATGTCTGGATAGCATTTTGAAGCAAACCTTTCAGGATTTCGAGGTCATCTGCGTCAACGACGGCTCCAACGATGGGAGCGCCGCCCTGTTGGCGTCGTACGCCGCGATGGATCCCCGGCTGCGGGTCCTCACTCAGGAAAACGCGGGATTAAGCTGTGCGCGCAACGCCGGCATGGCCGTCGCCAGAGGCCAGTATCTCTGGTTCATAGATAGCGACGATTTCGTAGCGCCGGAGTCCCTTGAAATGCTGGTAAAGCGGATGGAAGAAACCGCGGCGGATATTGTGATCTGCAACATGCTGCTGTACTTTCATGATACAAAAACCTATGCCGGTTTCCGGGATGAAGTGTTTTATTATCATCTGAAAACGCGCGTTTTCTCTCTGGAAGAAGAGCCGCAGATCATCAGCTGCGTCGCCGCGTGGGACCGGCTGTTTAACAGACAGTTCCTTGTGGACAATGGTTTTACCTTTCCGCCAAAAATGTTCTATGAGGACGCCCTTTTCACGGTCCAGACGCTGCTGAAGGCCCGGCGTATTGCGTTGATTCCAGATCATCTGTACTACTATCGAAAAAACGCCGGCAATTCTATTACGGATAACGAGGCGCGTAGTCAGCTGCATCGTCAGAATTTTATTGCGATCCAGACCGCGTCGCATGAAGCGCTTCAGCATGCAAAGGTCAGCGATTCGGTATGGCGGTATCATCTGGAACTGATCCTTGCGCAGGTTCGTATGCATCTGGGGAACTGTTCCACGCCGGAAGAATTTGACGCTTTTTTCAAACAAGCGCAGGGTCTCATGAATTTCCACGAATACCAGGCGCTGCAGGCAAGCAGCCGTCAGGACATTCTGGATTTTGCGGCGGCATTGCATCAAAAGGACGCTGCGAAGGCGGCGAAATTACTCGGCATATGCTTTTCGTGAAAAGGAGGGATTAACGTGGGTAAAAACGTTAAAATATTCGTCTCCCAACGAATCGACCTGGATAGCGTCAGAATTGAGAACGACGTATTTCTGCCGGTTCGCTGCGGCGCGGTTTTCGATAAAACCAATTCTCAGGTTTGCGGCGATAACACCGGAGAGAACATTTCCAATAAGCGCGAAAGCTATTGCGAGCTGACCGTGCAATATTGGGCCTGGAAAAATATCAACGCGGACTATTACGGCATTGCGCATTATCGCCGGTTTCTTTCCTTTGCTCCGAAAAAAACGGAAGCGCTACTTGACAACTGGTCTCTGTGCAATCTGCCCAGTCTTTCGCAAAAGTATATCGACGCCAATAATCTTTCAAATCCCTCCGTCATTCAGGATCTGGTCTCGCAATATGATCTGGTGACCATGATCCCTGTAGATCTGGACAAGGTGAATCGTCAGTCCGTCTATGACCAGTATAAAACAGACGGCTGCAAACTGCATGCGAAAGATCTGGACGTCATGCTGGAAATCATTCAGGAGCGCTTTCCTGAATACTATGACGCCGCCAGGCAATACCTTTTCCATAGCCGCAAGATGTATATGTGCAACATCTTCATTATGAAGAAGGAATTGTTTCAGCCGTATTGCCAGTGGCTGTTTGAAATTCTGGCTGAATTTGAAAAACGTGTGGACATGAGCCATTATTCTACCGAGGCGTTCCGTACGCCCGGCCATTTGGGCGAACGGCTTTTCGGCATTTATTACACCTGGCTGAAGCAGCAGGGTCCGCTGAAGGCGCTGGAACTCCCGCTGTTGTGCTTCAGAAATACGGATCGCGAGGAGGCGATCGCTCCCGCTTTTGATGGGGAAAACGTGCCCATCGTTTTCTCCTGCAGCAACGCCTACGCGCCCCATTGCGCGGTGACGCTTCAGTCTCTGGCGGATACTGTGTCTTCTGCGCGTAAATATGATCTTTTCATATTCACCCTGGAGCTTACCGCCCTCAATAAGCGCCTTTTGAAAAGCGCCGTTGCCGAAAAGAGCAATATCTCTCTACGATTTATTGACGTTTCCTCATTCTTTGAGGGCCGTCACTTGTATGAATCCCCGACAATCAGCAGGGAAACGTATTTTCGCTTCACCATTCCCGAACTGCTTTCCTGCTACAAAAAGGCGCTGTTTCTGGACTCCGACATTATCATCCGCCGGGATGTAGCGGACCTGTTTGATACCGATATCGGAGAAAACTGGCTGGGTGCCTGTATTGACGTGTGTGAATCCGGCTCCGTAAACGGATTCAGCCCGGAGTCTGCGCAGTACGTTCAGGAAAAAATGCGGCTGAAAGATCCCTGCAAAGAGTTTAACGCGGGAATCCTGGTGATGAATCTGGAAGCGCTGCGGCAAAATCTGACCACTCGTTACATGATCGAATTTGCCGAAATTGGCGCATTCCGCTTCCAGGATCAGGATGTGCTGAACATCCTGTGTGAAGACCACATTTACTGGCTGGCCCCGGCCTGGAACTATGCGGCCGATCCTGAGGACAGTTTCCGCGGCTGGGTTACTTCCTATGCGCCCAAAGATATCTATGCGGCCTACGTGCGCGCAGGGAAAAATCCGTATATTCTCCATTATGCCGGAAACGAGAAGCCCTGGTGGCATCCGGAATTCAAGTGGGCCGACGCCTATTGGGCCGTCGCCCGGCGCACGCCTTACTACGAACAGCTGCTGCTGAGTCTGACCCTCTCGCGCACGCCCGCGCCGACCCCCACGGCTGCCGCCCCCGTCGAATTTGTCCGCCGCCCCAGCGCGTTGCTCAGTTTGGCGAATAAACTGGCGCCAGAAGGCTCTCGTCGCCGCCAACTGCCTCGGAAACTGGCGGATCGCTTTTTCCCCGTTGGCACACGTCGCCGCGCTCTGCTGAAGCGAATGCTTCCCTTCCTGGTACGGCGGCCTGTATAAGTAAGCTGGAGGAGTCTGGTGTAAATGAATCGCACAACATCGCACGATCTGTCGTCCAGCTCCCGCTTTGGGTTCTGTGATCTTCTGCGCGCCCTTGCCTGTCTGATGGTGTTCTGGGATCAAAACGGTCCGATGCGTTTCCCGGACTGGCGCGGAACCCAGTTAGTGCGCACCTACATCTGCAACCCGCTAGGGGTCATAGAAGATTTCGGAAACATGGGAGTCATGCTGTTTTTCCTGATTTCCGGCTTTCTGTTCGCGTTTAGCCTGGAAAAGTCCAAGCAGCTTGTACCCATGCTTCTTAAGCGCTTGATCCGAATTCTGGTCCCTTTGATGGCGATAACCGTCGTTTTCTATGGGGTTCAGGCCGTTTATGGGTTCATGATCGGGGCTCCTACTTATTTTGCTCAGTTTGGCTTTGGGGATTGGTTCCAAAGCGCGACGCTGCTCAGCTACTTCCTCAGTCATCCGGACGCCATCTATGGCGTCACCTGGTTTCTCGTCCCTCTGATTGTGTTTCAGCTGTTGGGTACGCTGAGCTATGGACTGATGCGGCGCAGGGAATTGCCCTGCTGCCTGCTCATGACAGTCGGCTTCATGGCGCTGTTCTGGGCCGTCGGGCGCTTCCCCGGATGCTTCGGGATTCTATCCTATTTGCAATACCTCCCTGTATTGCTGTCGGGCTGCATTCTTTACTGGTATCGCAGGGAATGCTTTTCTCGAAAATCTGCCGGTATGCTGCTGGCGCTGACGTTCACAGTCTTTCTGGCGCTGTGCCGTCGGTGTTCTCCCGATCGTTTCTCCGTTCCAGAGTCGATCCCGCTGCAGTTTTTCTGGGGCGCGGCGATTTTTATCATCGTCATGCTGTTGGACGCTCAAAAGCCCTTCTCAGTGCCAGGATCCGTGCTGCTGCTGGCCCGCATCAGCTTCGGCGTCTATCTGGGCCAGATGACCTTTGGCGCTTTGGCCCTGGACGCCGCCCTGAGGCTATGGCCGGCTATCCCTTTGGGGCTGGCTATTCTCGTCAGTTTTCTACTGACAATTCTGATTGCGGCGGCGTTTCATCAATGGATCGAAAAACCACTTGGCGCCTTCCTCGCTTCTTGCCAGAAAGCGCGTCGTTATGAACAGAATACTTCGTCTCCGGGCGAATTGAGAAAGAAGGTTTCACAATGAAGGTTGTCATTCTGGCGGGAGGCTTTGGCACTCGCATTTCGGAAGAAAGTCATCTTAAGCCCAAACCGATGATCGAGATCGGTGGAGATCCCATCCTGTGGCATATCATGAAATGTTACTCCTACTATGGCTATAACGACTTCATCATCTGCTGCGGATACAAAGCGAGCGTTATCAAGGAATACTTTGCCAATTATTACCTCTACCGCAGCAACGTGACGTATGATTTTGCCAGCGGCAACGCCGTAACCATTCACAACAGCTTCGCAGAACCCTGGCGGGTATCGGTAATCGATACGGGGCTGAACACTATGACCGGCGGCCGCGTAAAGCGCGTGCAGGAGCTGATCGGGAACGAGTCGTTCATGGTTACCTATGGCGACGGCGTATGCGACATCAACCTGAACGAGCTGGAAAAATTTCATCGCGAAAATCACACCATCGCCACCCTCACGGCCGTACAGCCCGGCGGACGCTTTGGCATGTTGGATCTGAACGAGGATACCGGTGCGATTCGCACCTTTGCCGAAAAACGCCTGGAAGACGGCGGCTGGATTAACGGCGGGTTCATGGTGTTCGAGCCTGCAATCTTCGATTACATCCAGGGCGACGACACCGTATTGGAACGCTATCCGTTGGAAAAACTGGCGCAGGAGGGACAATTGAACGCCTTCCGTCACAGCGGCTACTGGCAGTGCATGGACACGCTGCGCGATAAACAGACGCTTGAAAAACTGCTGGCGAATCATCAGGCGCCCTGGAAGGTATGGTGAAAAAAATGTTTGACAAAGCTTTTTATAAGGGAAAAACCGTATTCATTACCGGCGTCACCGGTTTTAAGGGTTCCTGGATGAGTCTGCTTCTGGCGAGAAACGGCGTGAATGTGGTCGGTTATGCGCTGAAGCCCCCTACAGATCCCAGTCTGTTCGATCTGTTGAAGCTTCAGGAAAAGATCACCTTTGTCGAAGGCGATATTCGCGATCTGGAAAAGCTGAAATCCGCCGTCCAGTCCGCCCAGCCCGATATCGTGATTCATATGGCGGCCCAGCCTCTCGTTCGCGAAAGCTATTCGCAGCCGGTCTATACCTATGACGTAAACGTCATGGGGACTGTCAATATATTGGAATCCATCCGTTGCTGCAGTAGCGTCAAATCCTTTGTCAATGTAACCACCGATAAGGTCTACCGGAACAACGAATGGGAATGGGGCTATCGTGAAACAGACGTGCTGGACGGCTATGATCCCTATTCCAATTCAAAATCCTGCTCGGAACTGGTTACCAGTTCCTACAAAAAATCCTTCTTCTCCAAAACAGACGTGCGCATCTCTACCTGTCGCGCAGGCAACGTCATTGGCGGAGGGGACTTTGCCGCCGATCGAATTATCCCAGACTGCGTTCGGGCCATGGAACGGGGAGACGAAATTATCGTGCGTAATCCCTACTCCATTCGCCCCTATCAGCATGTGCTGGAACCTGTCTGCGCCTATCTCATGGTAGCTCAGCGGCAGTATGAGGACGCGTCCCTGCAGGGAAATTATAACATCGGCCCTGATAACTGCGACTGCGTAACCACCGGAACGCTGGCAGACCTGTTCTGCAAATACTGGGGCGAGGAAGCGCATTGGATTAATCTCTCGCCGGAAGGCGCGCCGCACGAAGCCGGCCTTTTGAAGCTGGATTGCGCCCGTATTCAGCGCGTCATGAATTGGCGGCCTGTATGGCACATTGACGATGCAGTGAAAAAAGTCGTGGAGTGGAGCAAGGTATATCTGCGCCATGGAAACCTGGCAGAAGAAATGGATCGGCAAATCGACGCTTACATTGGCAAGGATAAGTAATATGAAATCTGTTGTTATTTCTGGCGCGAACGGCTTCATCGGGAGTCATCTGGTGAACTCTTTTGTGGAAAAAGGCGTTTCGGTAGTCGCCATTGATCTGCCTGGTTGCAATAACCATTTGACAAACCATCCCCTTGTGCAATTTTTTCCCTGCAAAATGGAGGATTTGGATCAGTTTCCGCAAATCTCCCCTGCGCCGGACGTGTTTTATCATCTGGCATGGAAAGGCGTGTCTCCGCAATATCGGGATGACTGCGCCACGCAGAACGAGAATATTTCCTATTGCCTGAACGCAGTCCGCCTGGCCGCCCGCCTTGGCGCCCGAAAGTTCATTCTTCCGGGTTCCACCATGGAATACATGTACACTGCGGGCCCGATTAACGGCAACGCCTCGCCTACCCCGCAAAACGCATATGGCGCCGCAAAAATTGCCTGCCGCTTTTTGAGCCGCGCCCTGTGTGAACAATTGGGGGTTCCGTTTATTTACACCGTGCTCACCAGCCTCTACGGCGTCGGCCGCGAAGACAATAACGTTTTGTTTTATGTGATCCGAAGTCTCCTGGAGGGAAAGCGCCCCAGTCTCACCCGACTGGAGCAAAAATGGGATTTTATAAATGTGGACGATGCCATACGTGCGCTGACGCTCATTGGAGAAAGCGGAAGAAACGACGCCTTCTATGCCATTGGGAATGGAGAAAACCGTCCACTTTCCGAATATGTCATGACCGTGCGGAATCTCATCGACCCCCAGGCGCCTTTGGGCATCGGCGAAATTTCCTATAAGACGGCGCAATTGCCGCATTCTACCATTGACCTGACAGCGCTGCGCCGGGACACCGGTTTTGCCCCGTCCATTTCTTTTGAGGAAGGCATCGCCCAGGTCATATCCTATTATCGCAATCAGCAGAAAGGAGTCCCGACTCATGCATAAAGCAATCATCGTAGGCTGCGGTCTGACGGGCAGCATCATTGCGCGCCGTCTGGCGGAAGAAAACCATTACGACGTTACGATTCTCGAACGCCGCAGTCATATTGCAGGCAATCTGTATGATTATACGGATGAAAACGGGATCCTGGTTCAAAAGTACGGGCCCCACATTTTTCATACGAATTCAGAACGCGTTTATGAATACATCAACCGCTTTAGCAATTGGAATCCCTTTAAATTGGAATGTATGGTCTATATGAACGGCCATTTTACGCCATCCCCGTTCAACTACGCCACGATCGATACTTTTTTCTCCGCGGAAAAAGCCGCGCAGATCAAAGAGCATCTTCGCGCTGCATATCCCGGCCGCGATCGCGCCACGATTGTCGAAATGCTTGAAAGCTCGGATGCTGTCGTTCGGGAATACGCGCAATTCCTGTTTGATAACGACTACAGCCTGTATACCGCAAAACAATGGGGAATATCCCCCAGCGAAATAGACGTCAGCGTGCTGCGTCGTGTGCCCGTTCTTTTTTCCTACGAAACGGGTTATTTTAAGGCGACGCATGAACTGATGCCGGAAGGCGGGTTCACATCCTTTGTTCGTTCGATTTTGGATCATCCTAAAATCCACGTAGAATTGGAACAGGACGCCCAGGCGCGCATTCGCCTCTGCGAAGAACAGGGCGAAATCCTGTTGGATGGCGAAGCGTTCCATGGCCCCGTGGTCTGGACAGGGATGCTGGATCAGCTGTTCCATGCGGATCTGGGCGCATTGCCCTATCGTTCCCTGCGTTTCGAATGGAAAAGCTGCAATCAAAGCAGTTATCAGCAGGCGCCGGTTGTCGCCTACCCCCAGGAAAAAGGATTCACTCGCATTGCGGAATACAGCAAACTGCCCGTGCAGCATTGCGGCGAGCGCACTACCTTGGCCATAGAATATCCGGTGCCCTATCAGGCAGATGGCTCCACCGAACCTTATTATCCAGTTCTTACCGCAGAAAGCCAGAAGTTGTATCAGGTTTATCGACAGCGGGCCTCGCGTTTTAAAAATCTGTATCCCTGCGGTCGCCTTGGGCAATATCGTTACTACGATATGGATAACGCGATAGATGCTGCCCTGGAAGTATCCGACGCGATTTTCTCCGCCATTTGACCGAAACTTCAAACCACCATAAAGGAGGCCGTGCCCCATGGAAACGGTATCTCTATTTCCAAATGGGAACAGCGTCTTGTGTGCCGGTTGCCATACATGCAAACTGCTCTGCCCCACGCACGCCATATCCGTAGACGCACACCCCGCCGACGGGCCGGTGATGTCCGTAAATCAGAATCTGTGCGTTCATTGCAATCTGTGCAGTTCGCGCTGTCCACAATGCAACTGCTTTACGCCTGACCGGGCGTCTCTGGGCGAATGCTTTGCGGTCATGGCCTCCGATGAAATTCGAATCAAAAGTGCTTCCGGCGGAGCGTTTCCCGTGCTGGCCTCCGCCATACTGGCCCGGGGAGGGGTTGTTTGCGGGGCCGTTTGGAACGGTTTTCAGGTGGAACATGTGCTGGCTTCTACCACGCAGGAATTGGCAGCCATGTACGAAAGCAAGTATGTCCGCAGCAATCTGAACGATATCTATGCCCGTATTGCCGTGCTGCTGGAGCAGCATCGTCCAGTGCTGTTCACGGGCTGTCCTTGTCAGGTAGCCGGGCTGTACGCGTTTCTTGGCGGCGATCACAACCAGTTGATTACCATTGATCTGATCTGTCATTTTGCGCCGGGTGCCGAACTGTTCGATCGATACCTCACCGATTGTTATCCCCGGAATTCTCTGCGTTCCATTCGTTTCCGGCCCAAGGAGCGCTCCGGCTGGAACGCCACGACGCTTCTGGCGGAATATACAGACGGGCGCTGCGATCTGAAATCGGTGGAAAACGATCCCTATTTGAAAGGATATCATAGCCGGGTATTGATGCCCTCTGTGTGCGAAGCATGCCGTTATTCAGGAGATACGCGTCAGGGCGACCTTACCATTGGCGATTTCTGGTTCATCGATCAATACCGAAAGGATTTGGACGATAAAAAGGGAACCAGCATTCTCCTGCTCAACAGCGAAAAAGGACGGTGCCTTTTTGAACAGGCGCAGACTGCATTCCAAAGGGTTGAAAAAGTACCCTCGGATTTGCTTCATACCAACCGTCCCGCCCGCTCTCAAGCCTACCCGCAGCGAGATCGGTTTCTGCAGTCATTACATCAGGGAAACACTTTCCGGAAAGCGTTGGAGATAGCAATGGAATACCCATATGATCTTGGCATCGTCAGTATCTGGAGCGAGCCGAATTACGGTTCTGAGCTGACTTATTATGCTCTATATCGTGTTATAACCCAGATGGGTCTAAAGGCCCTGATGATCGAACGCCCCGTCTCGGCCGCCTGGAAAGCGCAAAGCTCTGATAAAACGCTGTTTCAGAACTTTCCCTATCCGGCAAACGCCATTGCTCCGCTCTATCAGGATACCATTGATATGTATCGGTTAAATGATATGTGTCGTGGCTTCATGGTGGGTTCGGATCAGATGTGGCATCCTCAGTTGTATCGGGCCTTCGGCGAATTCTCTTTTCTGAATTTTGTTCAAGAGAATAAGCTAAAAATCGCTTATGCGACCTCCTTTGGATGCGATCAATGGCAGTCCGATGCAGCCATGCAGCGCGACATACTCCATTCGCTCCAGCGGTTTGACGCAATCTCCGTACGGGAAAGCAGCGGCATGCGTTTGTTGAAGGATGCCTTCGGCCTCTCCGGCGATCTGGTTTTGGATCCGATTTTCCTGTGCGGAAGACATATTCTGGACGAATTATCTGCAAAGGCGAATCGAAAACCCGCCGGTCCGTTTCTCGGGGCCTATATCCTGGATATTACGGCGGAAAAGAAAAATGCCGTGCTGCAATATGCCTCAAAGCATGCGCTGCCGGTAAACTTCATCACAGACGCCCGACAGCATAGCGACGCGACCCCCGAAGATCCCGTCGCCGTTAACAACGCCAGCTTAGAGGAATGGATTTACAATTTTGCCATGGCGGATTTTGTCATTACAGATTCCTATCATGGCATGTGTCTGTGTCTGCTGTTCCATAAGCAGTTTTTCTGTATCGCCAACACTTCCAGAGGGCTTACGCGTTTCAAATCGCTGCTGTCTATGCTGCATCTGGAAGATCGACTTGTAATGAATTCCGACGAATTGCTGCAAAAATCAGAGGAAACGCCGCCTGTCGATTTCGAAAAGGTCGATGCGATCCTCCAGCCGTGGATCGAAAAATCTCGCCAATGGTTGAAAAACGCGCTGAATCTGCCAAAGTCTTCGGAACTGACCGAAATGGATTATGTGCAGAAAAAGCTGCTCCCTATTTCCGATCAGCTGAAGAACGCCTGCTCAGCGCTTTCTGTCCTGCAGCCTATGGCGGACAGTCTTGCGGATCATCAGGAGAAACTCGTTGCCCATGGAACAATGCTGCTTCGTTTTGACAGTACCCTCAGTCAGCACGACCAGCGACTGACAGACGACGAGCGTTTCCTGTCGCAGCATCAGACCGTGTTGGAAGATCACGGAAAAATGCTGCTGGGCCATGACGCAAATGTCGCTCAAC
>CACXHB010000087.1 GCA_902767315.1 uncultured Eubacteriales bacterium
CACGGTGGGCGCTCTGCCGGTATACAAATCCGCCAGCGAAAGCAGCCAGCAGCTGACTTCCCTGAAGTTCGGCACGGACGTGACGGTGGTGGTATTCAACACCACCTGGGCTTACATCTACAAAGACGGCGTGTACGGCTATTGCGCCACCTCCGGCCTGACCAAAGCCAGCGCGGCCCCCGCGGCCACGCCGGAGCCTACCTCTCCCCTCTCCTCTTCGGAAGCTTCCATTCCCTGCATGGTAAGCGTGGATTCCGCCAAGGCCTACGCCTCTGCCAGCACTTCCGCCAAGGTATTGGCCACGCTGGATCTGGGCACGAAGGTAAACGTGCTGGAATACAACGCCACCTGGGCCAAGGTGGAAAGAGGCGGCGTGACGGGGTACATGAAGACCGCGTCTCTCACCAAGGTGGAAACCACCCCGCAGCCCACCGCCACGCCCGCCGCATCCGACGCGATTTCCTGCGTAGTCAGCGCCTCTTCCGTGAAGGTATACAAAAAGGCCAGCACCTCCTCCGGCGTGATGACCACGCTGAAGAAGGGCACGGAAGTGAACGTGCTGCGCTACAATTCCTCCTGGGCGGAGATTGAGAAAAACGGATATGTGGGCTATTGCAACGTCAAAGCCCTGACCCGGGTGACGGATCAGCCCACCCCCACGCCCTCGGCGCAGAATCTGGCGGAGGAATACCGCAGCAAGTATCCCGACGTGAAATTCACCGCCACAGTGATTTATCAATACGCACCGGTATTTACCACGAAGGACACCTCCAACCCCGCGGCGAAGCTTGACCTGGGCACGGAAGTGGACGTATACGCCTACAACAGCAACTGGGCCTACATCGGCATCGGCAACGGCCGGGCATTTGTGGCGGCAAAATATCTGAGCGTGGCCAATTACACGCCCCTGAAGAGCGGCGACAACGACGCAAACGTCACAAATCTTCAGCAGGCGCTGGAAAAGCTGGGCTACTTTGACGGCAAGGTGGGCAGCAATTACGGTTCCCTCACCACCTCCGCCGTGCGCCGGTTCCAGGATTCCATCGGCGTATCGCAGACCGGCGAGGCCGACCTGGTCACCCTGCGGATTCTCTACGGCGGCTACGCGCCGGAATCCTCCCTGCTCAGCGCCAGCATCTCCAGCGGCGCAAGCGGCACTTATGTGGAACGGATTCAGACCCGGCTTTACTACCTGGGCTATTTCAGCAAGGCTTCCTCCATCGACGGCAGCTTCGGCTCCACCACGGTGGCGGCGGTGAAGCTGTTCCAGGATGCGGCGGGCATGAGCGCCGACGGCGTGCTTTCCTCCGCCACCCTGCGGGCGCTGTACGACGGCTCCGCGCCTTCCCTGCCCTCCGGCAAGACCACCGCGGACTACACCCCCTCTTCCTCCGGCAACAGCGAAGTGCTGAAGATTCCCGCCGGGCTGGAATCCACCCAGGTGACGCTGCCCTCCGGCGCGACCCGGGCGGAAAAGATCGAATACGTGATTTACATCGCCCAGTGCCAGTTGGGCAAGCCCTACATTTACGCCACCGCCGGCCCCAATTCCTTTGACTGCTCCGGCTTCACGGTATACGCCTTCCGGAAAATCAACATCTCCCTGGGCCGTTCCGCTTACGCGCAGGGCTATCAGGACTCCACCGGCACCAAGATCGAGCGCATCGCCGACCTGAAGCGCGGCGACATCGTGTGCTTCAACACCATCGCCGATTCCGACCTGTCGGACCACGTGGGTATCTACCTGGGCAGCGGCTATTTCATCCACGCCTCCTCCGGCAGCGGCAACGGCCGTCAGGTATGCATCAGCAACCTGAATTCCGGCTACTACAACCGGGTCTTCTCCTGGGGCCGCCGCCCGCTGTAATCGACAACGCACAACCGACAACAGGGCCGTGAAAGAACCATCCGATTCTTTCACGGCCCACATTTTCTATTTTCCGTGGAACGGAATTATCCAATTCTTGAAAGGATAAATTCCGGGGTGGAACCTGCGCGGACGGAATCGGTGACGTCGGTAAGCTCGCAATCGGTTTTGCGATATTCGGAAATCAGCTGGGCTTCGCTTGCGTAGAGCAGCTCCTTTCCATACCAGGGCTTTCGGGATTGCGGCGTTAATTCCAGATAGATCACCTGATTTTCCGCCTGGAAGGTCAGGATGGTGTGGAATTTTTTGCCGCGGGCATAGTCCAGCAGCCAGATTTTGCCGGGAACGCCGCGGCTTGCAAGGAGGGTTTTCATCAATAGCGCCACGTCGTTGCAGGTGCCGATTTTCTCCCGCTGGGTATCGGAGGGGTTTTGGATTCGGTAGTCCGTCAGCAGGGCGCGTTGGAACCCGGCGTCGAAACCCAGCGCCGGATCGGGCCGATATTTTACGCCGTCCAGATAGAACCCATATTCGTATCCGTTGTCCAGCAATTCTCCCTTTAACAGATCGCACGCTTCCTGAATGGTCATTTTACAGCGCCGTCCTTTCGCTTTTTCGGAAAATGGGGTTATAACAGTTCTTTTTCAACAAAAATCGCGACGCCCTCTTCGTCGTTTGATCCGATCACAACATCTGCTTTGTCCTTTACCGCGTCAATCGCATTTCCCATGGCAACGCCTGTTCCGCAGATTTCCAGCATTCCCATATCGGCAAGATCATCTCCGAAGGCAATCATGGCCTCTGTGCCGAATCCGCACCTCTCAGCGATTTTCAGGATGGCGGTTTCTTTCGTCACATTCTTTTTCGTAAACTTATACCAAAAGCCGTCAGAGAAGCGAATGCAGTTGCAAGCGGAGAGGCGTTGCGCCAGCTGGGCCGCTTTCGCTTCGTCAAAAATTTCAACGCACATTTTCAGGGAACGTTCGGCGAAATTTGTGAAATCCGTATAAATGCTGTCTCCCCAGCGCTCATCCAGCTTTTGAGGATCGCATTTATAATTCCAATAGTGCGCGTCGATTGTATCTATCGTAATTTCGCAGTCGTTTCCGCAGATGCTTCTTGCCGCATGAATCATCGCGCTCGTTTCTTCCGCGGAAAACTCCGCCTTATAAATATAAGCGGTTTTGTATTTCACCAACGCGCCGCCGCTGGAAATGAAAACGTCGGGGGTTAATTGATTCAAATAGGCCAGGGAATTTTACTCGCTTCTTGAGGTAGAAACGCCTATCAGTATCCCCTTTTCCCGGGCTTTCTTCAACGCCGACAACGTTCTGGGTGAGATGGTTTTATCGCTTCGCAGCAGGGTGCCGTCCAAATCAAACAAAAGGAGGTTACAGTTTCTCATGCGATTTCCCTCCCTGGGTAAAACAAATGCCGGAAGTCTGCATAAATACAGACTTTCGGCATTTTGGGCCGTTATTCCCATTCGATGGTGGCCGGGGGCTTGCCGGTGATGTCGTATACCACGCGGTTCACGCCCTTGACCTCGTTGGTGATGCGGTTGGAGATTTTATACAGAAGGTCGTGGGAAAGCCGGGCGTATTCGCAGGTCATGAAATCGTTGGTACGCACGGCGCGCACGGCGACAGTATATTCATAGGTGCGGAAATCGCCCATCACGCCCACGCTGCGGTTGCTGGTGAGCACGGCGAAGTACTGATCCGCCTTGCAGCGGGAACGGCCGATTTCCTCCCGGACGATGGCGTCCGCGTCCCGCAGAAGGTCCAGTTTTTCCACGGTCAAATCGCCGATAACGCGAATGGCCAGGCCAGGGCCGGGGAAGGGCTGGCGGTTCACCAGGGCCTTGGGCAGCTTCAGCATCAGGCCCAGCTTGCGCACCTCGTCCTTGAACAGCCCGCGCAGGGGTTCCACCACGCCGATGAAGCCCATGTCCTTGGGCAGGCCGCCCACGTTGTGGTGGCTCTTGATGACGGCGGACTTGTTGGCGCCGGACTCCACCACGTCGGGATAGATGGTGCCCTGGGCCAGGAATTCGGGGTTGCCGCACTTATGGGCGGCGTCTTCAAAGGTGCGCACGAATTCCGCGCCGATGATCTTGCGCTTCTGCTCCGGGTCGGTAACGCCGGCCAGCTTCTTCAGGAAGCGCTCCCGGGCGTCCACGTAAACGAAATTGATAGGGCGCTTGGCGAACACCTTGCGGATTTCGTCGGTTTCACCCTTGCGCATGAAGCCGTGGTCGATGTACACGCACACCAGCTGCTGGCCGATGGCCTCCGACAGCAGCGCCGCGCAGACGCTGGAATCCACGCCGCCGGACAGGCCCAGCAGCACCTTTTTATCGCCCACCTGCTGACGCACCAGGCGAATCTGGGTCTGGAGATAATCGTCCATGTTATAATCGCCGGCAGCGCCGCAGATTTCATACAGGAACCGGTGGATCAGCTTCAGGCCGTTGACGGTGTTTTCCACCTCGGGATGGAACTGCACGCCGTAGATCTGCTTTTCTACGCTTTCAAATGCCGCGATGGGGCAAAGATCGGTGCTGGCGATGGCGCCGAAGCCCAGGGGCAGCCGCTGCACCCGGTCGGTATGGCTCATGAGCACCTTCTGCTCCACATCCATGCCGCCGAAGAGCCGGGAAGCGGTTTCAAACCGGGCGTTCATGGTGCCGTATTCGCTGTTTTCACAGGGGCCGACCTGACCGCCCAGCATGTGGCAGATCAGCTGCATGCCATAGCAGATGCCCAACACCGGCACGCCCAGGTGGAATACCTCTTCCGCACATGCGGGGGCGTCGGGGGCATATACGCTCTGAGGGCCGCCGGTAAAGATAATACCGATGGGGTTCAGGGCGCGAATTTCTTCGATGGGGGTGGTATAAGGCTTGATAATGGAATATACGGAACACTCCCGCACCCTGCGGGCAATGAGTTCCTTGTACTGGCCGCCAAAGTCCAGAATCACAACCGTCTGATTCATATGCGCATCGCTCCTTTTCCAAAATTTTAGCCTTTTGGGGGCGCATCTGTCAACACTCGCGGTGTAAAAACCCGGCATAGTTTCTCGGGCGAGAAGCCATGCCGGGGAAGGGCCGCCTTTTTTATTTCAGAAAATCCTCCCGGGCGGGGGAAAACACGTCCAGCAGCACGCCCGCCTTCAGGCAGACGCAGCCGTGCACCTGATCCGGGTCGAAGGTGAGAGAATCCCCCTCCCTCACCAGCACCTTTTCCTCGCCCACGGTGTATTCGAATTCACCGCTTTTCACATAAGAGGACTGCAGGTGGGGATGGGTATGCGCCGCGCCCACGCCGCCGGCGGGAAAGGTGATTTCCACCACCATCATGTCTTTGGTATGGCTGAGGATCCGGCGCACCACGCCGCCCCCCAGATCCTGAACGGGCGCCTGGTCATGCTTTACAACGCTGCTCATGTTCCTGAATTCCTTTCTTACAGTTCGATGCCGAAATAGCGCTGAGCGTTATTGAAGCAGACGCCCTGCACGATTTCACCCAGGGTCTCCCAATCGTCGGGATATTCGCCGTTTTCCACCCAAGTTCCGATAACATTGCACAGAATGCGGCGGAAATACTCGTGCCGGGGATAGCTGGTGAAGGAGCGGGAATCCGTCAGCATACCCACGAAATTGCTCAGAAGGCCCACGTTGGCCAGGGTCTTCATCTGGTCCTCCATGCCGTCCCGCTGATCGTTGAACCACCAGCCGCTGCCGAACTGCACCTTCCCCGCCACGCCGGCGGCCGTCTGGAAATTGCCCGCCATGGAAGCCAGGGTATAATTGTCGTTGGCGTTGAGGGAATACAGGATGGTCTTGGGCAGCATGCCCTCCCGTTCCTGCGCGTCCAGCAGCCGGGAAAGCTTTTCCGCCACCAGGCCGGTATTGTTCACGGAATCGAAGCCGGTATCCGGGCCGTATTTTTCGAACATGGCGGTGTTGTTGTTCCGTAGGGCGTTCATGTGATACTGCTGCACCCAACCGCGGCGGGCGTACATACCGCCCAGGGCGATAAGCAGCGCCGTGCGGTAATGCTCCGCGCATTCGGGGCACACGGTTTCCCCGGCCAGGGCCTGAGAAAGGGCCTTATCCGCCCGGGCGAAATCCACCTCGGCAAAGGGCACCTGATCCAGTCCATGGTCGGAAACCCGGGCGCCGTGGGCGTGGAAATAGGCCACCCGCTTTTCCAGGGCTTCGATGACGTCGGAGGTGGCGCGAATTTCCACGCCGGTGACTTCAGAAAGCCGGGCCATGTATTCCGCAAAGCCGGCGCGGTTCACGTTCACGGCCTTGTCGGGGCGGAAGGCGGGCAGCACCCTGGTCTTGAAGGAAGCATCCGCCGCGATTTTGTCGTGCCATTCCAGGGTATCCACCGGGTCGTCGGTGGTGCAGATGAGCTTCACGTTGAATTTTTCAATGAGTCCCCGGGCCCTGAATTCATCCTTCGCCAGCAGGGCGTTGCACTTTTCCCAGATTTCGGGAGCGGTCTTTTCGGAAAGGGGCGTATCGATACCGAAGACCCGCTTGAGCTCCAGATGGGTCCAGTGATACAGGGGATTGCCCATCATATAGGGCATGGCTTTGGCATAGGCCATGAACTTCTCTTCATCGCTGCTCTGGCCGCGAATGAACTTGTCGTCAATGCCGAAGGCGGCCATGGCGCGCCACTTATAATGATCGCCCCCCAGGAACAGATGGCCCACGTTCCGGAAGCGGATATTTTCCGCGATTTCCCGGGGAGAAAGATGGCAATGGTAATCGTAAATGGGCATGCCCTCGGCGTATTCGTGATACAGCTTTTTCGCCGCGGGGCTGTAGAGCATGAAATCCTCGTCCATGAATTTGCGCATGGTTTTTCCCTCCGATTCCGCCCGAAGGCGACATTTCATTGATGTCATTTTATCCCCATCTGCCAAAATTTGCAATCCTTATTTTATCAAAATCCGGCATTTCTTCACATGTCAGTGCTACAATAGGCCGCAAAAGGAGGAATCGCCCATGTCTGCCGAAGAAATCACACTGCGCGTGGCCCGGCCGGAGGACGCGAAGGCGCTGCTGGCCATCTACGCCCCCTACGTGCGGGACACCGCCATTACCTTCGAATACGACGTGCCCTCGGTGGAGGAGTTCGCCGGGCGCATCGCCCACACCCTGGAATTTTATCCCTATCTGGTGGCCCAGAAGGGGGAGGAAATTCTGGGCTACGCCTACGTGGGCCGGTTCAAGGAACGCCGGGCCTACGACTGGGCCGTGGAATCCAGCGTGTATATCGCCCAGAACGCCCGGCGCATGGGCCTGGGCAAGCGGTTCTACGCCGCCCTGGAGGACATTCTCCGGGCCCAGGGCATTCGCAATCTCTGCGCCTGCATCACCTGCACGGACCATCCCGACGCCCATCAGGACAACAACAGCATGCAGTTCCACGCCCACCTGGGCTTCCGGCTGGTGGGCCGGTTTGAGAAATGCGGCTGCAAGTTCGGCGCGTGGTACGACATGGTATGGATGGAAAAGCATCTGGCTTCCCATCCGGACAACCCCGCGCCGGTGGTGCCCTTCTCACAGGTTCGGGAAAAATTCGGACTGTAAACCCATCCAAAAACGCCTCCGGACGCGCTCTGCATCGGCAGAAGACGCGCCCGGAGGCGTTTATTTTAATTTTTCTCCCAGGCGGCGTAGAGGGTGGTCTTTTTGTCCGCGGGGATTTCGCCGGTCTGGAAGGGCTCCCGATGGGCGGGATCCCGATACCAGCCCAGGAAGCGATACCCGGCCCGGACGGGGGTGGGCAGCGTCTCCACCGGCGTTCCCTGTTCCAGCCAGAGATCCGCCACGGGCTTTCCGCCGCCTGCGTCAAAGGCGACGCGCACCCGTGGGACGGCTTCGACCGGAGTTTCCGGCGCGGCGGTTTCCTCCCCGGAGGAGGCGGTCTCCGGGTCGCCTTCTTCCCAGGCAGCGTAGAGCACCATGTTCTTCCCCACCGGCCGGGTTTCGAAATCCCAGGCCTCGGTCAGGTCGTAATCCGTATACCAGCCCGCGATGTGCCAGCCGCTTTTCACCGGGTCCTGGGGCCGGGGCAGAAGCTCGCCGTACAGCGCCGTGGCGTCCTCCAGGGCCGTGCCGCCGTTGGTTTCAAAGCGCACGGTGCATTCGTCGGACACATACAGAAGCAGATCGCCGCAATTGGCCTCGTAGCTTTCCTGGGCCCCCGGCCGGGTGACGCAGAAATTGCGGTTGTTCAATTCCGTCACGCCGCTTTCGCCGTTGACCTGCAATTGGAAGGTGCCCACCAGCTGATTGTCCTGCCAGGGGCTGCCGTCCACAAAGGACAGATAGTTCATGTAAAACGCCCGGCCATGGCCGCGCAGGGCGATGTCCGTGGTGTCGATGCCCGGCTGGGTGATGCAGCCGTTTTCCACGGGAGTGACGAAGGTTTCGTCGTACTCGATTTCGTTCTGCATGGAATACATGGTATATCCCGCATCTTCATCCTCATCCGTGCGGGTGATGGTGAAAACCACCGTGATCACGTCCCCCGGGGCCACCGTGACCTCGTGCTTTCCGTTGACCGTGAGGTCAAAGGTATACACCGGCTCCATGGGCTCCTTCGAAATCTCTTCCGCCGGTTCCGCCGCCCCGGGCAGGGTAAGGGCCAGCAGCAGCGCCGCCGCCCACGCACACACTCGCTTCATCGCGCATCGCCTCCTATTCATCCGCGGCCAGTATCGCCGCCGTCAGCGCTTCCAGGTCTTCCCTGTTCACTTCGCCGTCTCCGTTCAAGTCCCATTCCGGCCAGGTCTGGCCCTGTTTCAGGCCGTCGTAGAGCAGCTGCGCGTCGCTGACGTCCACCTTTCCGGTGCCGTTCAGATCGCCCCACAGGCGTTCTTCCGGGAGTTCTTCCGCAGAGGCTTCCTCCACCCAGCACACCAGAAAGGCCGTGGAGGTTTTCGCCTGCTTCAGCAGGGTTTCCATGGGAAAGGCCTTGCCGCAATTGCTCCGGCTGTTGGGGTCGTTCATCAGCACCAGCCCTTCCTCCGTCACGCCCCGCAGCACCAGATAGTGTCCCTTTTCGGTGAAAATGCCCGGGCCCATGTGGGCGATGACGGGCTTTCCCTCCCGCAGGGCCTGCAGCACGGCTTCCCCATCGTTGGCAATCCACCGAGTCTGCACGCCGTATTCCGCCGCGTACCGGCTGAGGGTGCCGTGGCTCCAGCCTGCCCCGTGATAGCAGCCCGCCTCCACGGAATCGCAGAAGAGCTTATAGGGGTTCTGGTCGGTATTGCCAGTGAGATAGGCAATGACCATGGAAAGGCTGGTTGCGCCGCAGCCGGAGGTGGCCACGGACTTGGGCACGCCGTAATAATACAGCACCGTGGCGTCATAATCCCCCTGGAGCAGCATGGGAATGGCCATGCCCCGCTCGTCGCTGGGCTTTACCCCCCGCCAGAGGGCCGAAAGATCCCGGGGCGCCAGGCGAATTTCCTCCGGGGCTTCCTCCGTGGGCAGGTCCTCGGGCAGTTGATCCTCGGCGGGATCGGCGGTTACCTCGGGGATCTCCGCGCCATCCGGGGTGGGCTCCGGCGTGATTTCCGGCGCAGGCTCCGCCGTGATCTCCGGCGAAACTTCCGGCGTGATTTCCGGGGCGGGTTCGGGTTCGAGGGTGACTTCCGGGGTGACCTCCGGATTCGGGGTTTCCGGAATTTCTTCCATTATCAAAACCGTCATCTCGTCGCTGCGGGCGACGCGGCCCAGCGCGTCCCGGGCGGAGACGGAAATGCGATGTTCTCCCGGAGCAAGCGAATCGGTTTCATATTGAATCGCGACGCACGTCTCCGCCCCGGAAAACGCGGTCTCCTGGGCCAGTACGCCGTCCACGTAAAATTCCACGCTAACAATGGGTTCGCCGCCGCTGAATTCCGCAGCGAACCGGAGCCGGGTATGCACCGCCGCGGGGGTTCCCGGCCGGCATTCGAACCGGTGCAGCACGGGCCCGGGAGCGGGGGTTGGCTCCTGCCCCGCTTCAGAAGCGGGCGTAACCGCCGGCTGCATCTCCGTTGGAGCGCCGTCCTCCGCCGCGCAAAAGCCCTGCAGGCACAAAAGCGCCGCCAGCGCAAAACTCAACCGTCGGAATTTCTTCTGCATGTTCTTCCCCTATTCTGCCATGGTCGAATCAAGGTGTGGGCCCGCGGCTCCCGAAGGAGCCGCGAAGCCCGGAAAATTCGGCTTATTCCGCAGGGAATTCGCCGTGAATCTTTGCGACGATTTCCGCCGCGTCCTTAACGGTAATGTTCCTGCTGCCGTCCATATCTGCCTTCAGGAAGGCTTCCACCGGCAGCTGCTGGGTGAATTCGCCATACTTGGCCAGGTACATGTCGTACACCAGCTGCGCGTCGTTTACGTCGGACACTTTGGTGCCGTTCACGTCGCCGTCATACGTCAGCTGCGGCGCTTCGCCGGCCTTCTGGGAAACCAGCGCTCTGGCGTCCTCCTGCGCTTCCGCCAGGGTCTTTCCGGAAATCATCAGGTAGCAATACGCACCCTCATACTTCTCGGAGGCGTACATGAGGCTGCCGTCGAAGGCGTAGGCGCTGCCGTCTACGGGTTTGCCGGTGACCAGCACCAGCCACATGGACCGGCCGCCCTCCTGAGCCTGAAGGGTATCCAGCTTCAGGTATTCAGTCACTTCCACCTGCGGCGCGGCCACGGTCTTTTCGATGGTAACGGTCACAGGCTCGCCGGTAAGCATGCTGCCGGGAATGGTATAGCTGCCGTCGGCGTTGGGGGCGATGACGGTTTCGCCAATTTTGAAGACGTAATCATACGCCGCGTCCTTGATCAGGCGGATGGTGTAGTCCACGCCGTTGGGCGCGGTATGGATTCGGCCGCCCTCCACCTCTTCGGCGGACACGCCTTCGATGGTAATCACGGTTTCCTTGGAAGGATCCACAATGGGAGTGCTGTCCTTGGTCACGGTGATGACGATGTCGCCCTCGATCTGATTGCCGGAAATGGTATAGCCGCCGTTTCCGCCGGAAGTGACCTTCAGCGCGGTTTCGCCCATCTTCGCCGTCACGGTGTAGCGATAATTCGCTTCTTCCTTCACGGTGAAGGTGTAATCCACGCCGTAGGTGGCCTGGCTGGCGGGATTTTCCACGTCGTCCTTGCCGTTGCCTTCGAAGGTTACGCCATAGGTCTTGGGCGTGCGCCGGCCGGAAATCACCATATCGCCGGCGATGTCTTCGGCCTTCACGGTGTAGCTGCCGTCGCCGTTATCGATCACGGTCACGTCCTTATCGCCGATTCTGGCCGTCACGTCCGAATAATCGTAATGGGCGGTATCCGTGGCGCGGAAGGTATAATCCTGTCCGGGGGGGTGGCCCGGTCGCCTGTAAAGATGTCGGGCAGGGTCACGTTATAGCCGCCCACGGTAATGACGGCGGATTTGCCCATCAGCGCGTCGGGAGCGTCCTGCAGAGAGGCGTTGGCGGATTCGTCCACCTTGGCGGAGATGAAATTCACCTCGGCGTCCCCCGCTCCACGTGCGGTGAACTTCAGCGTCACCAGGGGCTGGCTCACGGAAGCGTCCTCGCCATAGCGCACCAGCTTCAGCTTGCCTTCGCCGTCGTCGGAAATGCGCAGATCCTTGTCCAGGGAAGTTGCTTCGGCGTTGTACCCTGAACGACTTCTTCGGCGGCACCTACGCCACCCACATGGGTATCGATCTGGACGAGCGGACGGGGCTTCCGGTGTACGAAGGACTGGTGGACTTCAACGGCGAGCTCACGGATCCCATTGAGCTGATTCTCTCCCTGCCCTACATCGAGGACACTGGGGAGCGCATGGCCATCGCCGACCGGCTGGCATGGATTGCGGACGAATACTGCTTCGGCATCAATCTGTATCAGAACTGCACCGGCATTTGGGAAAACCGCGCCACCACCGCTGGCCTGCCCTATGAGGACGCCATTGACGAATACCATCAGTTTATGCCCGTTCCCGAGACGGACGATCCCGAATTCGCGAACATCGTGAATCTGAACTGGGGCTTCTCCGGTTACATCAAGATGATCTCCCTCTATCCGCAGGAGGGCAACAAGTAATCCGGCGACAGAGACGGATTGACTGAACTGCGGGGCGGCGTTGCCGTAGTTGCCGCCAAAGGCGATATCGGCAATCGCCGCCCCTTTTCAACGCATTGGAGGAGCGCGGACAATATGACGATCAAATATGTGTTAAAGAAAATCGGAATGGCGCTGCTTACCATATTGGCCACGTCTGTATTGACGTTCTGCCTGCTGCGCGCCATGCCCGGGGACGTTTTCTACACCCAGGCGCGCGACCTCGCCCGAACCCAGGGGTTACCCCTGGAAACCGCCTATGTGCAGGTAATTCAGCGTTACAATTATAACCCCGACGAGCCGCTGCTCCAGCAGCTGGGCCGGTATTACGGTTCTCTTCTGAAGGGCAACCTTGGCAACAGCATGGTTTACCAGTCCAAAACGGTGAACGATCTGGTGGCGTACGCCATGCCCTGGACACTGTTTATTTCCGTATTGAGCCTGAGCATCACCTTTTTGCTGGGCATCACCCTGGGAAGCCTGATGGTCTGGCACAGAAAAGGCTTTCTGAACGTATTAATCACGACGTTTTGCACCATTACCAGCTCCATTCCGGTATTCGTATGGGCGTTTCTGCTCATGATCGTCTTCGTGTTCCAATTGGGCTGGTTCCCCATAAACGGTTCTTATGACATTTCCTGCACGCCCGGGTTCAACCTTCCCTTTATTGGCAGCGTTCTGTATCACGCGGTTTTGCCGGTGATGACCTATGTGCTTTCCACCATGGGGCTGTGGGCGCTGCAGATGAAATCCAGCGGCATTTCCATCATGGGCGAGGATTTCATCAATGCGGCCTACGCCCGGGGCATTTCCGACAGGGTGATTCGCAAGCGCTATATGATGCGCAACGCGATGCTTCCCGTGGTGACGATGCTGGCCGTTACCTTCGCCATGATGATTTCGACGGGCTCCTTTGTGGAAACGACGTATTCCTATCCCGGCATGGGAATTCAGCTTTCCGCCGCGTCCGGGCAGCGCGACTACACCGCCATGCAGGGGCTTTTGCTGGTCATGTCCTGCTGCACGATTCTGGCAAACCTGATTACTGAATTCATCTACGCGAAACTTGACCCGCGTATTCGAGTGGAGGGTTGATCTATGCGCGCTGTAGGTTCGTTTTTCGTTTCCATTTATCGCAACAAGCGCTCCTTCGTCGGCTTTCTGATTCTGATGATGTTCGTATTTTTTGCCACGGTGGGGCCGGAAATCATTCCCATCAGGGAATTCGGATTTTCAGGGCGCTACCAGGGGCCTTCCTGGGAACACATTCTGGGTACGGATTATCAGGGTCGGGACATCTTCGGCCTGCTGGTGCACGGTTCCCGCGACGTGCTTTACATCGGCTTCTGCTCGGCGCTGTTTTCCATTCTCATTGGATTTCTGCTGGGCGCCATCGCGGGCTTCGTGGGCGGCTGGGTAGACCGAATCATCGAATTTATCGCCAATATTTTCCTGACCCTGCCCCAGATTCCCGTCCTGCTGATTCTTTCGGCCTTTATCAGCGTAAGCAATCAGCTGGTCATGTCGCTGATTATCGCGTTTCTTTCCTGGGCGCAGCTGTGCCGCATGGTGCGTTCGCAGATGATGAGCCTGAAAAACCGGGAATTCATTTCCGTCTGCCGGGTGATGGGCTTTTCCAAGCTCTACATCATCGTGGTGGAAATGCTGCCCAACATGGTAAGCTATCGATCATGAGAAGACAGGAGTGGATTGGTTATGATGACGACCCACGAGCGGTTTACCCGCATGTACGAACACCGGGAAGCGGACCGGATTCCCATTTTCGACAGTCCCTGGTCGGAAACCATCGACCGCTGGTGCGCCGAGGGCATGCCCACCCGGGATTACGTTTCCTATTTTAATCTGGACAAGGTAGCCACCATTTCGGTGGACAATTCGCCCCGGTATGAGGAAAAGGTGTTGGAAGAGACGGACGAATACCGCATCTATACCACTTCCTGGGGGGCGACCCAGAAAAGCTGGAAAAAGCATGGCTCCACCCCCGAATTTCTGGATTTCAAAATCAAGGACGCGGAAAAATAGCTGGACGCCAAGCGCCGCATGACCTTCGACGAAAGCCGCATTCCCTGGGCGTATCTGAAGGCCAATTACGATCGCTGGAAGGCGGAGGGCTACTGGATCATCGGCGGATTCTGGTTCGGCTTTGACATGACCCACAGCTGGGCCGTGGGCACGGAGCGGTTCCTCATCGCCATGCTGGAGGAACCGGAATGGTGCGAGGAAATTTACGACACCTATCTGAACCTGGATATTCAGCTTTTCGACCGCATCTGGGAGGCGGGCTACCGCTTCGACGAGATCAACTGGCCCAACGACATGGGCTACAAGCACAACCAGTTCTTCTCCCTGAATACCTTCCGGGAAATGGACAAGCCCCGGATCGCCCGGGCCGTGAAATGGGCCCACGACCACGGCGTCAAGGCGCGGATGCACTCCTGCGGGGACATCAATCCCTTTGTGCCGGAATTGATCGAATTGGGCATGGACGGCCTGAATCCCCTGGAAGTCAAGGCGGGCATGGATCCGGTGCAGCTCAAGAAAACCTATGGCGACAAGCTGCTGTTCCACGGGGGCATCAATGCCGTATTATGGGATAAACCCGAGCAGATCAAGGAAGAAATCGACCGGGTGGTGCCCATTATGAAGGAAAACGGCGGCTACATCTTCTCTTCGGACCATTCGATTCCCGAAAACATCTCCCTGGCGGATTTCCGGGGCGTGCTGGATGAAGTGATGCGGGTCGGAAAATATTAAGGAGCGATACGATGCAGAAAATGACACCGAAGCAGCGCTTTCTCACGGCGCTGGAGGGCGGCATACCGGACCGCGTGCCCACCTTTGAACTGGAATTTCAATTGAGCAAGGAATTGCTCGGCCGGGAAATGCTGCGGGAAGAGGAGCTGCAGGGGCTTTCCCCGGCGGAGACGATGCAGAAACTCCGGGAAAACGCGGCGTTTCTGGTGGAAGTTTACACCCGGCTGGAGCACGACGCGATTTGCATCCAATATCTAAGCACCGAACACATCGGCGTCACCGCGCAGCTGATTCACGAAATAGCGGGCGACCGCTTCGCGCTGCTGGCTCACGGCGACGGCACCCTGGCCATTCCGGACGGAGACGGCATGTACACCCTGAGCATGATGCTCTACGAAGAGCCGGAAAAGCTGCACGCCCAGTGCCGCAAAATGGCGGACGACGCCATCCGGCGGGACGTGTACCTGCTGGAGCACGGGCTGGACGGATTTATCCTGTGCTCGGATTACTGCTTCAACAACGGACCCTTCCTCTCCCCGCAGATGTTTTCCGAATTCATCGCGCCGTATCTGAAGGACATCATTTCGGCGATTCGGGCACACGGCGGCTACGCCATCAAGCATACCGACGGCAACATCATGCCGATTCTGGATCATCTGGTGGCCTGCGGTCCCCACGCGCTGCACTCCCTGGACCCCATGGCCGGCGTGGACATCCGCGAGGTCAAGCAGCGCTACGGCCGCCAGATCGCCCTGTGCGGCAACGTGCACTGCGCCGCCATGCAGACCGGCACCCGGCAGGACGTCATCGATTCCGCGGAATACTGCCTGAAATACGGAAAGCCCGGCGGCGGCTACATCTACTGCACCAGCAACATCCCCTTCAAGGGCCTCCCCCTGAACCGCTATCTGCTGGTGCTGGACATCTGGAAAAAGCATCGCGATTACTGAAACCGCAAAAGGAGCGGCGTCTTTCCGACGTCGCTCCTCAGACTGTCGAAAAACCCTTGGGGAGCTCGAGAGGGCCAAAGCCCTCTCGAATTTCAATCGTGCCCAGCGGCATGTACGGTGGGCACGGGAGGATTTTTGCGGCGGAAA
>CACXHB010000088.1 GCA_902767315.1 uncultured Eubacteriales bacterium
ATCCGGGATTTCGCTCAGGGCGTTGAAAAACTTTACATTGTGGAAGAACTGGATTCCTGCATTGAGGATCACGTCCGCGCCCTGGGCGTCGTTCCCGACGGGGGCAAGGATCTCACCGGCCCCCTGGGCGAGCTTTCTCAGGGAAAGCTGCGCCGGGCGTTTGGGATATCCGCGCCGGAAACTGCCGAATATGGCGAGCCTCTTCCCGGCCGACCCCCGGTGATGTGCCCCGGATGTCCCCACAGAGGGCTGTTCACCGTGTTGAAAAAACTGAAGCTCACCGTCACCGGCGACATCGGCTGTTATACTCTGGGCTCCATGTCCCCCCTCACCGCCATGGACACCTCCCTGTGCATGGGCGCGTCCATCGGCATGGCCCATGGATTTACCAAGGTGCGCCCGGAAGCGGCGGGAAAAACCGTGGCCGTCATCGGCGACAGCACCTTCATGCATTCGGGCATTACGGGGCTGATCAACGTGGTGTACAACCTGGGCTCCGGCAAGGTCATCGTCATGGACAACCACATTACCGGCATGACCGGCCACCAGCAGAACCCCACCACCGGCCTGACCCTGAAAAATCAGCCCACCCGGGCCATTTCCATCGAGGCCGTGTGCCATGCCTGCGGCGTGGACAGCGTGCGGGTGGTGGATCCCTACGACATGGCCCAGACCGAGGCCGTGCTGCGGGAAGAACTGGCCAAAGACGGCCCCTCCGTCATCATCGCCCGGCGGCCCTGCGCCCTGCTGAAATACGTCAAACACGGCCCCGCCCTGAAAATCAATCCCGAAAAATGCCGAAGCTGTCGCCAGTGCATGAAACTGGGCTGTCCCGCCATCGTGATGGAGGGCAAGGCCCGCATCGACGAAAATCAGTGCGCCGGCTGCGGCGTGTGCGCCCAGGCCTGCGCCTTTGGGGCCATCGAAGGAGGAGACGCGCAATGACCAAATCCATCATGATCGTCGGCGTGGGCGGTCAGGGCACCCTGCTGGCCAGCAAAATCATCGGCCGGGCGCTGCTGACCCAGGGTTACGACGTAAAGCTTTCCGAAGTACACGGCATGTCCCAGCGGGGCGGCAGCGTGGTGACTTATGTAAAATACGGCCAGCGCATCCATTCCCCCATTGTGGATTTGGGGGAAGCGGATTACATCCTCTCCTTCGAGGCGCTGGAAGCCGCCCGCTGGCTGCCGTATCTGAAAAAAGACGGCCTGCTCATTACCAACAGCGCGGAAATCTGGCCCATGCCCGTGATTACCGGCGCGGCCGCTTATCCTGAGGATATTCCGGAAAAGCTTCGCGCCCGGGCCAACGTGCTTTCCCTGGACGCAATGGCGCTGGCTCAAAAAGCCGGCAGCCCCAAGGCTGTGAATCTGGTGCTGCTGGGGGTGCTTTCCCAAAGGGCCGATTGGCCGGAAAGCGTCTGGCAGGAGGCCATTGAGCACACCGTGCCCGCAAAATTCCTGGAAATGAACCAGAAAGCCTTCGCCCTGGGCCGCGCCGCGGGGAATGAAGCATGAAAAGCGAAAAACACGGAGGAATGAAAAATGAAAAATGAATTGTTAAAAATGCTGCTGACCCGTTTCTCCGACGAAACCCTGTACGCCGAAAACGGGCTGGCCCTGCGCTACCGGCTGTTCACGGGCAAAGGAGAGAACCTGCCGCTGGTGCTGTTTCTGCACGGCATGGGCGAGCGGGGCCACGATAATCAGGCCCAGATTTTGAACAACGGCGGCGCACATCTGTGGGCCGCGGAGGAGATTCAGCAGAAATACCCCTGCCACATCGTTGCGCCCCAGTGCCCGGATACCCTCAGCTGGGCCGCTCCCGGCATGCCCGAACTTTTGGCGCAGCTGGTGGATACCCTTTGTGCCCAATTGAAGGCTGACCCCATGCGGCTGTATGTGTGCGGCCTGTCCATGGGCGGCATGGGCGCGTGGAATCTGGCGGGGCGTTATCCTGGAAAGTTCGCCGCGGTCATGCCCGTGTGCGGCGGCGCGTCCATCGCCTGCGCGGCGAAAATCGGCCGGGTGCCTCTGCGGGCCTATCACGCCGCGGACGACCCGGTGGTTCCCCCCACAGGAGAAATGCGCCCGCCCTTCCCCTACGGCGACGCGCCCCTGTACGGCAGCCGGCTGGCGGTTTCTGAAGCCACCCGCAGCGGCGACCCCTTCGCGGAATATATCGAATATCCCGCCGGAATGATCGGCGAAAAATGGGGCCATCCCCACGCCTCCTGGGAGGAGGCCTTCCGGGATCCCCAGGCGATTTCCTGGATGTTCCGGCAGAGCAGGCTGGATCTTTATGAAATTTCCTGCCCCACGCCGGGGGTGTGGGAAATTTCCGACAGCCTGAACGATTCCTTCTACGTAGTAACCGGCCGGGATCGGGCGCTGGTGATCGACACCGGCATGGCCCGGGGCGACGTGCCCGCCCTGGTGCGGGAAATCACCGCCCTGCCCTTCGATCTGGCGCTGACTCACGGCCACGGCGACCACAGCATGCACTGCGCCCGGTTCGATACCATCTATCTGCATCAGGCCGACCGGGAGATGCTGTTCTCCCAGCGGTTCGAAGGCCAGCCCCTTCCGGAAAACAGCGAGCTGCGCTTTGTGGAGGATGGGGACATGCTGGATCTGGGGGGAGACGTGAAGATCGAATGCGTCGCCCTGCCCGGACATACCCCCGGCTCCCTGCTGCTGGTGGATTCCTTCCATAAATGCGTGTTCACCGGCGACGCGGTGGGCTCCGGCTGCGGCGTGTGGATGCAGGTGCCCACGGGCTCGCCCCTGTCTGAATACGCCGGGGCCATTCGCCGGGCGCTGGCGCGGCTTGCCCAATTGGGCGTGAACGGTGAAAGCTGGCGCTTCCTGGGAGGCCACGCGGCCCAGCGGTTCCAGAGCACCGTTTCCGGCTTTAACCCCATCGCCCCGGACCTGATGGAAGACATGGCAATTCTGTGTGACAAGCTCTGCGCCGGCGAAATCACCGGCGCCGCCGAGCACGTAGACGCCCGGGCCGCCCGCTTTGGCGACGTGCGCTTCGCCCGCTACGGCCGGGCGGAAATCCTCTATCGAACCGAACAGGTAAAGTAAGGAGGCTTTTCCCATGCGCGAAACCTTTGAATTTTTGAAGGAATGCGGCATTTTCTACCTGGCCACCGACGAGGACGGCCAGCCCCGGGTGCGCCCCTTCGGCGCGGTGGATATTTTTGAGGATAAACTCTACATCCAGACCGGCCGGGTCAAGCCCGTTTCCCGGCAGATGAAGGAAAATCCCCGGGTGGAAATCTGCTGCTTCAAGGGCGGCAAATGGCTGCGGCTCAGCGGACGGGCCGTGCTGGACCCCCGAATCGAGGCCCAGGCGCACATGCTGGAGGCCAATCCCGGGCTGAAAAACCGCTACGCCGCCGGGGACGGCAACACGGAAGTTTTTTACCTTGCGGAGGCCACCGCCCGGTTCTGTTCCTTTACGGAGCCGGAAAAGGTGGTGCGCTTCGGCTGATTGCCGTTGAAATTCCCGGACAAATGCTGTAAAATATTTCGGTAACCACTGATTGCATACGAAAGGCAGGAGACAGGGATGGAGCTTCTCAAAAACAGAATCCTTACCGACGGTCGCGCCCTGAACGAACAGGTATTGCTGGTGGATTCCTTTCTGAATCACCAGGTGGACCCCGAATTGATGGAACAGGTGGGCGAGGAATTCGCCGCCCGGTTTGCCGACGCGAAAATCGACCGGGTGGTCACCATCGAAAGCTCCGGCATCGCCCCGGCGCTGATGACGGCGCTGAAGCTGCACGTGCCCATGGTCATCATGAAAAAACAGCCCTCCCGCATTCTGAAGGAAGATACCCTTCAGACGGAGGTGTTCTCCTTCACCAAAAATGCGCCCTTCCAGCTAACGGTGAAGGCCAAGTTCCTGCCCAAGGGCCAGCGGGTGCTGATTATCGACGATTTCCTGGCCAACGGCGAGGCCGCATCCGGGGCCATCCGGCTCATTGAAAAGGCCGGCGGCGTAGTGGCCGGGGTAGGCGCGGTCATCGCCAAGGTCTTCCAGCCCGGCATGGCCAATCTCAAAGGCGCGGGCTATCGGGTGGAAGTGCTGGCTCCCGTGCGCCGGCTGGATAAGGATCAAATTGAATTCCTGGAGGAAAAAGCATGACCCTGCAAGACGTAAAATGCTTCCTGCTGGACATGGACGGCACCTTTTACCTGGGCAACAACCTCATCGAAGGCTCCCTGGATTTCATCGAAAAGGTCCGCGCCACCGGCCGGGATTTCCTGTTTCTCACCAATAATTCCTCCCACAACGCGGATTTTTACGTAAAACGCCTCCACGGCATGGGCCTGGACGTGCCCCGGGAGAAGATTCTCACCTCCGGCGAGGCCACCGCGGATAAGCTCAACCAGCTCTATCCCGGCAAGCGGGCCTTCGTGCTGGGCAACGAATACCTCATCGAGGAATTCACCCAGATGGGCGTGATCGTGGATCAGGAGAACCCCGAAATCGTGGTCATCGGCTACGACACCACCCTGGATTATAAAAAAATGACCCGGGTCTGCGACCTGGTGCGGGCGGGCCTGCCCTATATCGCCACCCACCCGGATTTCAATTGCCCCACGGAAACCGGCTTTGCCCCGGACATCGGCGCCATCATGGCCTTTATCGAGGCCTCGGCCTTCCGCCGCCCGGAGCTCATCGTGGGCAAGCCCAACACCGGCATCGTGGAAGCCGCCCTGCGGCGCACGGGCCTGAAAGCCGGCGAAATGGCCATGGTGGGCGACCGGCTGTATACCGACATTGAAACCGGCCTGCGCAGCGGCATGCTCTCCATTCTGGTGATGTCCGGCGAAACCACCGAGGAAATGCTGGCCAAATCCGAAACCGTGCCGGATCTGAAGTTCGGCCGCCTGGCGGACATGATCCCCCTGCTGTAAAAAAGGAGATGCTTTCGATGCACGAAAAGATTTATCTGTGGAAGGAAGACGCGCCCTATACCCAGTTTTCTCCCCTGCAGGCCCAGCCCTCCGTCACGGAATACGCCGTTCCCGGCTCCCGGGGCGCGGTGGTGGTGGTGCCCGGCGGCGGCTATTGCATGAAGGCCGACCACGAAGGCGCGCCCATTGCGGAAATGCTCAATCAGGCGGGGGTCTCCGCCTATGTGCTGGATTACCGGGTAAAGCCCTGCCACATGCTGGCGCCCCTTGCGGACGCAAAGCGGGCCATCCGCCTGGTGCGCTCCATGGGCTATGAAAAGGTGGCCATTCTGGGCTTCTCCGCCGGCGGACACCTCACCTGCACCGCCGCCACCCTGTACGATGCGGGCGATCCCGACGCGGCCGATCCCCTGGAGCGCCTGTCCTCCCGGCCCGACGCGTTCATCCCCTGCTACGCGGTGGTGTCCTTCGGGGCGTTTACTCACCGGGGCTCCCGGGAATCCCTGCTGGGCCAGGAAAACGCCGACAACTGGGAACTGGTGCGGAAATTCTCCAATGAGCTGCACATTACCCCCGACACCCCTGAAGCCTTCATCTGGCATACCGCCGCGGATCAGGCGGTGCCCGTGGAAAACAGCCTGAACCTGGCCCTGGCCCTCTCCGCTCAGGGCGTGCCCTACGAAATGCACATCTTCCCCCAGGGTCAGCACGGTCTGGGTCTGGCGGAGGAATACGAGGACGTGAAGCAGTGGACGGCCCTTCTGCAGAAGTGGCTGGTGCTGCGCAATTATAATTGATTTTCCCCTTCGCGGGAAAGCCCTTTGGCCGGAGAGGAGTCCGCTTCTCCGGCCTTTGTGCGCCCTGCGTTGACTTTTTCTCAATGCCATGGTATCATCGAATCGGGTGATGAATTTTGAACGATCAGGACCTGGCAATGCAAATTGCCCAGAGCGTGAAAGCCGCCGGCGGACGCGCCTTTTTTGTGGGCGGATACGTCCGGGACCGGCTCATGGGCCTTTCCTGTAAGGACATCGATTTGGAAGTTTACGGCCTGGCTCCCCAGAAGCTGCGGGAAGTGCTGGCCGATTTTGGCGAGGTATACGACCGGGGCGCGTCCTTCGGCGTGCTGGGCCTGCGGCATTCGGATCTGGACATCGCCATGCCCCGCCGGGAATCCCGCACCGGCCGGGGCCACGGGGATTTCGACGTGTCCGTGGATCCCTTTCTTTCCTATGAAGACGCCTCCCGCCGCCGGGATTTCACCATCAACGCCATGATGCTGGATCCCCTCACCGGGGAAATTCTGGATTTCTGGGGCGGAAGGACCGATCTGGAGAAGAAGATCATCCGCCATGTGTGCGACGCGACCTTTGGCGACGACGCGCTGCGGGTGTTCCGGGCCGCCCAGTTCGCCGCCCGGCTGCAGGCGGAAATCGCCCTCGCTACCATCGAAATCAGCCGCGGCATGGACGTGACCGCCCTTTCCCGGGAACGGGTGTACGAGGAACTGGTCAAGGCCCTGATGAAGGCCGAAAAGCCCTCGGTGTTTTTCCGGGCGCTGATCACGATGGGACATCTGCGGGAATTTTTCCCGGAGGTGGCCGACACCGTGGGCGTGGCGCAGAACCCCAAATTCCATCCGGAGGGGGACGTGTTCGAACACACTGCCCTGACCCTGGACGCGGCGGCCCGGCTGCGCGGTCAGGCAAAGGAGCCGGTGAACTTCATGCTGGCGGCCCTGTGCCACGATCTGGGCAAGGCCAACGCCTCTGAGGTCATCGACGGGCGCATCACCAGTTATCGCCACCCGGAAACCGGCGTGCCCCTGGCGGAGGCGCAGCTTTTAAGGCTTACCTCCAACGCCCGCACCCTGGCTTATGTGAAAAACATGGTGCTTTTGCACATGCGGCCCAACATGCTGGCCGCCTCCCTTTCCAAAAAGAAGAAGACCCGTCAGCTTTTCTGGGAAAGCGTTTGCCCGGAGGACCTGATTCTGCTTTCCCGGGCCGATGCGGAGGGCAAGCTGGACGCACCCTATGATTCCCGATACTGGGATTTTCTGCAGGAACGATTGAAGGATTATTACGCCTGTCTGGAGCGGCCCATGGTCACCGGCAAGGACCTGATTCAGGCGGGCTGCAAACCCGGCCCCGCCCTGGGCAGGCGCATCGCCCGGGCCCGACAATTGCATTTTTCCGGCCTGGAGAAAAACCGGGCCCTGCACCAGGTACTCAAAGAAATCCCTCCGGAGGAAACATGAGCAAAAACGTAAAGGACATGACCCACGGCAGCCCCGCCAGGCTGATCGTCACCTTCGCCCTGCCGCTGATGCTGGGCAATATCTTCCAACAGCTTTATACCATGACCGACGCGGCTATTGTGGGGCAGTTTGCCGGCACGGACGCGCTGGGCGCGCTGGGCTCGGCGGACTGGCTGTGCTGGCTGGTGTTCGGGGTCATCGGCGGCTTCATGCAGGGCTTTTCCATTCTGGTGGCCCAGCGCTTCGGCGGGGGCGACATGCGCCTGATGCGCCGCAGCGTCTCCACGCTGGTGATTCTGGCCGGCATCGTGGCCGTGGTTTTCACCGCCGCGGGGCTGATTCTCACTGTGCCGCTATTGCGGCTGATGGGCACGCTGGAAAGGGTGTTCGACCTGGCCGCCGCTTATCTGCATATTCTCTATGGCGGCATCTGCGTCACCGCCGCCTACAACCTGCTTTCCTCCCTGCTGCGGGCGCTGGGCAATTCCCGTTCGCCGCTGATCGCCATGGTGGCCGCCTCCGTGACGAACATCGCCCTGGATCTGCTGTTTGTGGTGGTGTTCCACTGGAGCGTAATCGGAGCCGCCGCCGCCACCGTCATCGCCCAGGGGGTGGCCACAGTGATCTGCCTGATGGCCGTGCTGAAGCTGGAGCCGCTGCGCTTCCAGAAGGGGGAATTCACCTTCCACCGGGGCGACGCAGGGCAGCTTTTAAAGCTGGCCGCGCCCATGGCCTTCCAGAATACCATGATCTCCGTGGGCGGCATGGCGGTGCAGAAGGTGCTCAACGGCCTGGGCTATCTCTACGTCACGGGCTTCACCGCCACCAACAAGCTCTACGGCCTGCTGGAGGCCGCGGCGGTGTCCTTCGGCTACGCCATTACCACCTATACCGGCCAGAACCTGGGGGCGGGGCGCTTCGACCGCATCCGTTCCGGCATGCGCAAGGCCGCCCTCATCGCCTTCGTCACCGCCCTGTGCCTTACGGGGGTGATGTTCCTGGCGGGCCGGCCCTGCCTTTCCCTGTTTATTGCCTCCTCCGCCGACCCCGGCGTGATGGAGGTGGCGGTAAAATACCTGCATTACATGGCCGCGGCGCTGTTTATCCTCTATTTCCTGTATGTCTACCGTTCCGCCCTGCAGGGCATGGGCGATACCTTCATGCCCATGCTTTCCGGATTGGCGGAATGCGTCATGCGGGTGGGGGCCTCCTGGCTGCTGACGCTGCCCGCACTGCTGGGGCCGGAGGGCATCTACTTTGCGGAACCTGCCGCCTGGACGGGAGCCGCCATCCTGCTGGTAATTTCCTATTTCCACCGGGAACGCGCCCTGGAAAAGGAATTCCAATCGAAAAAAGAGGTCTCCCCGTGAGTGCGCCGGTAAAAGACATGACCCGGGGCAATCCCGCCAAGCTCATCGTGCTGTTCGCCCTGCCGCTGATGGTGGGCAACGTCTTCCAACAGCTTTACACCATGACCGACGCCATCATCGTGGGCCAGTTCGCCGGCGTGCAGGCCCTGGGGGCGGTGGGCTCCACCGACTGGCTCAGCTGGCTGGTGTTCGGGCTGATTTCGGGGGTCATGCAGGGCTTTTCCATTCCCGTGGCCCAGCGCTTTGGCGCGGGAGATCTCCGGGGATTGCGCCGGTGCGTTTCCACCCTGCTGGTGCTCGCCGCCGTTCTGGCCGTGGGCTTTACCGTCCTGGGGCTGATCTTCGCCGGGCCCCTGCTGCGGCTCATCGGCACCCAGCAGGTGGTATTTCGCCAGGCGGAAACCTATCTTTCCATTCTCTATGGCGGTATTTTCATCACCGCCGCCTACAATCTCTTCGCCGCGCTGCTGCGGGCTCTGGGCAATTCCCGGGCGCCGCTGCTGGCCATGCTCGTCGCTTCCGGCGTAAATATCGCCCTGGACCTGCTGTTCGTCATGGTCTTCCGGTGGGACGTGGCCGGAGCCGCCGCCGCCACCGTCATCGCCCAGGGATCCGCGGCCGTTATCTGCCTGATCTCCGTGCTGCGCCTGGAACAGCTGCGGTTTCAGAAGGGAGCGTTTCTGTTTCATAAGGGCGACGCGGGGCTTTTGATGAAGCTGGCCGCGCCCTTGGGATTGCAGAATATTCTCATTTCCGTGGGCGGCGTGGTGGTGCAGAGCGTCATCAATTCCCTGGGCTTCGAATTCGTGGCGGGCATTACCGCTTCCGGCAAGCTTTCCGGCCTGCAGGAAACCGCCGCCATGTCCTTTGGCCTGGCCGTTACCACCTATACCGGTCAAAACCTGGGAGCAGGCCAGATTCAGCGCATTCGCAAGGGGGTGCGTTCCACCGCCTTCATCGCCCTGGGCACCTCCGCCGTGCTTTCCTGCATCATGTTCGCCTTCGGTCGGGCGGGGCTTTCCCTCTTCATCGAGAAAACCGCCGACGCAATGGTGACGGAAGTAGCTACAAACTATCTGCACGCCATGTCCGCCACGCTGTTTTTGCTGTATCTTCTGCATGTGTACCGCTCGGCGCTGTACGGACTGGGCGAAACCATGATGCCCATGCTCTCCTCCATCGTGCAGTGCGTCATGCGCATTCTGGTGGCCTGGGGCCTCACCCGGATCGTCAGCCCCTGGGCCATCTGCTTCACCGAGCCCGCCGCCTGGCTGGGGGCGCTCACCATGCTGCTGTTCGTATACCGTCACAAAATGGAAAAGCTGTCGCTTTAACGGCAGAAGGCCAGGTTGAAAAAAATTTTCGACCTGGCCTTCTGCCATGGCGGGGGGAGCTTCGCTCCCCCCGCACCCCCCTGGAGCATCCTGCGGATGCACGCGCCGGGGCCGGGCGAAAAATTTTTTTCGCCCGGCCCCGGCGCCATGGCGGGGGAGCTCCGCTCCCCCGCACCCCCTCGACGCATCCCGCTGAGGTTAGATGAAATTTTTAATGAATGTGCGCCGATGTTCCGGACAGGGACCGTATTTCTTCAGCGCGGCGATGTGCTCCGCCGTGCCGTAGCCCTTGTTCCGGGCAAAGCCGTACATGGGATATTGCCGGTCCAGTTCGATCATGTACCGGTCTCGGGTCACCTTGGCCACAATGGAAGCCGCGCCGATCATATAAGAAAGGGCGTCTCCGTGCACCAGCGCCCGCTCTTCACAGGGCAGTTTCAAATTCTGCACCGCGTCCACCAGAATCACGCCGTTTTCCGCCGTGAAGCCCGCGGCGCATTCCTCCATGGCCTTGCGCGTGGCGGCCAGGATGTTCATCTGGTCGATCTGCTCATGATCCACAAAGGCCACCTTCCAGTAATCCGCCGCTTCAATCAGCAATGGATACAGCGCTTCCCGGCGCTTTTCCGTGAGCTTTTTGGAATCGTCCACGCCATAAACCAGCTTCTCCCGGGGAATGGCCACGCAGGCCGTCACCACCGGCCCCGCCAGCGGCCCCCGGCCCACCTCGTCCATGCCGGCCACCGCCCGGCCGTTGGCCCACAGGGCACTTTCCAGTTGGGTCAGCCGCTCCAGCTTTTCTTCTTTCGTCTCACGCATGCTCCGGCCTCCCCGCAGGCGGCGTTTCCAGGCTGATCTTCCCCGCCTTGCCGCCCCGGAATTCGTCCAGAATCAGCGCCGAGGCCCGGTCGGTATCCACCCGGCCGCCGGAAAGCAGCCAACCCCGGCCCCTGCAGGCGGCTTCCAGCAGCTCCTCGGGGCTTTCGTATTGTTCCTGAGTCAATTTGAACCGGGCCCGGGCCGCCTGCGGTGCTACCTGCATCAGGTGCATAAGCAGCCCCATGGCCAACTCCTCGGTGTTGAGAATCTGATCTCGCACACTGCCCAGGTACGCCAGCAGCCGCGCCCTGTCCAGATCGTCCAGCCTAGGCGGCAGCATGCCGGGGGTGTCCAGCAGTTCCAGATAGGGAGAAATCTTCACCCACTGATTGGAACGGGTTACGCCGGGCCGGTCGGCAGCCTTGGCGATGGGCGAACCGTTGATGCGGTTAATGAAGGTGGACTTTCCCACGTTGGGAATGCCGATGACCATCAGCCGGGCGGTTTTGCGCACGCCCCGGCGGGCGGCCTTCTCCATGGCGGGGCGCACGGCCTCCTCGATGCGGCCCAAAATTTCCCGGGCCCGGGCGCCGTTGGAATTAAAGCGCACGGTTTCCACTTCCCGGGCGCGGAAATATTTCAGCCATGCGGCGGTCACGTTGTCGTCGGCCAGATCGGCCTTGTTCAGCACCAGCAGCCGGGCCTTTCCCCGGGTCAGCTGATTCAGATCCGGGTTGCGGGTGGCCAGGGGCGCCCGGGCGTCGCACAATTCCACCACCGCGTCCACCGCCCGCAATTGCTCCTGCAAAAGCCGGCGGGAGCGGGCCATGTGCCCGGGATACCAGTTGATTCTTTCAGGCATAGGTTTCCTCCGGCGCACCTGCGCCACGCGAAAATTTCGGAATATAAAAAAGAAGTGGCGGCAGGATTGCTCCCGTCGCCATAGGACGATTAAGTCCTCTCCTTTACCTTGGCAGCCTTGCCGCTGAGATTGCGCAGATAGTACAGCTTTGCGCGGCGGACCTTACCACGACGCACCACCACGATGTGATCCACGCGGGGGGAATGCACCGGGAAAGTACGCTCGACACCCACGCCGTAAGAAGTACGACGCACGGTGAAGGTTTCACGGACGGAACCGTTGCGACGGGCGATGACGACGCCTTCGAAAGCCTGAAGACGCTCGCGGGTGCCTTCAACGACCTTCACGAAAACGCGGACGGTATCGCCGACGTTGAACTTGGGGATGTCCGTGCGGAGCTGGGCGCTCTCGATGGAACGGATGATCTCATTCATTGTTATGGGCCTCCTTCCTCTCAAGGACGTTCATTTTCGCAAAAAAGCGACAGAGGACCGTCCGATGTCAACCCGTTTATTATAGCACATTGCCCCTTCCGGGACAATCCTTATTGCAACATTTAACAGGGCTTTTCATTTTCCTTCCAGCTTCAGTTCCCCGCTGCGCACCATTTCCAGCAGCTTTTCCGTCACCCGCCGGTCGTACTTGTCCGCTTCCCCGGCCAGTTCCTGGGCGGCCTGCAGCGCGTCCATGGGCTTGTTGTAGCCCCGGTCGGTGGTCATGGCGTCAAAGGAATCCGCCACGGCCAGAATCCGCGCGCCGAAGGGAATCTCATCGCCGGAGAGATGGAATGGATAACCGCTGCCATCCAGGCGTTCGTGGTGGCGCAGCACAAGCCCGGTCACGCCCTCGGGATAATATTTGGTCAGAAGCTCCGCGCCGAACACGGTGTGCATCTTCATCTGCTCGTATTCCGGCCCGGTGAGCGCCTCTTTCTTTTTCAGAATTTCGTCCGGCACCCGGCATTTGCCAATGTCGTGGAACAGCGCCGAAACCACCATGTCTTCCAGCCGCTGGGCGGGGCAGAGCTGCTTCAGCGCCGTAAACAGCTTCACCGAATAATGCATCACGTTGCGGCTGTGAACATAGGTGTAGTCGTCCTTACGGTTGATCTGGGCCACCATGTTCAGAAGATCCTTCTGAAAAGCCGCCTGATCGTCGAACACCGGCGCGGTGGAAACGTAAACCAAGTCGGAATCCTCCCGCACCTTCAGAAACGTCTCGTCCTTCAGATCCCGAACATAGAAGGAATCTCCCGGGGCAAAGGATTCGTTCAGTTCGTCGGTAATGATGTCGATCCGGCCGGAATGCACGTAAAAAAAGTCCAGATCGTCCTGACTTTCCCCCGGAACCAGCCAGACCACCGCGCCTTTGACGATGTGCTGCTGCATGATTTCCAGGTTTCCCTGCTTGGCCAGCAGCCGCAGCCCGTCCTTGCTCAGCCCCAGTTCCGAGGAAAAGCTGTCTCCCTTGTTGAAGTAAAATCCGCGCATCTGCTGCTTCTCCTTGCAAAACAGGCCAACACAGGGGCTTTCGCCCGCCGCGTCGGCCTGCCTGTTTTTACGTCAGTTTTCTTCCGTACCTACGTTGATTACCTTCAGCGGATCCACATACACGATTCGTCCGTCGATCCATTCGGCCCGGTATTCGCACACCACCGTAGCGCCGATCTGCCGCGCATAGCGGAACACGGGCGCGACCGTCCGGTCTACCTTCCACAGAAGCCAGCCCACGTCGTCATAGGGCGTAAGCTTGGCAATCCAGACGTATCGGTCGATCTTCTCATTGGCCTCGTCCACCATGTTGTAAAGCTTCCGAACCTCGGCGCTCTGCCGGGTGCAGGCCAATGCGCCGCCGCACAAAAGCGCCATCGCCACCGCCGCGGCAATCAGCGCTGCAAAAAACCGCTTCTTCATCTTTGGTTCGCCCCCATACCCTCGTCGTCTCATCCCAATTAGGCAAAATATTCCACTTGGTATTATAATCTTTTGGGCGGCCCCTTGTCAACGTTTCTCGCCCTCCGGCCATAAATTTCATCGGTTTCAGCAAAGCCGGAAATATTCCCTC
>CACXHB010000089.1 GCA_902767315.1 uncultured Eubacteriales bacterium
GATGTGCGCCATTCAGTTCGGCGTATGCGCCATTTTGGGGGGTGTTGGCGCGATTTTCGAAGGGCTGACCTTCAGCCAGATTTCCGGAAATCTCACCAGCATCCTCTATGTGGGCGCGATTTCCGGCGCGGTGGGCTACACCTTCCAGCTGGCCGGGCAAAAATATGCGGAACCCGCCCTGGCCTCGCTGCTCATGTGCCTGGAAAGCGTGTTCGGCGCGTTGGGCGGCTGGCTCATCGGCGGCGAAGTGCTCCGGCCCCTGGAATACCTGGGCTGTGCGCTCCTGCTTGCGGGCTGTGTGGTCGCCCAGCTGCCCCAGCGCAAGAAGACCTGCTAATTTCAAAAACCGGCCTGCATGGGTCGGTTTTTTCTTGCCATGGGCAAAGATCAATGTTATAATTAGGACAAATCCACTGAATTTTTTCAAAGGAGTCTGCAAAAAATGAACGAACTGCGTAAGAAAATTGCCGCATTCCTGGAAGAAAATCGAGAAGCCATGATCGCCGACATTCAGGCCTTTGCCCGGATCCGTTCCGTCAGCCAGGCCGCCAAGGCGGAAGAAAACGCCCCCTTCGGCCCCGAATGCCGCCAGATGCTGGATTTCGCCCTGGCCTATGCAAAGGAAATGGGCTTTGACACCGCGGATCACGAGGGCTACATGGGTTCCGCCATTTTGGGCGACGCCAATAACGCCATCGGCATCGTGGGCCATCTGGACGTGGTGCCTGAAGGCGACCAGTGGGTCTATCCTCCCTACGGTGCCACCCGAGTGGGGGATTTCCTCATTGGCCGCGGCGTTTCGGATAACAAATCCGCGGTAATCCTGGGCCTGTATCTGATGAAATTCTTCCGGGATAACCAGATTTCCCTGAAGCACGGCATTCGCGTGCTCATGGGGTGCTCGGAAGAAACCGGCATGCAGGATCTGCATTACTACATGCAGCATTATCCCGAACCCCTTCTGACCCTGGTGCCCGACGCGGCGTTCCCCGTGAACTACGCTCAGAAGGGCTCCATGTCCGGCTCCTCCTCCATCGCCCCCGGGGATCAGATCGTCTCCTTCACCGGCGGCGAGGTGCGCAACATGGTGCCGCCCCATGCCCGTGCGGCGCTGCGGGGCATTTCCGCTGAAAAAGCCGCGCCCTTCTTCGGCGAAGGATTCACCGTCACCCAGGGCGACGAAGGCGCGGTCATTACCGCCCAGGGCGTAGCCGCCCATGCCGCCGCTCCCGAAGGAGGCAAAAGCGCCATTCTCATGCTGGCCCGCGCCCTGGCGGACAGCGGCCTGCTCACCGGCCAGTCCCAGGCGGCCATGGAAGGCGTGGCCCAGATGTGCAGCGATTATTACGGCGCTAACGCCGGCATCAACCAGGAAGACCCGGATACCGGCAAGACCACCATGGTCTGCGGCGTGGCCAAAATGCTGAAAAACGGCAAAATCTCCCTGAGCCTGGACTGCCGGCTGTCTCTGGCTTCAGATCAGGAAGCGGACAAGGCCGCCTACACCGCATACGCCAATTCCCTGGGCTTCACCGTGGATCAGTTGAAATCCACGCCCCCGGTATATATGGACAAAAACGATCCCCGGGTGCAGCGGCTCACCGACCTGTACGCCGATTTCACCGGCCAGCGCCTGGAGCCCTACACCATGGGCGGCGGCACTTATTCCCGGGAACTGACCCGGTCTCTGACCTTCGGCCCCGGCTTCCCGGATCTCACCGCCCGGCCCGACCTGCCTGCCAACCATGGCGGCGCTCACGGCCCGGACGAATTCATGCATATTCCCAGCTTCCTGCGTGCATTTGAGCTGTACTGCTGCGCCGTGAAGGAACTGGACGACATTCTGGAATAAAAAAACTCCGACAGGAGGGCGTTTTCATGCAGATTTCCCGGGAAATGTTGTTTGCAGAAGATGCGTTCTTCCCCGCCTGCCATGCTTCCACGGTTCTGCCCATGGAGCACGGTCTGGTGCTGGCGGCCTACTTCGCCGGCACCCACGAAGGCGCGGACGACGTGGCGATTTATCTTTCCCGCCGGGTGGAAGGCGTCTGGCTGAACCCCGTGAAGCTGGCCAAGGTGGCGGAAGTGGCCCATTGGAACCCGGTGTTGATGCCCATTCCCGGCGGCGCACGGCTGATCTTCAAGGTGGGCCGCACCATCCCCGAATGGAAAAGCTGGACCATGACCACCTCCGACGGCGGCGTTACCTGGACAAAGCCCGCGCCCATCCCCGCCCCCGGGGAAAGCTGCGGCCCGGTGCGGAACAAGCCTTTGTACCTCTCCGACGGCAGCATGCTGGCCCCGGATTCGGTGGAAACCACCCAGTCCTGGCGGCCCCGCATCGATATGTCCTGCGATTACGGCGCGACTTTCCCCGCCTTTTCCTGGATTCCGCTGCCGGAAGAGGCCAAGGCCGGGCGGCCGGTAAATCCCGCTTCCCAAAACGCCACCCGCCCCGATCTGCCGGATTATATCACCGGCAAAGGGGCCATTCAACCCACCCTTTGGACCAGCGGCCCCGGCAAGATTCACGCCCTTCTGCGCACCAGCGCCGGGTATATCTTCCGCTCCGATTCCGAGGATTTCGGCCGCACCTGGTGCACGGCTTACAACACCGGTCTGCCCAACAACAATTCCGGCATTGATCTGGCCAAATTGGAGGGCAAGCTCTACCTGGCCTGCAATCCCGTCAGCGGCGATTGGGCCGACCGCACGCCCCTGGTGATTCTGCGCAGCGATAACGGCGGCAAGACCTTCTCCCCCTTCGTGACGCTGGAGGATCAATTGATGGATCCCCGCATTCCCGAAATCCGGGAAGGCCGCCGCACCACCGCGGAATTTTCCTATCCTGCCATCGTGGCCAAGTCCGGCAAGCTGCACGTCACCTACACCTACCTTCGCCGGCAGATCGTCTACCGGGAAATTACCCCGTAAATTCCCCCATCAAAAAGCCGCCGCGCTCCGGAATTCCCGGAAACGCGACGGCTGATTTTTGCTTTCAGGCAAATCTTAGAACATGGGAACGACAGCGCCTTCGTAGGTGTCTTCGATGAACTTACGAACTTCTTCGGTCTTCAGCGCGTCTACCAGGGCCAGGATGGCGGGGTTGTTTTCGTTGCCTTCCTTGACCACCAGCACGTTGGCGTAGGTCTGAGCGGATTCGGATTCCACGGACTCGCTGGCCAGCGCGTCGGCAACCTTCAGGCCACCCTGGATGGCGTAGTTACCGTTGATAACCGCAAAGTCCACATCGGGCAGTACCCGGGGCAGCTGCGCGGCTTCCATCTCAACGATGTCCAGATTCTTGGGATTCTCTTCGATGTCCAGCTTGGTGGCGGTGAAGCCGGCGTCCTCGCGGAGCTTGATCAGGCCCTGGGCCTCCAGCAGCAGCAGCGCACGGGCTTCGTTGGTGCCGTCGTTGGGCACGGCGATGGTTGCGCCGTCGGCAATGTTCTCCAGAGAATCGCTCTTGCCGGCATAGATGGCGAAGGGCTCGTAGTGGATGGCGGCCACGCTCACCAGATGGGTGCCGTTCTGGGCATTGAAGTCATCCAGATAGGGCTGATGCTGGAAGTAGTTGGCGTCCAGTTCGCCGGACTCGGTGGCGGTGTTGGGCAGTACGTAATCGGTATATTCCACAACTTCCAGATCGTAGCCCTGCTCGGCCAGGATGGGCTTTACGACGTTCAGAATTTCGGCATGGGGAGTAATGCTGGCGCCGACGCGGATGGTCTCGGCCAGGGCACTGCCGGAAAAAACCAGAACCAGTACCAGTGCGAAAGCTGCAAGTTTCTTCATTTTGTTTTCCTCCCTAGAAAATTGGTAAATCTATTTGCAATGGGCGGCCGATCGCTCCGCCCCAATTGCCGCAGTCAGTGTGGGGGATCAGTGGGTGATTCGCCGGTCGGTATGCTTGGCGATGAACATGCCCAGTTCCTGGAAAACCTGTACAATCACTACCAGCAGGCACACGGTCACCAGCATGGTCTGATTGTCGTACCGATAGTAGCCGTAATTGACGGCGATGGTGCCCAGTCCGCCGCCGCCTACGAAGCCGGCCATGGCGGAATAGCCCAGGATGGTGGTAATGCCGATGGCGCCGCCCACGATGAGGGAAGGCTTGGCCTCGGGCAGCAGCACCTTCCAGATGATCTGCAGCCGGCTGGAACCCATGGATTCCGCGGCTTCGATGACCCCCGCGTCCACTTCCTTCAGGGAAGATTCCACCATCCGGGCCACAAAGGGCGCGGCGGCGATGACCAGGGGCACGATGGTTGCGCCGGAGCCGTAGGTTTTGCCCACAATGGCCCGGGTAAAGGGCATCACGGCCACCAGCAGAATCAGGAAGGGCACTGAGCGCAGGATGTTGATAATCACGCCCAGCAGCAGGTTCACCGGTCGCAGGGGGCAGATGCCGTTTTTATCGGTGACGCACAAAATCACGCCCAGGGGCATGCCGATGAGATACGCAACCAGGGTGGTCACGCCCACCATGTAAAGGGTTTCCAGACAGCCCTTGATGAGTTCCTGAATCATTCTGGATTCCATCTTCAGCACACCTCCTCGTAGGGAATCTTGCGGGTATTGAGATAATTGAAAATCCGGGACTGAGCGTTTTCATCCTCCGGCAATTGCAGCAGCATCTGCCCGTAAGCCTTGCCGTCGATGTTTTTGGTGTCCGCGCCCAGAATATTCACCGCCGCGTGGCATTCCAGCGTCAGGTTGGAAATCACGGGTTCGAAGGCGGAATTGCCGTCGAAGACAATGCGCACCTTGCGTTCCCCGTGCACTTCCTCCACCGCCTCGGTCTGGGGCAGAATCAGTTCCCGGGCGATGCGGGACTTGGGCGCCAGGAACACGTCCTTCACCAGGCCCTGTTCCACAATGTGGCTCTGGTCGATGACGGCCACCCGGTTGCAGATCTGCTCGATGACCTTCATCTCGTGGGTAATGACGATGATAGTCACGCCCATTTCGGCGTTAATCTTTTTCAGCAGCTCCAGAATGGAACGGGTGGTGTTGGGGTCCAGGGCGCTGGTGGCCTCGTCGCACAACAGTACCTTGGGGTCCGTGGCCAGGGCTCGGGCGATGGCCACCCGCTGCTTCTGGCCGCCGGAGAGCTGGGAAGGATACGCCTTTTCCCGATCACCCAATCCCACGATTTCCAGCAGCTTTCGGGCCTTTTCCCGGGCTGCTTTGCGCTTTACGTGGGCGATTTCCAGGGGATAACACACGTTTTCCAGGGCCGTCCGCTGGGCCAGCAGGTTGAAGCCCTGAAAGATCATGCTCATCCGCTGCCGGGTGCGCAGAAGTTCGGAATGCTTCAGGCTGCCCAGATCCACGCCGTCGAAGATCACCTGACCCTCGGTGGGCTTTTCCAGGAAATTGATACAGCGAATCAGCGTGCTCTTTCCCGCGCCGGAAAGACCGATTACGCCGAAAATGTCGCCGTCTTCAATGGTGAGGTTGATATCCTTGATGGCAACCACGGGCTTTGCGCCGTCCCGGAAGGTTTTGCCCAGATGCTTCAGTTCGATCAAAGGTGATTCCCCCGTTTCTTTCTTCCCAACAAAAAGGGAAGCCCATTCCTTCATGGACTTCCCGCTGATTTACCGCATTTTCCTTCGGAAAGGGCGTCTCCCTTTCCCGGAATTTCAGTAAGCCTCGGCAGAAAGTCCGCAGCACATGCACATGGCAAAGCCCATCTGCATATCGCGCATGCAGATGTCCATACCCATAATCACGTTGCTAAAAGACGCGTTGATCATGAACATGTCCGCCTTCCTTTCCGCCTCAGTTGAATTGGCTTGATTATAGCACGCTATATGCAGTCCGTCAAGGGGAGTTCCTGCATTTTCATGCAATTTAATACATTTCTTTCAAAGCTTTCGCAGTTTTCGCCGCCAGCGCCGCATTATTGTACACCAGGCGAATGTTGGAATTCAGGGAATCGCCGCCGGTGAGCTCCTTCACCTTGGCCAGCAAAAACGGCGTGGTGGCCTTGCCCTTTACGCCCTTTTCGGCGGCTTCCGCCAGCGCCTGCTCAATGGCGGCGTTGATACGATCGGGATCCATGGAATATTCCTCGGGAATGGGGTTGGTCACCAGCATGCCCCCCTGCAGGCCCATCTTCATCTTGGCTGCAAAGGCCGCCGCCAGTTCTTCGGGGGTATCCAGCCGGTAATCCACGCCAAAGCCGCTTTTGCGGGTGTAGAAGGCGGGCAGCTCGCTGGTGCCGTAACCAATGACGGGTACGCCCTTGGTCTCCAGATATTCCAGCGTCAGGCCCAAATCCAGAATGGACTTCGCACCGGCGCACACCACCATCACGTTGGTGCGGCCCAGTTCCTCCAGATCGGCGGAAATATCCATGGTCACCTCCGCGCCACGGTGCACGCCGCCCACGCCGCCGGTGGCGAACACGGAAATGCCCGCCATGGCCGCGATGATCATGGTAGTGGCTACGGTGGTGGCGCCGTCCCTGCCCTTGGCGCACAAAACCGGCAGATCCCGCCGGGAAGCCTTGGTCACCGCCGTGCCGGCCTTGCCCAGGTGTTCGATTTCCTCCTTGGAAAGGCCCGCCTTCAGCCGGCCGCCGATGATGGCGATGGTGGCGGGCACCGCGCCGTTTTCGCGGATAATCTTTTCCACGTTCAGCGCAGTTTCCACATTCTGCGGATAGGGCATGCCGTGGGAAATGATGGTAGATTCCAGGGCGACCACCGGCTTATGCTCCTTCAACGCCGCCTGTACTTCCGGGGAAATATCCAAATATTCATTCATCATAATGCAAATTCCTCCAAAGTTTCTTCTATGATTATAGCAAATGCCTGCCCTCCTGTCAAAAGAACCTTGTCAAAATAACATTGATTTGTATAATGTATAACAAACGTGGAAATCATTTGCCAATCGGGCCGATTTCGCGCCCGAAAAACGGAGGAAAAACCATGACCTATGAACTGCTGGCCCCCGCCGGAGACCTGGCTACGGCCCGAATCGCCCTGCGATACGGCGCGGACGCGGTGTATCTCGGAGGCCCCGCGCTGCAGCTGCGGGCGAAAAAAGTCGCCTTCCCGCTGGAGGACATTCGCCGCGCCGCAGGGGAAGCCCACCGCCAGAATCGCAAAATATACGTCACCGTCAACGCCTTTGCCCGGGATGAAGAACTGGAAGCGCTCCCCGCCTATGCCCTGCAATTGCAGGACGCGGGAGTCGACGGCGTTATCATCGCCGACCCCGGGGTGATGTGGGTCTTTCATCAGGCCGCGCCGGAGGTGCCCATTCACGTAAGCACCCAGGCCAACTGCACCAACGCCGCCGCCGCACGGGTCTATTCTTCCCTGGGGGCTCGCCGGGTGGTGCCTGCCCGGGAGCTGACCCTTGCACAGCTTGCGGAAATGCGGCGGCAGCTGCCAGAGGATATGGAAATCGAAGCCTTCATCCACGGCGCCATGTGCATGGCTTATTCCGGCCGCTGCATGATCAGCGCCTATCTCACCGGCCGCAGCGCCAACCGGGGGGCCTGCGCCCACCCCTGCCGCTGGAATTATACCTTAATGGAGCAAACCCGTCCCGGGGAATATTTCCCCCTGGAAGAAACCGACGACGGTATGGCGCTGCTGAGTTCGCGAGATTTGAATTGCATGCCCTTTCTGGAACAGCTGGTGCAGGCGGGCGTTTCCTCCTTCAAAATCGAGGGCCGCATGAAGAGCGAATATTACGTGGCCACGGTGGTCTCCGCCTATCGCCGCCGGCTGGACGATATTCTCGCCGGCCGTCCCTCGGACATGGGCCAATTGACCCACGAGCTGGATTGCGTCAGCCACCGCCCCTACTGCTCCGGCTTCTATTTCGGCGAAGTGAAGCACATCGGCGGCGACAGGGGCGAATACCTTCAGGGCTGCCGGTACATCGCCCAGGTGTTGAAAACAGGCCATGGTCGGGCGGAAATTCTTCTAAAAAACAAATTTTTCGCCGGCGACGCGCTGGAGGCCGTCACCCCAGCGGGGATTATCGGCCCCTTCCCCGCCCTGAATCTCACCGATTCCGATGGCGCTCCCGTGCAGGCTGCTTCCGTTCCGGGCCGTGTCTATCTGCTGGACGTTCCCGCGGGCATTGCCGCCGGCGATCTGCTGCGCCTGCCGCTGGCCTAACGCGCTGTTATCACACAAGCCGCCCCTTTCCCGGGACGGCTTGTTGTAGCTTCAAATGCCTTTATTTCAAAAATTCCGCAAGGGAATGCCGGGTGTTTCCGCTAAAGCCCGTCACCTGCTCCGCGGCGGCCATGGAATTCAGCACGGCTTCCTCGGTGGCCTCCGCCGCAGCCCGGAAGGGAAGATCGATTCTCTCCTCGTTCAGCTCCCGGCGGGTCAGCACGTCCCGGGTTTCACCCAGGCGCAGCACGTTCGCCGTGGAAAAGCCCACGAACACCTCGCCGCTGCCGTGGCCGATATAAGAGCCCAGCCGGGCCAGGCCCACGCTGCAGCGCTTGAGGATGCGGCGCAGCTGGCGGTCGCTGAGGGGCAGATCGGTGGCGAGAATCACGATGCAGCTGCCCTTGTCCGGGGCGCTTTCCTGCAATTGGCGCTGAATCTCCCGGCCGACGGGCCGACCCTCCAGCAGCAGATCCTGTAACCGTCCGTGATTGCTCTGCACCAGTACGCCCAGGGTATATTTTTCCCCGTCCAGCGTCATCACGCGGGATGCAGAGCCTACGCCGCCCTTGAGCCCGTGGCAGGTCATGCCCCGGCCGCAGCCCACGGCCCCTTCCTCAAAATCGGCTTTCGCGCTCTCGATGGCCTGAAACACCTGCGCTTCGCCCACGGCTCTGTGGCGTATATCGTTCAGGGACGCGTCGTTGCATTCGCACACCACGGGATTGACGCTGGTGAGGGAAATACCGTCCCGTTGACAAATGCGGCACATATATTCCACCATCGCGTCGTGCACCCGGCCCACGTTCAGGGTGTTGGTCAGGGCAATGGGGGTCTCCAGGGTGCCCAATTCGTCAATTTGCACCAATCCGGCAGTCTTTCCAAAGCCGTTCAGCACAAAAGCCGCCGCGGTGCGCTTTTCCGCAAAGGGATTGCCCGGCCCGGGCAGCACCACGGTCACCCCGGTGTTGTGAGTCTGGCTGACAACGGTGCAATGCCCCACCGTCACCCCGGGCACGTCGCTGATTTTGTTCAGGGGCCCGGCGGGCAGTCCCCCCACCTTGATGCCAAAATCGCCAATACGCATCCTTCTCATCTCCTGAAATTCGCTTCCGCCGATCTCATCACTTCGGCGCATTTCATTATACCACGAAACTCCCCTTTCGCCCAGGGGTTATTCATCCGTGGCCAGAATATGATCGATGGGCACATGGAATACGGCGGAAAGGATCACCAGATTATCCACCGTGGGCAGAGAAACGCCGTTCTGCCATTTGTAAATGGCCTGAGGCGTGGCGAAGCCGAACACCTGCTGCAGGGCGCGAACGCTCATACCCTGCTGCAGGCGAAGGGCGGCGATGTTGCGGCCCGTGCGGGCCATATTGATAACGGGCAGTTTTTCCATGGGATTGTCCTCCTCCGGTGTCTTTGAACAGTGTGGCCTGTGAAACATGTTTCTGAGTTTCTTCAAAGCAACAAAAAATCCGCCTATCCTCCGGGGATAAGCGGACGCAAAATCCGGTATCAGGACTACCGAGCAAAAGACGACGGCAATCCAGACCCAAATCCCCCAAGGCATAGATTATTCAAGCTTTCCCGACGACGAATCGAAGCATAACGAGCCTCGCCGAATGCATTTCTCTTCTCGAGCAGATTGATCATTGCCGCGTCTCCTTTCTGCGCCATGGGGCGCTTTTTTTAGTTCGAAAGTATTATACCACAAATGTTTCCATTTGTCATTCTACCGGCGGTATAATTTTCTAATCATTAACAAAGCTGCAACCTTCCGCCAACTGCATAGAAGCAATCACGCCCTCCAGATCCGGCGCAAAGGCGCTTTCTGCCTCGATATAGGCCGCCAATTCCAGGCTGCCCAGCCGAACCACGTCGATGCGGCCCAGATACGTCTCGCCTTCCCCCATCTCCAGGGGCACGTCGTCAAACCACACCGCGTCGATGGCGAAGAAGCATTCTCCGTTTTCCAGATCGTAGAAGTTCAGCGAATAGCCGGCGGGTTCGTCGGGAATGATCTCACATTCGTACCGGCCTTCCCAGGTTTCCGGAAGCTGAATGGTGAAAAATTCCGTGGTCACCAGCCCGTCTTCAATCGCGGGAACCATGGCTTCCTCTTCCCAGCCCGCGTCCTCGTCCATCAGATCGCCCAGGCCGTCCTCGCCTTCCTGCGCGTCGTCGAAAACTTCCAGAGAATCCACCCACCAGCCGAAGATTTCCTGCACGTCGCCTGCCTCGTAGCCGTCCATGTCGCCATAATAGGCGCTGGCCGGCGCGGAGATGGCAAAGAGGAAGTTCATGGCGTCCGTGGGCACATACACGGCTTCTACCACCCAGGTATCCTCGCTTTTGCCCAACTTGCCCCGCAGGCACTGGGCCGGATAACCGGAAATGGGCTCGATCTCGATCATTTCCGCCTCGGTCACTTCGCCGATGGACGCGATGAGGAATTCCTCAAAAGGAATTTCGCTTCCGTCCGCCAGAATCGGTTGGCCCACCAGATCGATGCGCATCATGCCGTCGTCATAAGTCAGCACCTCGTGGTAAGCGCCGGTTTCCTCGTCCATGGTGGATTCCTCCGGCAGATATTCCGCCGTCATGAACATGGACGAGGTCAGCGTTACCTCCGCCGTCGCGCCGGCAAACAGCGTCGTCAGCATCAGGACAGTCAGTGCAAGCGCCAGAAACTTTCTCATTGGGTCAGCCTCCTTGTTTTTGATTATTCAAAGGCCGAACGGCCCAGACGGAACCGTTCGGTCAAAGATACATTGGATTTTATCGGCCGCGTCCACCGCCGCCGCCACGGCTGCCGCCGCCACCGCCGCTGCGTCCGCCGCCAAAGCCGCCGCCTCGGCTGCCGCCGCCAAAGCCACCTCGACTGCCGCCGCCGAAACCGCCTCGACTACCGCCGCCAAAGCCGCCGCCACGGGGCGGTCTGGGGCCGGGGCCGTGATGATCCGGGCCAAAGGGGTCGGGCCCGCCGAAGGGCGGCCGCGGGGGTCTGTGATGATGGGGAGGCATGAAGAAGAAAAATCCTCTCCGCCGCCTGCCGCCGCCCCGAGAGCCGAAGATCAGAATCAGCACCAGTACAATCAGAATAATCCAGAAAAAGTCCACTGCGCTTTCCTCCTGATAGGGGGCGTAATCATAACTGCCGTTCAGATAGTCGCGGTAGGCCTGCTTTCCCTGATCCACGGTTACGTCGCTGCCGCAGACCTGGGCCAGCCGCTGGAAAAGCAGCGGAAATACCGCCTGCACCCCCGCGTCGTAATTGCCCTTGGCAAATTCCGGCTCCAGCGAGGAATTGACCAGGGTTTTCACCTTGCCCCAGGAAAGCTCCTCTTCCACCCCGGTGCCGGGCAGCAGGTAATAATCCTGCTGATCGATGGCCAGCAGAAGCAGCAGGCCGTTCTGCTTCTTCTTGTCGCCAATGTTCCAGTCGTTAAACAGGTCATAGGCGTAATCCGCGATGTCTGCCCCGCCGGTGGAAGAAACGACCACCACCACAAACTGCGCACCGCAATCCTGATAGAGCAGGTCGTTGGAAAAGACGATCATGCCCTCGGTGTCTTCCGTCAGCACGTTGGCGCCGTCATAGACGTAGAAATCCGCGTTGGGAGACACCACCGCCAAAGCGGGCAGCGCCATCAGCGCCAGGCACAGAACCCATGCAAAAAATTTCTTTTTCATCCGCTTCACCGCCCGAAGGTTTCCAACTGTCCCACGCCCCACAGGCCGGAGATCAGGTTGGCCGGGAACGCGCCGGCGGTTTTATTATAGGCCTCCGCCTTTTCCGGATATGCGTCCCGCTTGATCAGGTCGCCGACGCTGAGATAATCCCCATAAGCCAGGGCAATGGCCGCTTCGTCCTGCTTGCCCGCCGCCTGCAGATCGCTGTAAAGCCGTTCCACGCTGCGGGTGAGGCTGCGATAGATCTCATACCGGCCGGAAACAGGGCCGTTTTCGGCGCTGAGTTCCATGGCCGCTTCCTCCACCCGGGCGGCCTGCTCCTCATCGGACAGATACTGCCGGGATTCCTCGGACAGTTCCATGGCGTATTCCGACGCGCGGTCCAGATAGGCTTCCATGCAATAACGGCTGCCGTCGCCGTCTCCCTGGGTAAACAGGGCAACGGTCTTATCGTACTGGCCCTTCAGCTTCCAGCCGCCCAGGCCGAAGACGCTGATCAGCGCGCAAAGGGCGCACACAGTACCTGCCAACACACGATTTTCAGAATACTTTTTCAAAAACAATCCCTTTCTCAGCTGTTGATCTCCAAAATCTTCTTGCGCAGCTGATCTTCAATGTTGGAAAGCTCCTTTTCCGCCTCGGCCCGGCGCTGCTTGCCATCCTTCTGGATGGTGAGCACCTCGTCCATGGTGTCCATGAGCATCTGATTGGTTTTGGTCAGGGTTTCGATGTCCACAATGCCCCGCTCGGATTCCTTGGCGGATTCCACAGTGGCCATCTTCAGCTTCTGGGCGTTCTTGGTCAAAAGCTGGTTGGTAAGATCAGAAACCGCCCGCTGGGCCTCCATGGCGCTCTGGGTATGGGCCACGCCCAGGGCCAGCACCATCTGGCTTTTCCACAGGGGAATGGTGTTCACAAGAGAAGTCTGAATCTTCTCGGCCATCATCTGGTTGGAAGACTGCACCAGGCGAATCTGAGGCGCCATCTGAATGGAAATATTCCTTGTCAGCTCCAGATCGTAAATCTTCTTTTCGAAGCGATCCGCCTTATCGGCAAGATCCTTGGCCGCCTGCGCGTCCTCAGGAAGCTTCGATGCTTCCGCCTTGGCCACGGCCTGAGCCAGATCGTTGGCCCGGAACTCCTCCAGCCGCTTTTTGCCCGCGGCGATGTACATGGAAAGCTCCTTAAAATAATGCAGGTTCTGCTCGTAGAGCTTGTCCAGCATGGCGATGTCCTTGAGCATCTGAATCTGATGCTTCTCCAGGCCTTCGCATATTTTGTTCACGTTGGTTTCCGCGTCGGTATACCGGGCCTTCAGCTCGGTCAGCTGATCCTTCTGCTTCCGGAACCACTTGGTGAACCGGTTGCCCTCCTCCTCGTCGGTAGAGAAGCCCTTGAGCTGCTTCACCAGGCCGGTAATCATGTCGCCCACCTCGTCCAGATCCTTGGTCTGCACGTTTTTCAGGGCAGAATCGGAAAACTGCGCGATGTTCTGCTGGGCGGACGCGCCGTAGGCAAACACCAGGTTGCTGTCCCGAATATCGATCTGTTTGGAAAAATCGTCGATCATCTTCTGCTCTTCTGGGCTGAAGACCTGCTTTGCGGCGGCGTCGGCCTGCACCTGCTGGGCTACGGCCTGTTCCTCGGCGGCGGCTTCTGCCACGGCTTCGGTGGCGTTGGGGGCCTGGGGTACTCCAAGGGTAAGCTTGATTTCGTCTGCCATGATATTTCCTCCCGTATTCGCCGGTTAAACGCCGCCCATGGGCATGTTGCCCGAGCCCTGCTCCGTGGAGAGCATCGTTTCCAGCACTTCTATGTCTGTTTCAATGTCCAGCGCCGAATCTTTGTAAAGCGCGTCCAGCTGCTTTTCAAAGGCGGTTGCCACCATGCCCATGGAACGGCGGATGCTGTCCATGGCGCGGTTCACGTTCTCGCCGCCGGAGGCCACGTTCTGAAGCTCCCGATAGCGGCTGAGCAATTTATCCGTGGTGGGCAGATAATAGGTCATAAACCTGCGCACCTGGCTGGCCTTGGTTACGTCCTTTTCCAGCGCGTCGAATATCGCCCCGCCGGCCGCTTCCATCCGGCGAATCTCTTCGGATAATTCCGGATCTGGAATGGCCTCATTGGAAGCGTGAATGCGCCGGAGGGTTTCCCGGCCTTCCTCGATTTGCCGGTTCACAGTTTCATCGCCGGTGTCGGCCCGCCGGACCACTTCCACTTCCCGGCCGGGGAATTTCTTTTTCAGGGCCAATGCCGAGGCCGCCGACAGCGCCAGGGTCAGAAAAATGGCCCACAGCCGGTAAATGGGCAGAATCAATCCCATCACCAGCCACACCGCCGCGGCTCCATAAATGGGAATGGCGGAAGGAATCCGCTTTTTATCCATGTTCTCACCTCTATAGACTCATTGTATCGCAACAGACGTTTTTTGACAATCTTTTCCCGCCGAATTCTACAATTTTTCGCTTCAATCGTCGCGCAGGGTGATTTCCACCGGGCAATGATCGCTGCCGAAAATTTCCTGATGAATCTGCGAATCGATGACCCGGGGCATCAGCCGCTCCGACACTGTAAAATAATCGATGCGCCATCCGGCGTTCCTGTCCCGGGCGTGGCCGATATAGCTCCACCAGCTGTATTCCACCGCGTCCGGATGCAGCCGACGGAAACTGTCCGCAAAACCGCAGGACAACAGCCGGGAATATTTTTCCCGCTCCTCGTCGGTAAAACCCGCGTTGCCCCGGTTGGGCTTGGGGTTTTTCAGGTCGATTTCGTTGTGGGCCACGTTCAGATCGCCGCAGTAAATCACCGGCTTTTTCGCATCCAGCCCGGTGAGATAGTCCCGCATGGCGTCTTCCCATGTCATACGGTAGGAAAGCCGGGTCAGCTCCCGCTGGGCGTTGGGCGTATAGCAGCACACCAGATAAAATTCCGGAAATTCGGCTGTGATGACCCGGCCTTCGTGGTCGTGCTCGTCCACCCCCAGGCCCAGGGTATAGCCCAGGGCGGGCACCCGGGAATAGACGGCCGTGCCGGAATAGCCTTTCCGGTCGGCGGTGTTCCACACCACGTCGTAGCCGGGCAGAAGGATGTTCTCCTGGCCCTTCTGCAGCTTGGTTTCCTGCAGGCAGATCACGTCCGCATCCAGCGCCAGCATGCTTTCCTCAAAACCCTTTTTCACGCAGGCCCGCAGGCCGTTGACATTCCAGGATATGATTTTCATTTTCGTAACATCCTCCGGCACAGAAGTGTGATATACTGATGTCATAAAGCTATTATAGCATATTTTTGAATGCATTTGAAGGTGATCGACCATGACTTTGCAAGAAAAAGCGCAATTGGCCCAGGCCGTGGCCCGGGAAGCGGGCGAAATGATTCGCACCCACCGACAGTTCCAGGTGCACAAAAAGGCGGAGCACGATTTCGTAACCGAAATGGACGTGAAAAGCGAACAGCTCATCCGCCGTCGGCTGCTGGAAGCCTGTCCGGAGGACGAATTCTACGGCGAAGAGGGCGGCGGCGCTACCTCCGCGGCGGGCCGCTGGATCGTGGATCCTATCGACGGCACGGGAAATTATGTGAAGGATATTCCCCTGTACACCGTCTCCATCGCCTATGAGCTCCATGGCCGGCTGGAAATTGGCTGCGTATACGCCCCGGCGCTGGACGAAATGTATCTGGCCGTGCGGGGCGGCGGGGCCTTCTGCAACGGAAAGCCCATTCACGCCTCCATTGTTTCCGACCCGGACGACGCCATTTACGCCATGTCCTTTGCCGCCCGTCTGCCGGAGGAGCACGACCACATGCTGCGGGTGCTGAATCGGGTGATGGGCTCCTGCAACGACCTGCGGCGCATGGGTTCCGCCGCCTTCGACCTGTGCTGCGCCGCCTGCGGCCGCACGGAGGGCTTCTTCGAACTGGGGCTGCATATTTACGACATCGCCGCCGGCGTAGTAATTCTGGAAGAGGCGGGCGGCAAGGTGTCCGGCTGGCAGGAGGGCGAGGATCCCCTGAAGACAGGCAACATCTGCGCCACCAACGGGCTGACCCACGCGTTTCTGCTTTCCCGCATTCGGGATTAATCCATCGCAAAACGCCGTCCGACGTTTCTCCGTCGGGCGGCGTTGCAGCTTGTCAAAAAAGATTTTGACAAGCTGGTGGACGAGGGAGCAAGCTCCCCCGCCACTGCCACCCCTACCAGTTTTTGCTGAAATCTTTCAGATTTCCGGGCGCAAAAACTGCAAGGAAACGGTTTTTGCTCTGGAAAATGGGATTTTCCGCCGCAAAAATCCTCCCGTGCCCACCGTACATGCCGCTGGGCACGATTGAAATTCGAGA
>CACXHB010000090.1 GCA_902767315.1 uncultured Eubacteriales bacterium
AAATTTAACCGTGACCTCCTCCGCCGACGTGTTCAACCAGAGCCAGTACGACACCGTGGTGCGGGACCGGGGGGCGGCGGCGATGTACGAATTGTGCCGCAGCCTGGGCAGGGAGACCTTCCTGGAAGCCCTGGCAAATTACGTGGCCCGGTTCGCCGGCGGGGCGATGGTGACCGAAATGGACTTTTTATCGGCGATCAACGACACAACCGGAACAAACTGGGAAGATTTTCTGACGGAAATTCTCTTCAATTTGGACGAATACGCCCTGGGAGCGTTGGACTGGAGCGAATAAATATTGCGGAACGAATGATAAAAAGAAATAAATATGTAATAATTTACAATGAATGGTAACCTCTTCCGCCGGATGGTTCCTCCGTCCGGTGGAAATTTTTTGCCTTCAAAGGGGATGGAATTGGCGATAATGACCAAAAGATGACGAAATATCCCCCATAGACCCCACAAAAAGAGACTTATTTCCGAAAAACCCATGAAATGACAGACCGAAGTCTGTGGATAAATCCCTGTCAACAGGAAACAGTTTCCACCGGGAACTGGGAATACCCCCCAAAAACCCCGGGATATAAGGCTTTTTCCTGTGGATAACTCTGTGGATTGTGTGGATTTCTCTGTGGGAATGTCCTGTACATACAAAAAGTGTGATGCGTCCAAAGAAAGTCACAATTTAATTGTTGCGCAAAAATGACATCTCGGGAAAAAACGGGAAACCAGGAGCCGGACTTGAACGGGCGGCGATTTTCTGATATACTTGAAGATGCCTTATTATGTACGTAAACGGGAGTGACTTTACCATGAAAACCTACAATTTCCTGGGTTATGACTTTGGCGCCACATCCGGCCGCGCCATGCTGGGCGTGTACGACGGCGAAAAGATCGAGCTTTCCGAAATCCATCGGTTTTCCAACGACCCGGTGGAGCTGAACGGCCGCTTCGTGTGGGATCTGCCCCGGCTGTTTTACGATGTAAAGCAGGCGCTGGTGAAGGTGGCCAACCAGGGCATCAAGCTGGACGCCATCGGCATCGACACCTGGGGCGTGGACTTCGGCCTGCTGGACAAAAACGGCAACCTGGTGGGCGTGCCCATCAATTACCGGGATCACATGACCGACGGCATGATGGAAAAGGCCTTCAGTGAGGTCATGAGCAAGGAAGAAATCTTCAGGCACACCGGCCTTGCCTTCAACCAGTTTAATACCCTCTATCAGCTCTATGCCCTCAAGTGCATGGAAGACCCCGGCCTGGACATCGCCCAGCAGCTGCTGTTCATGCCCGACCTGATCGCCTATCTGCTCACCGGCAAGGCGGGCACGGAATACACCGTGGCCTCCACCAGCCAGATGATCGACCCCAACACCCGGGATTGGGCCTGGGAAGTCATCGACAAGTTCGGCATTCCCCGGAAGATTCTGGGCAAGATCGAGCCCGCGGGCGTGGTGCGCGGCACCCTGCTGCCCCAGGTGGCCCAGGAATGCGGCGTAGACGAGCATATTCCCGTCATCGCCGTGGCCGGACATGACACCGCTTCCGCCGTGGCCGCCGTGCCCGCCCAGGAAGACGACTTTGCCTATATTTCCTCCGGCACCTGGTCTCTGATGGGCGTGGAAATCAAAAAGCCCCTCACCGACAAATCCGTCATGGACGCCAATTACACCAACGAGGGCGGCATCTGCGATACCATCCGGCTTCTGAAGAACATCATGGGCCTGTGGATCATCAACGAGTCCAAGCGCGTGTGGGACCGTCGGGGCAATACCGCCGGTTACGGCGAAATCGTGGAAATGGCCCGGAAGGCCCCCGCTTTCAAGGCCGTCATCAACGTGGATGATCCCCGGTTCCTGGCCCCCGGCGACATGCCCGCCCGCATTCAGGAATATTGCCGGGAAACCAATCAGCCCGTGCCGGAAGGCATCGGCGAAATCGCCCGGGTGATTTACGAATCCCTGGCGCTGATGTACCGCTGGGCCATCGAGGCGCTGGAAAACGACATGCTGAAAAAGCCCATCAAGGTGCTGCACATCGTGGGCGGCGGCTGCAATAACGTGATGCTCAACGAGTTCACCGCGGACGCCATCGGCCGCAATGTGGTTACCGGCCCCAGCGAGGGCACCGTCATCGGCAACCTGATGGTGCAGGCCATGGCCGTGGCCGGCGTGAAGGATCTGCCCCAGCTGCGCAAGGTGGTGGCCAATTCCTTCCCCACCCGCACCTACGAGCCCACCGGCAACAAGGCCGATTGGGACAAGGCCTACGCAAAGCTGCTGGAGCTGATGAAGAAATAAGATTTTTCCGGAACAGGGCCGGGAGGCGGAGAAAACCTCCCGCCCGGCCCTCCGGCGGGAGAAACCGAATTTGAACGACAATATTCTGGAACACGCCCAATTGCCCGGTTCCCTGGAACTGGCGTATGTGGGCGACGCCATTTACGAGGTGGCGGTGCGCCGCCGGATTGTGAAAACCGGCGCGAAGGTCAGCGCCCTGCACCGGCAGGCGGTGAGCCGGGTCTGCGCCCATGCCCAGGCGGAAGCCTTCGGCCGGGTGGAGCCCATGCTCACCCCGGAGGAGGCCGCCGTGGCCCGCCGGGCCCGCAACGCCCACCAGTCGCCCCCCCGCAACGCGGACCGGGCGGAATATCACCGGGCCACCGCCCTGGAAGCGGTGGTGGGATATCTGTATATCACCGGCCGGGAGGACAGGCTGCGGCTTGTGCTGGAGGCCGCCTTAGGAGAAAAAGATGTTTGACGAAAAGACGCGCGGCCCCAGACCCTCCCGGGACGTGGAGGGCATCCCCCCCGCCCGCCGGGTAGACCGGGCGGAGGAAGCGCCCGCCCGCCGGGGCGACCCCCGCAAGGAGGCCTATCGCCGGGAAAACCGGCCCCGCTACGGCGGATACGCACCCCGTGAGGAACGTCCTCCCCGGGAAGAACGTCTTCCCCGGGAAGAAAGCGCTCCCCGTCCGGAGCGGCCCCGCATGCCCCGGCAGGAGCGAATCGAGCTGCCGGAAAACATGCTGGCGGGCAGAAATCCCATTCGGGAGGCCCTGCGGGGCGGATTGCCGGTGGAAAAACTGCTGGCGGCGGACGGCGACCTTTCCGGCGCGGCCCGGGAAATTCTGGCCCTGGCCCGGGAAAAGGGCGTGGTGGTGCAGAAGGTGGACCGCTCCCGGCTGGATAAAATCTATCCCGCCCATCAGGGCATGATCGCCTACGTGGCCCAGGCGGAATATCACACGGTGGAAGAAATGCTTTCCCTGGCCCGGGAAAAGGGCGAAGCCCCCTTCCTGGTGGCCCTGGACGGCATTACCGATCCCCATAACCTGGGGGCGATTATCCGTTCGGCGGAATGCGCCGGCGCCCATGGGGTCATCATTCCCCAACGGCGCTCCTGCGGGCTGACCCCCACGGTAGTGAAGGCGGCGGCGGGCTCCACGGCGTATCTGATGGTGGCCCGGGTGCCCAACCTGAACCGCACCCTGGAGGAATTACAGGAAAAGGGCGTGTGGACCGCGGCGGCGGCCCTGGAAGGGGAAGACGCCTTTACCGCCGATCTTTCCGGCCCCCTGTGCCTGGTCATCGGCTCCGAGGGCGACGGCATTTCCCGGCTGACCCTGGAAAAGTGCGACCGGCGGCTGACGCTGCCCATGAAGGGCCATATCGATTCTCTGAACGCTTCCGTGGCGGCGGGCATCCTGCTTTTCCAGGCGATGCGCGCCCGGCTGCCGTGACGCCCCGGAAAAGGCGGCTGCTGGTGGTGGACGGATATAACGTGCTGAACGCATGGCGGCCCTCCCTGCGCTCGGAAAATCTATCCGACGCCCGGGAAGAGCTGACCCAGCGGCTGATGAATTACGCCGGGTATACCGCCCAGCAGGTGGTGCTTGTGTTCGACGCGTGGATGAGCGACCGCATGCAGCGCACCACCGAGGTCCTGGGCCCGGTGACCGTGGTTTATACCCGGAAAAACGAAACCGCCGACCATTATATCGAAAGATTGTGCGATTCCTATGCCCGGGAGATGGAATACGGCCGCCTGGAAATTCGGGTGGCCACCAGCGACAACGTGGAACAGACCGTGGTGCTGGGCCGGGGCGCCATCCGGCTCTCGTCCCGGGAACTGCTCTACGAAATGGAGCAGACCCGCCGGCAGGGGGCCGCGGCTGCGGAAAAACCCCCGCGCAAGACCACGCTCATGGACCGGCTGCCCCCGGAGGTGCGGGAAAAGCTGGACCGGATGCGCCGGGGCAACGACTGATGATTCTGACGGAGGACAGGCTTTGGCTTTGGAATATCGCTTCGAGGAAATGACGGACGAACAGGTGGTGTCCGTGGCGCAGGGGCATCAGGGCTCTTCCACCGACGCGGCCCTGGAATACCTGCTGAATAAGTATAAAAACTTCGTGCGCACCAAGGCCCGAAGCTATTTCCTCATCGGCGCGGATCATGAGGACATCGTGCAGGAGGGCATGATCGGCCTGTATAAGGCCATCCGGGATTTCCGGGAAGATAAGCTTTCCTCCTTCCGGGCCTTCGCGGAACTGTGCGTCACCCGCCAGATCATTACCGCCATCAAAACCGCCACCCGGCAAAAGCACATTCCCCTGAACAGCTATGTTTCCCTGAACCGGCCCATTTACGACGAGGACAGCGAGCGCACCCTGCTGGACGTAATCACCGAGGAAACCCCCTCCAATCCCGAAGAGATGCTCATCGACCGGGAGGATTATTATCACATCGAGGGCCGCATCGGGGAAATGCTTTCGCCCCTGGAAAAGGAAGTGCTGGAAAAATACATGGACGGCAAAAGCTATGTGGAAATCGCTCAGGACATGAACCGCCATGTAAAGTCCATCGACAACGCCCTGCAGCGCATCAAGCGAAAGCTGCTGAAATATCTGGAGGAAAAATAGTAAAAAAGCGCGGGAAAAGGTTGACAAAACCCCTCCGGACGGGTACAATTATCTTCAGTATGATGGCGGGTTAACGCGCGGGTGTAGCTCAATGGCAGAGCCCCAGCTTCCCAAGCTGATTACGTGGGTTCGATTCCCATCACCCGCTCCATACACCGCAATCATCCATTATTTTTTCAGGGAGGAACTCAACAATGGCTAAGGCAAAATTCGAGCGCACCAAGCCGCATGTTAACATCGGCACCATCGGTCACGTCGATCACGGCAAGACCACTCTGACCGCTGCGATCACCATGGCTCTGTCCCAGTCCGGTCATGCTCAGGCGATGCGCTACGACGAAATCGATAAGGCGCCCGAAGAGAAGGCCCGCGGAATCACGATCAACACCGCTCACGTGGAATATGAG
>CACXHB010000091.1 GCA_902767315.1 uncultured Eubacteriales bacterium
AAGCGCACGGTGCTGATCGCCAACACCTCCGACATGCCCGTGGCGGCCCGCGAGGCTTCCATCTATACCGGCATTACCATCGCCGAATATTATCGGGACATGGGCTATAAAGTCGCCATCATGGCTGACTCCACCTCCCGTTGGGCGGAAGCCCTGCGCGAAATGTCCGGCCGTCTGGAAGAGATGCCCGGTGAGGAAGGTTACCCCGCGTATCTTTCCAGCCGCATCGCGGAATTTTACGAGCGGGCCGGATGGGTCAAGTGTCTGGGCGACGAGGGCCGCACCGGCGCGATTTCCGCCATCGGCGCGGTTTCCCCGCCCGGCGGCGATATTTCCGAACCCGTTTCTCAGGCGACGCTGCGCATTGTAAAGGTCTTCTGGGGTCTGTCCGCATCCCTGGCCTATCAGCGGCATTTCCCGGCCATCGACTGGCTGCAGAGCTATTCGCTGTATGTGGACCGGTTGGAAAAGTGGTTCGGAGAAAACGTGGCGGAACAGTGGATCGCCAATCGGCAGGAGGCCATGGCGGTATTGCAGAAGGAATCCGAACTGAACGAAATCGTGCGCCTGGTGGGCGTGGACGCGCTGGGCTGGAAAGACAGGCTGACCCTGGAAACCGCCCGTTCCATCCGCGAGGATTACCTGCACCAGAACGCCTTCGATTCCGTGGATACCTACACTTCTCTGGAAAAGCAGTATCGCATGCTTTCCCTGATTCTGGAATTCCAGAACCGCGGCGAGGCGGCGCTGGACGCGGGCGCGGATTATTCCAAGGTAATCGCCCTGCCCGTGCGGGAGCGTATCGGCCGCGCAAAGTATATTCCCGAGGAGGAAATCCGGGAATTTGACAAGATCGAATCCGAACTGAGCGAGCAGATGGCTGCGCTGACGGAAGGAGGCCGCTGAGATGCTGAAAGAATATTCCACGATTCGCGAGGTCGTGGGCCCGCTGATGATGGTGGAAGGCGTCAGCGGCGTGAAGTATGACGAACTGGTGGAAATCCATCAGGAGAACGGCGAAGTGCGCATGGGCCGCGTGCTGGAAATCGACGGCGACCGGGCCATGCTGCAGCTGTTCGAAAGCTCTCAGGGCCTGAAAATCGACACCGCCAAGGCCCGGTTCCTGGGCCGCTCCATCCAGCTTTCCGTTTCGCCGGATATGCTGGGGCGAGTGTTCGACGGCCTGGGCCGGCCCAAGGACGGCGGCCCGGAGATCATTCCCGAAATGCGCCTGGACATGAACGGTTCGCCCATCAATCCCACTTCCCGGGATTATCCCGATGAATTCATCCAGACGGGCATTTCCGCCATCGACGGCCTGAACACCCTGGTGCGCGGCCAGAAGCTGCCGGTGTTTTCCGGCTCCGGCCTGCCTCATGCCAATTTGGCGGCACAGATCGCCCGTCAGGCCCGGGTGCTGGGCAATAACGACAATTTCGCCGTGGTGTTCGGCGCCATCGGCATCACCTTCGAAGAAGCGGACTTCTTCATCAGCGATTTCAGGCGCACCGGCGCCATCGACCGCACGGTGCTGTTCATGAACCTGGCCAACGACCCGGCCATCGAGCGCATCGCCACGCCCCGCATGGCCCTCACCGCCGCGGAGTATCTGGCCTTTGAAAAGGGCATGCACGTGCTGGTCATTCTGACCGACATGACCAATTACGCCGAAGCCCTGCGAGAGGTTTCCGCCGCCCGCAAGGAAGTGCCCGGCAGGCGCGGCTATCCCGGATATCTGTATACCGACCTGGCCTCTCTTTACGAGCGCGCCGGCCGAATCCGGGGCAAGGAGGGCTCTGTTACCCAGATTCCCATCCTCACCATGCCGGAAGACGACAAGACCCATCCCATTCCTGACCTGACCGGTTATATCACCGAAGGCCAGATCATCCTTTCCCGGGAACTGTATCGCAAGGGCATTCAGCCGCCCATCGACGTGCTGCCCTCCCTTTCCCGTCTGAAGGACAAGGGCATCGGCGCGGGCAAGACCCGGGAAGATCACGCCCCCACCATGAACCAGTTGTTCGCGGCCTATTCCCGCGGCAAGGAGGCCAAGGAGCTGGCGGTGATTCTGGGCGAGGCGGCCCTTTCCGAAATGGATCGCCTGTACGCGAAATTTGCCGACGAATTTGAAAAGCAGTACGTTTCTCAGGGCTACGACACCAACCGCAGCATCGAAGAGACTCTGGATCTGGGCTGGAAGCTGCTTTCCCTGCTGCCCAGAAGCGAGCTGAAACGAATTCGCGACGATATGCTGGACAAATACCTGCCGGAGGGCGTATAATCATGGCAGTGATGAACGTCAACCCCACCCGCATGGAACTGACCCGGCTGAAGACCCGGCTGAAAACCGCCACCAGAGGCCACAAGCTGCTCAAGGACAAGCGGGACGAAATGATGCGCCGGTTTGTAATTCTGGTGCGGGAAAACGCGCAGCTGCGGGAAAGCGTGGAACAGCGCCTGCAGAAGGCCATGGGCGAATTCGCCCTGTGCCGGGGCGTAATGGAGCCGGAAGAAGTGGATGAAGCGCTGCTTTATCCCGCCCGCAGCGTGAGCTTGGAAATCGGGAAAAAGAACATCCTTTCCGTGGAAGTGCCCGCCATTTCGGCCGGAGAGGGAGAAACGAAGCTTTCCTACGGCTTTGTTCAAACCTCCGCCCAGCTGGACGGGGCCATTGCGGGCATGGCGGATCTTTTGCCGGATCTGGTAAAATTGGCGGAAACGGAGAAGACCTGCAACCTGCTTTCCGACGAAATCGAGCGCACCCGGCGGCGGGTAAACGCCCTGGAATACGTAATGATTCCCGATCTGAACGACACCATTCGCTATATCTCCATGAAATTGGAGGAAAACGAGCGAGCATCGACCACGCGGCTGATGAAGGTGAAAAGCATGATCGCCGATCGCACCGAAACGGGATGACGGATTCAAATAACGATGGATGGGGAAGTGTTTTGTGAGCGTATCGGCAGAATTGCGGGCCCGGGTGGCCCTGGAACAACACGGCTTTCGTACCGCCCATTCTCTGGGGCAGAACTTTCTGTTTGACGAGGGACTTCTGAACGCCCTGCTGGACCGGGCGGGCGTGACGGGGGAGGACAGGGTGCTGGAAATCGGCCCAGGCCCCGGTGTAATGACCGCCCAGCTGGCCCGGCGATGCGAAAAGGTCGTCTCTCTGGAAATCGACGAAAAGCTGCGACCAGTGCTGGAAACGGTACTGGAAGGAATGCAGAACGTTCGAGTGATTTACTGCGACGCCATGAAGGCGGATATCGGCCGGATTTCCCGGGAAAATCTGGGAGAGGGGCCCTTCCGCGTGGTGGCCAATCTGCCGTATTATATCACCACCGACGTGCTTTTGCGCCTGGCCACCGGCGGCTATCCCATCCGGGACATCAGCGTGATGGTGCAAAAAGAAGCGGCGCAGCGCATTCTTGCCCGGCCGGGAGAAAAGCAGTGGTGCGCCGCGGCGGCGGTGCTGGCCTATTTCGGCCAGGCCCAGGTGTTGGAAGAGGTGCCCCGGGATCGTTTCGAACCCGCGCCCCATGTGGATAGCGCCTTTCTTCGGATTGAAATGTACGAAGAAAAGCCCGTGCAGGCCCAAAGGGACGATATGATGCTGAAAACCATTCACGCCGCATTCCTGATGCGCCGCAAAAAGCTTTCCAATAATTTGAAGGCGGCATTCTCTCTTTCTGGAGAACAGGCCCTCGCCGTCCTCCAACAGGCGGGACTTTCCCCGGATATTCGGGGCGAGGTGCTGACCATGGAAGAGCTGGCCCGACTCAGCGACGTACTTTCAACCCTTTTATAAAAAATTTCGGTGCGCTTTCCGTTTTGTGGAAAGCGCACCGCTTTTGCGTTATTGGGCGTTTGCCGCCGGAACATGCGCGTCGATATACAGGCAGAGCATGTCCAGAAACAGCGGATTTTTGCCGCCCCCCGGGAGAATGATGTCCGCATGCTGGGCGTAGGCCCGGATGTACTTGTCCAGCATGGGCTTGACCGTGGCCAGATATTGGGCGGTGATGGAGGGCACGTCCCGACCCCGGTCGCGGATGTCCCGCTTGATGCGCCTGAGCAGGCACACGTCCGAATCCACCTGAATGTACACCTTCATGTCCATCATCTCCCGCAGGCGGGGATCGAAAAAGGCGTGAATGCCTTCCACGATCACCACGTCGGCGGGCTTGATTTCTTCGCCGGGGTCCGCCCGCCGGTGTTCCGCGTAATCATAGCCCTTGGAGGTAATGCTTCTGCCCTCCTTCAGGGCCGTTACGTCCGCCAGCAGCGCGTCGTGTTCGAAAATGTCGGGATCGTCGTAATTGACCTTGCAGCGCTCCTCAAAGGGCAGCGGCGACTGGTCGATATAATAATTATCCTGGCGCAGGTGAATGCAGCGATCCCCCAACCGATCCGAAAGCAGCTTGGCCAGGGTAGATTTCCCGCTGCAGCTCGCCCCGCAGATGCCGATAAAAAACATGTTTTATGCCTCCGTATCCCGGTGAAATCAGAAAGAAACGTTGGTAACGCCGGTTTTCTCTATCCGTGCCACGGTTTTGCCGGCGTAGATCACCTGTACCGGCAGAGCGCGGGCGTCCGGCGCGTCAATTTCGGCGGACACGGGTTTGCCGCTCCGGAAGGTAATGTCCACGGTGCAGTTTCCCTTGGCCTTCAGTCCCTTTACGCAGCCGTCTTTCCACAAGGAAGGCAGCGCGGGCAGCAGGGTAATTTCCCCGGGCCGGCTGTACAAAAGCATTTCTGCAATGCCGGCGCTGGCGCCAAAGTTGCCGTCGATCTGGAAGGGAGGATGGGCGTCCAGCATATTGGGATAGGTGCCGCCGCCGGTGCCAAAGGCGTGCTTTTCCCCTTCGTGCACGGGGCGCAGCTGGTTGTTCAGAAGCCGAAGGGCATGGTCTCCGTCCCGCAGCCGGGCCCAGAAGCAAATCTTCCAGCCCAGGCTCCAGCCGGTGCCGTCGTCGCCCCGCATTTCCAGGGTGCGTCGGGCGCCTTCCGCCAGTTCGGGGGTGTCCACGGTAATCTCCTTGCCGGGATACAGGCCCACCAGATGGGAGGTGTGCCGGTGATGAGGTTCCGCTTCCTCATATTCCGCGTCCCATTCCAGAATCTGCCCCTTGGAGCCGAATTCGTAGGGACGGATACGGGGCAGGGCCACGGCCACTTCCTCCGCCAGCGGCTCGGACAGGCGCAGCTCCTTCAGCGCGTCCAGATAATCCCGGAAAATGCCGCGAATCAGGGCGTTGGAGCAGGTGGCGGACCGGGCCACGGCGCAGTCTTCCCCCTGATAAATGAAATGATTTTCCGGAGAAGTGGCGGGGTACACCCGCAAATAGCCCTTTTCATCCTCCGCCAGGAAGTCCAGGCAGAACAGCACCACCTGCCGCAGGGCGGGCAGCGCCCGGTTTTTCAGAAAATCCAGATCCAGGGTATACTCGTAATGCTCATAAAGATCCCGGCACAGCCAGGGCAATGCCATGGGCCAGAAGGACCACACGGCGCAGCCCTTCGACTGAACGCCCACCGGATTGGTGAGCCCCCAGATGTCCGTGTTGTGATGGCAGACACTGCCCCGCATGCCGTAGAAATTCTGGGCCGTGGTTTTGCCGTGCTCCACCGTGCGATCGATCAGGTCGAACAGCGGGCCGTGCATTTCGGAAAGATTCGCAATTTCCGCTGGATAATAATTCATTTCCGTATTAATATTCACGGTGTAATTGCTGCGCCAGGGGGGCGTCATGGAAGCGTTCCAGATGCCCTGCAGGTTCATGGCCTGGGTGCCGGGGCGAGAGGAGGAAACCATGAGATAGCGCCCGAATTGGAATAGCAGTTCGTACAGGCCCATGTCGTCGTGAGCCGTCTTTGCCGCCTCCAGCCGCGCATCCGTGGGCAGGGGGGATTCCGGAACCTCCAGATGGAAATCCACCCGGTTCATGTAACTGGAAAAATCCGCCTCATGGGCCTTGAGAAGGGCCTCAAAGGACGTGCTTCTCAGCGCGGCGGCTTCCTTTTCCACGGCGGATACGTAGTCCGCGCCCTCCAGGAAGGGGGATTTCTGCCAACCGGAGAAGCTGGTGCGCACGCAAAGCAAAAGCGTCACCCGATCCGCGCCTTCCACGGTTACCCGGTTTTCTTCCCGGGCGATTTTGCCGCCCTTGGTCAGGCAAACGATCCGGGTGCGGGCGCGAATGCCCCGCAGGGCCGGGTCGTCGAAATAGGGCACAGCCTCCACCGTGTTCGCCCGGGGATTGGACTGCCTGCCGGGGCATTCCGTGTCCATGGTCAGCTCGTCGCCGCAGAAGAAAATTTCGTTTTTCAGCTGGCTGGCGAGGGCGTAGGTCAGAGAAACGCTGCCGGGCGCGTCGGCGGAAAATTCCACGGCCAGGCACTGGGGCTGGAGCGCCCCCACAAAGCTGCGCACCTGATGCCTGACGCCGCCGGCGGTAAAGCGCAGGGTGTGCACGCCGGTTTCCAGGTTCAGTTCCCGGCGATAATCCTGCGTTCCTTCGGGAAAAGAGCGGGTGATTTCCAAATCCCCCAGGGGCAGATAGTTCTGGGTATCGTCGGCGGAAAGACGCTGCTCCACCAGGCGCTGGGCCTCGTGAAATTTGCCTTCGTCCATCAGCTGCCGGGCCTGTTTCAGCGCCTCGGGGCCGCCGGCAATGGTGACCTGATGGGGCGTGCCGGACCAGAGGGTATCTTCGTTCAGGGCAAATCGCTCGTTTTCCGGGTTTCCGAACACCATCGCGCCGATTCTGCCGTTGCCGATGGGCAGCGCTTCCGTCCAGAGGTCGGCGGGTTTTTTGTACCATAGCACATGCGTAGAATGCATAAAAACACCTCGTATTGCTTTGATGGGCAAGACGAGGTGTTTTGCGCAGGCCCGCCTTACCCCTTTGCTAAAAATAATAGCATATTGAGGCGGGAAACACAATGCCACAGGGGCAAAAGATTCAGATTATTTGAAGGGCATGGTCCAAATCTTCCATGAGCATGGCGATAAATTCCCGGTTGGTAGGCTTTTTCTCCTGGTCGCCGAAGCCGCCCCGCTCAAAGATGCGGTTGATTACGCTGCGAATGTTCCGCTCCACCCGGTGGGGCGTGGAATGATTGGCCCGGGCCAGCTCCGGATAAAATTCCTTGGTCATGGACTGGAGCAGGATGGGCTTGTCCAGGGCGAAGCGCACCGCCTGACAGATCAGACCGTAGCCCTCCATGTGCGCGGGCACGCCGAAGCGGGAAAGCAGCTGGCGCACGATGTTTTCCGCCCGTTCCTCCCGGGCGGGCAGGGGATCCGGTGCAAAGGCGTCGCCCCGCAGGCGGACGCTTTCGCAGACGGTTTCCAGCACCGCCAGCCCCGTTACGGGCTTGCACAGAAAGGCGCTGGCACCCAGATCGCGGGCACGGCGGATGCAGATGGGATTGAAAAAGTCCGTGCAGACGATAAAGGAAACGTGTCCCAGATACCCGTGAGCCTTGCTCATCATCGCCAGACCGTCCATACCGTCCAGTATCAGCTCCGTCAGTACAGCGTCCGGCGCGTTTCCGGAGAGTCGGTGCAACACCGCGTCTCCGCTTTTGCAGCAATCAACGACTTCAATTTCAGAACGTGGGTGCAGATAGGTCGTAAGTTTGCGCACAAAAGAAGCGTTCGGATCTGCAATCAACAACTTGACGGCAGCCATGAGGGAATCATCCTTTCCTTATTAAATTAATACTTATGGACATATTATATGCACAATGAAGCTGCATTTCAACGGAATAGAATAAATGTTCAATGGATTGTCAAAATCTGGTTATAAATCGGGCTGATTGCCGTCATTATAGTTAAGAACATGCATATATTCGTAAACGAAGATGGGCGTATAATGAAACAGAGACATTCAATCATGGGAAATTGGCTTTTTTTGACCTTCGAAACATGTACTACTGGAAGTATATACATTGCTGATATGCAATAAAAAGCCCCCGTTGCCGAGGGCCAGTGCATTTTCAGGATTATTTTGCGCCGTCGCTGGAAACCGTCACCACCCCGGGCGTGCTCTGTCCGCAAAGCACCTCTTCGATGGCGTCTGCCAGAATGGGCATGGAGGAGAGGGCCTCTTCCAGGGTGTTGCCGTTGCTGCCCACCTCAATCAGCAGGGAATGATCGGAAAAATGCTGGTTATAACGTCCGGTTTTAACCATGACTTCCCGGCCCAGCCCCGGGCAAAGACCGTTGATCTTTTCCGTCAGCGCACAGGCCAGGGCGTAATTTTCCTGAAAATGAGGCTTTTCCTGAAAGGAATCTCCCTTGCCGATGAGCACCATGAGATTGGCGCTTTTCCGGCCCGCATAGGAACAGGTCAGCTGCGCCCCCTCCACATACGCGTCCCGGTGCAGATCGATGATCAGGTCATAGTCCTCGTCCCCCCGCTGCAGCAGCGCCTCCAGAGAACGGGAATAAGAGGTGGAAAGGTCGTCCTGCTCAAAATCCGTGTCGTCGTGCACCACCTCAAAGCCCCGCTTTTCCAATTCGGCGGTAAGCTCGTCTCCCACCCGGACGATGTTGTGACCGCTGTCGTCAGTGCGCCAGTTTTCCAGGGGCGTGTATGCCTCCTGATCGGTCATCTGATAGGCCTCGTGGGTGTGGGTGTGATAAATGAGCACTCGCTTTCCGTTGGAAAGGGGCAGCGCCTGGCTGGAAACCCGGGTGACCACCGCTGGGTCGGTATGCTCGTTTTCCGTGTCCAGGGCAAGGGATGTTTCCACGGGTTCCGGCGTGACGGTGGCCAGCGTGGGCTGGGCCTTCTGCGCCCGGGTCATCAACAGCACGGCCACCACCGCTGCGGCCAGTATCACCAGCGCCGCCGCCAAAGCGATGTCGGCCGCCTTCACCACCTTGAATTTCACCATAAAACAACACCTCCGCGGGGAGTATATTCCCCGGGAGGCGTTTTCATGCCGGAAATCAGGCCTTGCGCAGGCCGCAGACGAAATCGTCCATGACCACCATCACGTAGGCCGATCCGCGGCCGGCCCGGGACTCGATTTCCACCATGTCGGTGTTGAACCGGGCCGCGGCGCCGCTGGTCTGGCAGATGTCGAAATCGTAGGGGTCCGTCACCGTCAGCGCCCCGGCGATGTAGGTGCCGTTGGATCCGTTTTTCAGGAAGTTGAAGGCCTTCACGCCCTTGCCGCCCCGGGACTGCCGGTCAAAATCAATCAGCAGGCAGCGCTTGAGATAGCCCAGTTCGGAAACCATCAGCACCTCGCCTTCGCCGTTGTGGCAGAAGCAGAAGGCCACCTTGTCTCCAGCGGAAAGGTTCATGCCCTTGACGCCCGCGGCGGTGCGGCCGATGAGAGAAACCTCCTCCAGGGCAAAGTGGATGGCCATGCCCTGCCGGGAAAGCAGCAGCACGCCTTCGTATCCGGCGGGGGAGAGCACCGCCGCCAGCCGGTCGTCGCCCTTCAGCGAAATGCAGGCGAAGCGGGATTTGCGTACGTTCAATTCCGCGCAGGCAGTGCGCTTGACCAGGCCGTTCTGGGTGGCGAAGAGCAATTCACCCTCGTAATTGCCCGCGGGGGTCAGGCTCACCAGATTTTCCCCCTTTTCCAGCCCTGCCAGCAGGCCGCCCAGGGCGATGCCCCGGTCTCTGGGCCGGCATTCGGGAATCTGGCTTACAGGCACGGGATAGCAGTTGCCCAGGTCGGTGATGAACAGCAGCTTTTCGTCGGTAAAGCAGGAAAGCACCTGAGCGGGCGCGTCGGTTTTGTCTGCCTTTTCCAGGGCCTTGGGGGGCATGCGCTTTACAAAGCCCGCCCGGGTCAGCACCACCGCCGTCTCGTCGGCCACGGGAGCCTCCGGTTCGATGACAATTTCCTGGAAGGAATCCACCAGCTCCGTGCGCCGGGGGTCGGCGAATTTTTCCCGAATCTCCATCAGCTCTTTTTTGATGACGTTCATCAGTTTTTTCTCGCTGGCCAGAATGGCCTTCAGGTTGGCAATCAGCTTCAGAAGCTCCGCGTATTCCTTGCGCAGGGTGAGAATTTCCAGATTCGTCAGCCGCTGCAGGCGCATGTCCAGAATGGCCTGAGCCTGAATTTCCGTCAGTTCAAACCGTTCCATCAGCCGTCCCCGGGCTTCTTTGGGATTTTTGCTGGAGCGGATCAGGCGAATGACTTCGTCCAGATTGTCCACCGCCACGATCAGCCCTTCCAGCACGTGGGCCCGGGTTTCCGCCTGATTCAATTCGTATTTCGTACGCCGGGAAACCACATTCTTCTGGTGGGCGATGAAGTGGGACAAAATGGCCTTCACGCCCAGCTGCACGGGCTTTCCGCCGGCGATGGCCACCATGTTCACCCCGAAGGTCACCTGCAGGTCGGTATATTTATACAGCGCGTTCAGCAGCTTCTCCGGGTCGGCGTCCTTGCGCACCTCGATAACGGCCCGCATGCCCGTGCGGTCGGATTCGTCGCGAATATCATAAATGCCGGAAAACAGAGCCTTTTTCTCCTCGGAAACCTTGAGGATTTTCTCCAGCATGGCGGCTTTGTTCACCTGATAGGGAATTTCGGTAATGACGATAAGCTTGCGGCCGGCGCTGCCGTCCTCCAGATGGAGCCTGGCACGCACCTGCAATTTGCCCCGGCCGGTTTCGTAGGCCTGAAGAAGCTCCCCGTCCGCCGCCAGAATGCCGCCGGTGGGGAAGTCCGGGCCCTTGAGAAACTGCATCAGCCCCCGGGTGTCGATGGAAGGCCGGTCGATGAGGGCCGCCGCCGCGTCGATGGCTTCGCCCAGGTTGTGGGGGGGAATGTTGGTGGCCAGGCCCACGGCAATGCCGCTGGCGCCGTTTACCAGCAGATTGGGAAACCGGGCGGGCAAAAGATCCGGCTCCTTCTGGGTGTCGTCAAAATTCAGGTGGAAGCCCACGGTGTCCTTGTCGATGTCCCGCAGAAGCTGGGCGGCCAGTTCGGTCATGCGGGCCTCGGTATATCGCATGGCGGCGGGACTGTCGCCGTCGATGGAGCCAAAGTTGCCGTGGCCGTCCACCAGGGGGGCGCGCATGACGAAGGACTGGGCCATGCGGGCCAGCGCGTCGTATACGGAAGAATCCCCATGTGGGTGGTATTTGCCCAGGCAGTCGCCCACGATGCGGGCGCATTTCCGGTGGGGCTTGTCGGCGGTGTTGCCCAGTTCGTGCATGGTAAACAGAATGCGCCGCTGCACGGGCTTCAGGCCGTCCTCCACTCGGGGCAGGGCCCGCTCCAGAATGACATGCTCCGAATAGGGAATCATGGAATCATGGAGCACGTCCTCCATGTTTTTTACGATGATTTCCTCGTTGAACTGTATTTTATCGTCTCTTTTTTTCGCCATGTCACTTCTCCTGTCCGGTTACGGGCACGAAATGGTCCTCTTTGTTGAAATCCGCGTATTCGCTGATGTATTCCCGGCGGGGCTCCACCTTGTCGCCCATGAGGATGGTAATGCGCCGGTCGGCCTCCGCGAAGTCCTCGATGCTCACCTGCATCATCCGCCGCCCGTTGGGGTTCATGGTGGTTTCCCACAATTGCTCCGGGTTCATTTCGCCCAGGCCCTTGTAGCGCTGCAGGGTGTATCCCCGGCCCAGCTTTTTCAGGGCCGCGGGCAGCTCCTTGTCGTCATAGCAGTAGATCGTCTCGCTGCCCTTGGCTGCCTTGTACAAAGGCGGCATGCCGATGTACACATGGCCTTCGGTGACCAGTTCCTTCATATACCGGAAGAAGAAGGTCAGCAGAATGGCCCGGATGTGCGCGCCGTCCTGGTCCGCGTCGGAAAGAATGATGACCCGGTCGTATTTCAGGTGGGTAATGTCGAAATCCTCGCCAATGCCGGTGCCCAGGGCGGTGATGATGGAACGGAATTCCTCGTTGGCCAGCACCTGATCCAGCCGCTTTTTCTCCGCGTTCAGGGGCTTGCCCCGCAAAGGCAGAATGGCCTGGAACCGCCGGTCCCGGCCCTGCTTGGCGGAACCGCCTGCGGAATCGCCCTCCACGATAAACAGCTCGTTTTCCCTGGGATTGCGGCCGGTGCAGCTGGAAAGCTTGCCCACCAGGGGCGCGGCCTCCAATTGATTCTTCTGCCGGGCCACGTCCCGGGCCTTGCGGGCGGCTTCCCGCACCCGGGCGGCCTTTACCGCCTTTTCCAGAATCATCTGGGCGGTTTCCTGGTGTTTCAGATCGTCCAGATACAGGGAAAGCTGCTCCAGACAGATGGCCTCCACAATGGGCTTGACCTCCGTGTTGCCCAGCCGGCCCTTGGTCTGTCCCTCGAACTGGGGCTTGCGCACGCCGGCATAAATCACGGCGGTCATGCCCTCCCGGAAATCGTCGCCGGAAAGGTTGTTGTCCTTTTCCTTGAGCACGCCCGTGCGGCGGGCATAGTCGTTAAAAGCCTTGGTCACGGCGGATTTAAAGCCGGTTTCGTGGGTGCCGCCTTCGCCGGTGGGCACATTGTTGACAAAGGAATATACGTTTTCTGTGTAAGAATCCGTATATTGAATGGCCACCCGCACCAGGGTGTCGTCCCGCTTGGCTTCAAAGGCGATGGGGGCGGTGATGGTGTTTTTGTCCTGGTTGAGGAACTGCACAAAGTCCGTGAGCCCGCCGTCGAATTTGTATTCCACCCGCCGGGCGTCCTTGTCCTTTACCCGCTCGTCTACGAAGATAAAACGCACGCCGCCGTTGAGATACGCCAGCTCCCGCAGTCTGCGGCGCACCAGATCGCCCTGAAAATTCACGTCCTCAAACACCCGGGAATCGGGCTTGAAGCAGACGGTGGTGCCCCGCTTGGAGGTGCCCCCCAGGCGCTGCAGGTGATCCACCGGCCGGCCGGAAATCACCTTGCCGGTCTTTTTGTCTTCTACAGATTCGAATCGAATCTGATAGTGGCTGTAATTCTGATATACGTCCACCACCATCCATTCGGACAGGGCGTTTACCACGGAAGCGCCCACCCCGTGAAGGCCGCCGGAATATTGATAGGTTTTGTTGTCGAATTTTCCGCCGGCGTGCAGCTGGGTATAAACCACCTCTACGGCGGAAACGCCCAGCTGCGGGTGAATGTCCGTGGGCACGCCCCGGCCGTTGTCGGAAACCTCGCAGGAGCCGTCCTTTTTCAGGGTAACGGAAATTTCACTGGCGAAGCCGTTGGATGCCTCGTCAATGGCGTTGTCCACGATTTCCCAGATCAGATGATGCAATCCCCGGGAACCGGTGGAGCCAATATACATACCCGGACGCATGCGAACGGCGTCCAGTCCTTCCAGAATTTGGATGTCCTTTGCGGTGTAGGATTTTGCCATGAATTTCCTCCGCTTATTAAGTAGATTCATTTTATTATACGCCAATGATGTTAATTTTAAGCGGACGAACCCTCCGGAGGCTGTTGCTGGCTCAATGCCCGGCTGCGCTTGCGATTTCCTGCAATTCAAACCGGTATTCCTGGTCTGCATTCGGATATTTTTCCCGGTCCACCGGGCTTAGAAACTGTTCCAGCGGACGCACCCATAGCCCGCCGTCGCCGTAAAGCTTGCGATAGACCACGCAGACTTCTCCGGTGTCCGCGTCCCGGGCCAGGGCCTCCGCCAGATAAAAATCTCCCTTGAAATGCCGGTACACCCGGCCGATTTTCAATTCGCGCATGGAATAAACGCCCCTTTCTGTGGTTTCTGTTATTCATTATAAGAACCGGCGGCCGCTTGTCAAGGCGCGGGAAATTGGTGTGCATCTAATAAACAAATTGGTAAATTTATGTTAGAAAATGACGCACAAATACAAATATATCAGGAATGAAACGTTTAATTGCTATTGACAAACAGAAACGAAACGATTATACTACCATTAACATAAGGCCTGCACCTGACCGCAAACGACGATGCCGGGCGCTTTTATTGAAAGGAGAGAGGTCATCCGGCAAATCCAGAAACAGGGCGCAGACCCGAAAAGGAGAGGTGTCCCAATGAAGAAACTGAGCATGCTGTTGGTCCTTGTACTCGTTGCTGCACTGCTGACGACCCCCTCCCTTGCTGAGGGAACGACCTACACCCAGGCCCCGATGCTGGACGCAAAAGTTGAAGGCGGGGAACTTCCCCCCGTCGCAGAACGCCTTCCCGAAGAACCCCTGGTAGTAGCCCCCGGCGTAGTAAGCTACGCGGAATATTTCACGGATTATCAGATCGGCAAATACGGCGGAACCATGAAGTCCGTCCGTAACTCCGCCACCTGGGACGGCTGGCTGTGGTGCATTCTCAATGAATTCGCCATCGAGTCCGTTTCCGGCGAAGGAAAAGATTTTTACGGAAACGTTTTTAAGGATTGGGAAGTTTCCGACGATTTCACCACCTATACTTTCTATCTGCGCAAGGGCATGAAATGGTCCGACGGCGAAGATCTGACCACCGAGGACGTGGCCTGGAAATTCGAAAAGGATCATGGCAATGAGCAGCTGACCTCCGTCTGGCCCACCATGCTGCGCACCGGCAACAAGGCCGACGGCACTCCCTGCACCCTGGAAGTGCTGGACGATTATTCCTTTAAACTCACCTTTGACGGCGCCTATCCCGGCTTTATTCTCCTTTGCGCCTCCAATGGCGTATATGATTATTTCGTAGCGCCCGCCCATTACATGAAGGATTTCCATATCGAAACCGCCGACGAGGCCGAGCTCACCGCCAAGTGCGAAGCCAACGGCTATTCGCTGGATCAGTGGTTCTCTCTGTACGAACTGTATGACAATACCGCCTGGGACTGCGCCGCCGCCAACCAGATCGGCTGCCCCACCCTGGGCCCCTGGATGACCGTGTCCATGGACGGCTCCACTGCGACCTTTGAGCGCAACCCCTATTATTGGAAGGTGGACGCCCAGGGCCAGCAGCTGCCCTACGTGGATTACATGACCTCCACCTATTGCGTGGATAAGGAAGCCATCGCCGTGAAGATTCTGGGCGGCGAAGTGGACTACACCTATGAGTGGATTCCCCTGAACGAGATCGGCCTGTTCGCCCAGGGCGCGGAAGCCGGCAAGTACAAGATCGTCACCAAGACCCTTCTGCACCGCACCGGCGCGGACCTGTACATGAACTTCACCTATGAAGACGAAAACTGGCGCGGCGTTGTCAATCAATACGACTTCCGCGCAGCCATCGCCTACGCCCTGGACAACGCGGAAATCTGCGATTCCGTGTACTTCGGCTTTGGCGTGCCCGGCGACAATTACACCATTACCGAATACAATCCCGAGAAGGCTGGCGAATTGCTGGACGGCATCGGCATGACCAAGGGCAGCGACGGCTGGCGTACCTATCCCAACGGCGAGCCCTGCGAAATCGAGCTGGCCTATTCCCAGTGGATGACCACCTACGAGCCCACGGCCGTGCTGGTGGCGGAATATCTGCGGGCGATCGGATTGAACATCAAGATGAAGTTTGTGGACAACGACCTGATGGATACCCTGCAGTATGCCAACGATCTGCAGATGTCCATCAACTTCTCCCACGGCCCCGTTTACATTCAGAGCACCGCCGACTATCAGCCCTATAAGATGGCAGCCAATTACTACTATTATTGGCTGAATCAGGGCGCCACCGGCGAAGAACCCAGCGAACTGCTGGGCACATGGTTTAACGATTACCTCTATTCCTGCTATGGCGTTGCGGCGGAAGAAATTGACGCGACTCACCAGAAGCAGATTCAGTTTCTGAAGGACAATCTGCTGGCCATCATGCCGGTTCAGGACATCGTGCAGCCCTGCGCGGTGGCCAATCGGATCATGAACTTCCCCACCGAGGGCGGCTATAACCTGGACGACTGCCGCGCCGGCGAGGATCTATGGATCAACGAATAAATCTGCTTCCGCGGCCGGTGGCCGCACAACGGAAGGGGAGGAACTTCCTTCCCTTCCGTTCCATAAATGTGAGAATAACGAATTTGGAGGTGGAAGGGGATGCTGTTATCCTATATTGTGAAACGCCTTCTCCAGATGATTCCATTGCTTTTGTGCATATCGGTCATTATTTTCGTAGTCATCCAGCTGCCGCCGGGAGATTATCTCACCACCTACATCCGTCAGAAGGAATCCGCCGGCACTCAGGTGGGCGCGGATGAAATCGCGGCGCTGAAGGCCCGGTACGGCCTGGATAAGCCCGTGTATCTGCAATATGTGGACTGGATCTGGGGCATTATTTCCCGGGGGGATTTCGGCAATTCCTTCCAGTGGGACATGCCGGTGGCGGTGAAGATTCAGGAACGCCTGCCCATGACGCTGGCGGTCTCCTTCATGACGCTGATCTTCGTCTGGCTTGTCTCCATCCCCATCGGCATCTATTCCGCCACCCATCAGTATTCCGTGGGGGATTACATCGTTTCCGGCATCGGCTTCCTGGGCATGTCCGTACCCGGGTTTCTGCTGGCGATTTTCGTGATTTACGAGGTCTATAACCACACGGGCATCGCCATTTCCGGCATGTTTTCCTACGAATATCAGATGGCCCCCTGGAGCTGGGGCAAGGTCATGGACATGCTGCCCCGGTTCGCGGTGCTGGTGCTGGTTATCGGCATTGCCAACACCGCGGGCATGATCCGCACCTTCCGGGCCATGATGCTGGACGAACTGGGCAAACAGTACGTCACCACCGCCCGGGCCAAGGGCGTGGGGGAGAAGCGGCTTCTGTTCAAATATCCGGTGCGCATGGCCATCATTCCCCAGATTTCGACCCTGGCGGGTACCTTCGCCGGCCTGGTTTCCGGCGAAACCATCGTCTCCAAGGTGTTCAATATGGAAACCTGCGGCCCGATGATGTATACGGCGCTGATTACCCAGGACATGTACCTGGCGGGCTCTTTTCTGCTGATTACCGCCGTGATGGTCTGCGCCGGATCGCTGCTTTCGGATATTCTGCTTTCGTTGATCGACCCGCGAATTCGCTTTGGCAAGGTGGTGGAATAAATGGCAAAGGAAGCAAAGAACGCACGGGCCTACGAACAGGAAGAGACCAATTACGAGGTGGCCTCCCAATGGCAATTGATGCTGTGGAAATTTAAAAAGCACAAGCTGGCCATGATCGCGCTGCCTATCCTGATTCTTTTGTATCTCATGGCGATTTTCGCGGATTTTCTTTCCCCTGCGCTGCCGGATTATCGCTATACCGAGCTGAAGGGCTTTCATCCCTCCGTCATCCACTGGCGGGACGAAAACGGCAAGTTCTGTGCGCCGTACATTTACGGCGTAAAGGGCGAAATCAACCAGGAAACCTGGCTGCGGGAATACGTAGAGGACACCAGCCAGAAATACCACGTGAAGTTTTTCGTGCACGCGGACGAATACAAGCTGCTGGGCCTGTTTAAGACGGACGTGCATCTTTTCGGCATTGAGGGCGAAGGGCTGGACCGGGCGAATTTCAACATTACCCTCTTCGGTACCGACGCGCTGGGCCGGGATCTGTTCTCCCGCTGTCTTTACGGCAGCCGCATCTCCCTGTCCTTCGGTTTTGTGTCCATTCTGTTCACCTTCATTATCGGCCTGACCCTGGGCGGTCTGGCGGGGTATCTGGGGGGCATTGTGGATACCATCGTGATGCGCCTGATCGACGTTATCATGTGCCTGCCCACCATTCCTCTGTGGATGTCTCTGGCGGCGGCGCTGCCCCGGGGCTGGACCACCATACAGACCTATCTGGGCATGGTGCTGATCATGTCCCTCATCGGCTGGACGGGCCTGAGCCGGGTGGTGCGCGGCAAGATTCTGCAATTGCGGGAAGAGGATTTCGTCACGGCCTCCCGTCTGAACGGTGCCAAGAGCCGGCACATCATCTTCCGGCAGATGATTCCTTCCATGATGAGCTACATCATCGTGTCCATGACCATTTCCATTCCCCAGTCTATTCTGGGCGAAACGTCCCTTTCCTTCCTGGGGCTGGGCCTGCGGGAGCCGGCCATCAGCTGGGGCGTGCTGCTTACCGACGCGCAGAAGATTTCCGAAATCGCCAATAAGCCCTGGCTGCTGATTCCGGCCGCCTTCATCATCGTTACGGTTTTGATGTACAACTTCCTTGGCGACGGCTTCCGCGACGCGGCCGACCCGTATAAATAAGGAGGGAGAGCAAATGGCCGAAACCAGAAAAAACGACGTCCTGTTGGAGGTCAAGGACCTTAAGGTTCATTTTCAGATGAATGAAGGCCTGCTCAAGGCGGTGGACGGCGTGGATCTCACGGTTCGCGAAGGCCGCACCCTGGGCATTGTGGGGGAATCCGGCTGCGGAAAATCCGTCACCAATCAGGCGCTCATCGGCATCGTGCCCCATCCGGGCGTGGTCACCGGGCAGATTCTTCTGCATAAGAAGCGGGGCGTGGCCCTGGAAAAGCCCATCGACATCGTGAAGCTTCCCCGGAACGGCAAAGAAATTCGCTCCATTCGCGGCGGCGACATCGGCATGATTTTTCAGGAGCCCATGAAGGCCTTCTCTCCGGTGCATACCATTGCCAATCAGCTGTGCGAGGGCATCATGCTCCACGTGGAGCCCAATAAGAAAAAGGCATGGGACATCGCGCTGCACGCCCTGGAGCAGGTAGGGGTCAATAACCCCAGGCAGCGCATGAACGAATATCCCCATCAGCTCTCCGGCGGCATGCGTCAGCGGGCGATGATCGCCATGGCCCTTTCCTGCAACCCGGCGATTCTCATTGCGGACGAGCCCACCACGGCGCTGGACGTGACCATGCAGGCCCAGGTGCTCAAGCTGATGAACGACCTGAAGCGGGAATTCAATTCGGCGGTGATCTTCATTACCCACGACCTGGGCGTTATCGCGGAAATGTCCGACGACGTGGCCGTGATGTACCTGGGCCGGGTGGTGGAATATACCGACGTGGACACCCTGTTCCATAACCCGAAGCATCCCTATACCATCGCCCTTTTGCAATCCATTCCTTCGGTTACCCGCAAGGCCAAGTCGGAATTAGAGGTCATTGAAGGAACGGTGCCCTATCCCATGAATATGAAACCGGGCTGCGGCTTCTATTCCCGCTGTAAAAAGCGGGTGGACGGGCTGTGCAATGTGCAGGATGTGCCCTTGGTGGACATCGGAAACGGGCACAAGGTGCGCTGCATGCTGGACGAAGCCCGCAGGCCGTAAAACGGGAAAGAAAGGAGCAAGCGGCATGGAGAGAAGAAAAATGGTGCTGGACGCAAAAGGCGTCAAAAAATATTTTCCCATCACTTCTTCGTTTTTTAAGCGGCACGTGGGCGACGTCTACGCGGTGGACGATGTGGACGTATACGTGCGGGAAGGGGAAACCCTGGGCATCGTGGGGGAATCCGGCTGCGGAAAAACCACCCTGGGCCGGGCCATTCTGCGGGTGATACAGCCCACCGAGGGCGTGTGCAATTTTGTCCGGCGGGACGGCGAAACCGTAGACGTGTTCCAATTAAACGAAAATCAGCTGCGGGAGACCCGCCGGGATATGCAGATGATTTTTCAGGATCCCTATGCGTCCCTGAATCCCCGCATGATTATTCGGGACATTATCGGCGAACCGCTGCGGTATAATTCCAACCTGTCCGGCGCGGAAATTACCGAACGGGTGAAGGAGCTGCTGGATCTGGTGGGTCTGAACCCCCGGCATCTGGAGCGGTATCCCCACGCCTTCTCCGGCGGTCAGCGCCAGCGCATCGGCATCGCCCGGGCCTTGGCCACCACGCCCCGGTTCATCGTGTGCGACGAAGCCGTTTCGGCCCTGGACGTTTCCGTGCAGGCCCAGGTGATTAACCTTTTGCAGCGGCTGCAAAGCCAGCTGAATCTGAGCTATATGTTCATTTCCCACGATCTTTCGGTGATTCAGCATATTTCGGACCGGGTGGGAGTGATGTACGTGGGCAAAATGGTGGAACAGGCCTCCAGCGAGGACATCTTCCGCCGGCCCCTGCATCCCTATACCGAGGCGCTGCTTTCCGCAAAACCCATTGCCGATCCCCGGCTGAAAAAGGAAAAAATTTTGCTGGAGGGGGAAACCCCCAACCCGGCCAATCCGCCTTCGGGCTGTTATTTCCATCCCCGGTGCCGCTATAAGTGCGACGTGTGCGCCAAGGAACGGCCCGCGTATCGGGAATTGGAAAAGGGGCATTTCGTGGCCTGTCACCGGGCGGAGGAATTGACGCTGGACGGCGTTTACCGCAACTGATAAAATAGAAAAGGGGAAACCGACATGCTGGGATTGGAACTTTTGATCGCCATTTTGCTGCTGGGGCTGTTGAGCGTAGGCGCGTATTTCTATTCGCAGCGGTGCATTCAGCTTTTCCTGGGAAGGGAAACCGACGAGCTCAGCTATATTCTGGATACGGAAAGCGTGCCCGCCCGGTGGTGCCTGCCCCATGCCCGGCGCATCGCCCGCATGCAGCAAAGGGGCGCGGGGGAGCGGCGCATGGAACGCGCCCGGCGCAGGGCGGATCGCAGGTTCCAGAAGGGCATGCGGCGGATGCAGGCCTTTGCCAAGGGCGCGCCCATTTTTGAAACGGAGGGCGCCCGCAAGGGCACATTGGACGACCTGAAGCGGATTCAGAGTCAGTGGAAGGAACGAATTTTTCAACATGAACCTTACTGAGAGAAAGCGCGCGGCGCGCCTCCAGGCAGCGCGGAAGGCCCTGGCCTATGGATACGCCCTGGTGAATCTGGTCATGGCTTTCTTCGCCGCCTGGACGGTGTATGGCGCAGTGCGCCTGTGCGTGGGTCTGAGCGGAGAAATCTACTGGCTTTCCAAGGCGCTGATTCAGCAGCTGGCCATCATTGGCATAATGATCGCGCTGCTCGTCGGCACCCTGGTAGCCCAGCATGGCTATGAACAGGCCATGCGCCGGAAAAACACCTGGCTGCCCCGCTCCTTCGCGGCGGTCAGCGGGGGCATTCTTCTGATTTATGCGGTCGCAAAGGCCGTGGTGATGTTGTATTAAGGGAGAAAGGGGAAAACACATGATTAAGGTAGCAATGATCGGCGTGGGCGCCATCAGCGGCATCTATCTGAAAAACCTGACAGAGACCTTCCGGGAGGTCAGCCTCATCGGCGTGTGCGATCTGATTCCCGAAAGAGCGGAAAAGGGCGTTGCTTTTGTAAAAGAGCAGCAAAAGAAGGGATTTCAATGTGCGACGCCGAAAATCTATAAGGACATGTACGAAGCCTTCAATGACCCGGAGGTGGACGTGGTGCTGAACATCACCCGGCCCTACGAGCATTACGAGGTGACCAAGCAGGCGCTTTTGCACGGGAAGCACGTGTTTTCCGAAAAGCCCCTGGCGGCGGACATGGAAGAAGGCGACGAGCTCATTGAACTGGCCCGGAAAACCGGCCTGCACATGGGCGGCGCACCGGATACTTTCATGGGCGCGGGCATTCAGACCTGCCGCAAGCTCATCGACGACGGCGTGATCGGAGATGTGATCGGCGCGGAGTGCGCCATGATCTGCCATGGCCACGAAACCTGGCATCCCGACCCGGAATTTTATTACAAGCGGGGCGGCGGCCCCATGATGGACATGGGCCCCTATTACGTGACGGCGCTGGTGCATCTGCTGGGCCAGGTGGACGCCCTTCAGGGCTTTACCAAGGCCTCCTTCCCGGAGCGCACCATTACCTCGCAGCCCCACTACGGCGAAAAGATTCAGGTGGATGTGGATACCTATCTGACCGGACAGATGCGCTTCTCCTCCGGCGCCATCGCCACCCTGTTCACCACCTTCGACGTGTACTACCCGCCCTTTAAGCAGGCGGACTTCAAGATTTTCGGCACTAAAGGCACCCTGCTGGTTCCCGACCCCAACACCTTCGGCGGCCCCATTCGCCTGTTCCGGCCGGAGGACCAGGAAATGCGCATCATGGGCGACCCCGCCCTGCGCCAGGCGGCCATGAACGATCCCTATCCGGGCTATCGGGAAGTGCCGCTGATGTTCGATTACCGGGAAAACAGCCGGGCCCTGGGCCTTTCGGACATGTGCAAGGCCATCGAAACCGGCCGTCCTTTCCGGGCCAATTCGCAGCAGCAGCATCACGTGCTGGAAATCCTCACCGGCTTCGGCAAGAGCTCCCGGGAAGGCCGCGCTCTTTCCCTGAAGACCAAATATGAGCGCACCATGCCCATGAAGAACAACCCCATGCACGGAATTCTGGACGAATAAAAACAATGCGCCGGCGGGAAAGTCCCCCGGCAGAAAAAGGAGAGAAAAAAATGAAGACTGCTTACACTGGATGGACCTGGATGCTGGCCGGCCCCAACACCCCCGACGAGGCGAAAATCAAGATGTTCGATCAGTCCATGAAGGAGATCAAATATCTGGGTTACGACTGCGCCGAGAATTTCGCCTTTATTTCTGACTTTATCACCCCCGAAACCTGCAAGGAAATCTGCAAAAAGTATGATCTGCCCCTGGTAAACGTCTACGGCCACTTCTCCACGGACATTGAAAAGGAAATTGCCATCGCGAAAAAGCAGCTGGACTGGCTGGCGGCCATCGGCGGCACCTGGTTCAATTGCCAGAGCTCCGTGCCCCGTCCCGAAGCCCCCAAGAAGAGCGACCATACCGACGACGACGCGCCGGTGGAGCCCGAAGTGTTCGACGACATGGTCTTCCATAAGGACGGCGTGGACGCCATGATTACCATCTGCAACGAGCTGGGCAAATACGCGGCGGAGCGCGGCCTGGAGCTGTGCTTCCATCCCCACGCCATGACCTACGTCTTCAATCGGGAATCCATCGATTATTTCGTGGCCAATACCGATCCGAAATATGTGAAGCTGTGCATCGATACGGCCCATACCACCCTGGCGGGCATCGATCCGGTGGAACTGTGCCGCACTTATGGCAAGCGGGTGGGCTACATGCACCTGAAGGACGTGGATCCCTCGCACGACATTGCCTCCGATCCCGGCCGCGGCAAGATGGGCGCTTTCCGGGCCCTGGGTCTGGGCACCGTGGATTTCAAGGGCGTGGTCAAGGCCCTGAAGGAAAACGGCTATGACGGCGTGCTCTGCGTGGAATTGGACAATCCGGAAATCTGCAACTTCCGCTCCGCGCAGATTTCCCGGCAGTACATCAAGGATGTTCTGAAACTGTAAAAATCGATTCATTCTGTCAGGCGGGCTGTCGGAAACGGCAGTCCGCTTCCATCCAATCGGGAGGTTGCGCTTATGAAGATTTATGTGAATCAGGCCGCCGGCCGGGAAGGCTGCGGTACCCGGGAAATGCCCTTTCGCTGGATCAACGACGCGGCCAGAATCGCCCGGCCCGGCGATGAGGTCATCGTGGCCCCGGGGATTTATCGGGAATCGGTGGACCCCATCTTTGCGGGAGAGGCGGACGCGCGCATTGTGTACCGCAGCCAGGAACCCCTGGGCGCGTTGATTACCGGCGCGGAGGAGATCAAAAATTGGGAACCTTACCAGGGCAATACCTGGGTCTGCCGGGTGGACAACGGCGTGTTCGGTGGGTATAATCCCTATACCACCATCGTCGGCGGGGACTGGTATTTTGCGCCCCTGGTGCGGCATACCGGCGCGGTTTATCTGAACGACCGGCAGCTGTATGAAACCGAAACCCTGGAGGAATGCCTGCGGGGCGAGGTTTACGCCCCCTCCTGGAAGCCGGAATGGTCCGTTTATAAATGGTACACATGTCAGGAAGACCATCAGACGGTGATTTACGCCAATTTCCAGGGGAAGAATCCCAATGAGGAAAAGGTGGAAATCAACGTGCGCCGCAATTGCTTCATGCCCTCGAAAACCGGCGTGAATTACATCACCTTCTCCGGCTTCCGGGTCAGCAAGGCCGCCACCACCTGGGCGCCGCCCGCGGCGTATCAGGACGGCATGATCGGCCCCCACTGGTCCAAGGGCTGGATCATCGAGGATTGCGATATTTCCGGCAGCAAGTGCTGCGGCATTTCCCTGGGGAAATATCTGGACCCGGAAAACGATCATTATTTTACCCGCAAGCATGTGAAAAGCCCCACTCAGATGGAGCGGGACGCCGTCTGCCGGGGCCAGTATCACGGCTGGCTGAAGGAAAAGGTGGGCGGCCACATCGTGCGCCGGTGCAAAATTCACCACTGCGAACAGACGGGCATCGTGGGCCGCATGGGCGCGGTGTTCAGCCTCATTGAAGACAACGAAATTTACAACATCAACAACATGCAGCAGCTGGGCGGCGCGGAAATCGCCGGTATCAAACTGCACGCGGCCATCGACGTGGTAATGCGCCGCAATCACATTCACCATTGCACCATGGGCATCTGGTGCGACTGGCAGGCCCAGGGCACCCGCATTTCCCAGAACCTTTTGCACGATAATAACCCGCCGGAGTCCGTGGCTTCGGCAAAGGGCGGCATGATGAGCCAGGATGTGTTCGTGGAAGTCAGCCACGGCCCCACCCTGATCGACAACAACATCATGCTCTCCCGGGCCTCCCTGCGCCTGGCCGCTCAGGGCGTGGCCTGCGTGCATAACCTGATGCTGGGGGCCTTCACCGCCGTAGGCGGCGGAACCGATATGACTGTAAACGGAATCAATCAGCCCCGGTATACGCCCTATCACATTCGCCATCGCACGGAAGTGGCGGGATTCATGACCATCCTTCACGGGGATAACCGCATTTATAACAATATCTTCGTGCAGAACTGGCCTGTTACCCAGACCGAGGTCAAGCAGGACATGGGCTTTATGATGGCGGACAATCAGACGGTGGGCACCGGCGTGTTCGACGAATATCCCACTTATGAAGACTGGATTGCCCATTTCGACCTGGACAAGCCCGCCGACATGCGGAAATTGACGGAATATCATTTCGCCCATCTGCCCGTGTGGATTGACGGCAACGCCTATTTCAACGGCGCGGTTTCCTGGAAAAAAGAGGAACATGCCCTGATTGACGGGGAGCATCCGGTGCGCGTGCAGTTGGAAAAGCGGGACGGCGGTTATTTCCTGAATACCAACCTCTACGAATTCATGGGCGATTTCCGGGACGGCGTGATCACCAGCGACGGCCTGGGCTATGCCTTTGAACCGGAACAGCGTTTCGAGGATCCCGACGGCACGGCCATTTCCTTTGACCGGGATTATGCCGGCAATCATCGGGGCCCCGCGCCCCTTCCCGGGCCCTTCGCTTCGGCGGACGCAGCCGGAAAAAATCTGATCTGAGCACTCCTGGGCCGGTGAAACGCCGGCCCTTGTAAATTGTTGTTTACCGGCCTTGCAAAGCTTCGGGGGAGGATTTATAATAAAATTATTGTAAATGCGAACCGACAGGCGGAGAAACGGAGCGAAAAACGGATGATGCTGAGAAACTCCCGGGAGGGATTGGGCGGTCAGGCCCCGGAAAATGCCTTTGAAATGATCGACGAGCGCTCCGGCGCGGTGTTGGGTTCCTGTGTGGCGACCCCGGAGGAGCGGAGCGGTCTGTTTCCGGAACGGCCCTATCACGTGCGGCTGGATCTGTCGGGGGACGAAAGCGTGCTGTATAAGCTGCTGGGGGCCGCGCTGGCCCGGGCCCGGGCCCTTTGCGCCGCCGATGGACGGCCCGCCCGCATCTACGCCCATTGCGCCCCGGAGGATCAGAAAACCCTGGCCATTCTCAAAGAATGCGGATTCCGGGATGACGACGGCCTGGTGCGGCTCACGGCCCGAACGCCCCTGAAGGGCTTCCCGGCCAAAGCGCCCACGGGCTGCGTGGTGGTGCAGGACGCGCTGGAGGACGAGCGGGAACAGCGCTATTTCATGGAACGGTATGAGGAATTCACGGGAAAATCCCTGTCTCTGTCGCAGCTGGAAGCCATGATTCACCGGGAAGGCTTCCGCAGAATCCTTACCGTAGCGCCCACGGGCATGGCGGGCGAGGTGCTGGTCTGGAAAGACGGCCACCGGGGCGTGGTAGAATTTTTCGATACTGCCCGGCGCTGGCGCAATCTGGGCGTGGCCGGTTATATGCTGAAGCTGGCCTTTGAATATCTGCAGAGCCTGGACGCCTGGGAACTGCGGGCGGACGTGCGAGCCAAGGCTCCCTACGCCCTGCATACCCTGGAACGGGCGGGCCTTGTGCAGACGGAACTGCTGGAACGGTATCCCGGCATCGATCTTTAAAACCGAATAAAACCCGCTTCCCCGAGAATAGGATGGCTCGGGGAAGTTTTTTTCGGGAGGTGCCGGGAATATGCCGGAGGCTCTGTTTTACGGCAGCGGGACGGCGCTGGTAACGCCCTTCGCCGGGGATCAGGTGGATTACGGCGCGTGGCACAGGCTCATCGAGGGGCAACTGGCCCGGGGCGTGGACGCGCTGGTGGTGCTGGGCTCCACGGGAGAAGCGGCTACGGTGACCTTTCAGGAGCGGGTGAAACTGATCAGCGTGGCGGTTTCTCTGGCGGCGGGGCGCGCGCCGGTGATCGTCTCCGCCGCGTCCAATTCCACTCGGACGGCCATGGAACTGGCGCAAAACGCCCGGGAATTGGGGGCGGACGGGATCCTGCTCAGCGCCCCCTGGTATAACCGGCCCAAGCCTGAAGGAATCCGGGCGCATTTTTTCCACGTGGCGGACGCGGGCGGCCTGCCGGTCATCGCCTATAATATTCCCAGCCGCACCTGCGTGAATATCTCGCCGGCGCTCATGGGCGAACTGGCCCGGCATCCGCTGATTCGCGGGCTGAAGGAGGCCTCATCGGACGCGGCGCATATTTCGGAAATGCTGGCGCAGGTGGGGGAGGGCGTCGCCGTCTATGCCGGCAACGACATGAATATCCTGCCCGTCATGGCCCAGGGCGGCCGGGGAGCCATTACCGTGGCGGGGAATCTGGTGCCGGAGGCCATGACGGCGCTGACCCACGCCATGCTGCGGGACGACCTGGAATCCGCCCGCCGGGTAATGGGCAGAATCGCGCCTCTTCTGCAGGCCCTGGGGGCGGAAGTGAACCCCGGCCCGATCAAGCAGGCCATGAGCATGCGCGGCCTGTGCGAGGCGGGCATGCGGCTGCCTATGACCCCGGTTTCGGAAAACACCTGTCGGCTGTTGGAACAGGCGCTGACGGCGGCGGGTGCCTGAGCGGAGAATTGTTATAAAAGGACGTGGAATTTCCGTTGACTATGGGACATAAATGTCATATAATGAAGCTACAGAATCTAC